>NZ_JBJHAJ010000017.1:0-88570 GCF_054051015.1 Blastococcus sp. SYSU DS0616
GGTGCTCGACCTCGACGGGCCGATCGCGCCGCTGGTCATGCGGGCACCGGGCCGGTCCGGCGACCTCAGCATGCTGATGCCGATCGCGCTGGACTGATCTAGCGCCGCTGTTGGGGGGGGGGGGGGGGTTGGGGGGGGACAACCCCCCCCCCCCCCCCCCCCCCCCCCCCCCCCCCCCCCCCCCCCCCCCCCCCCCCCCCCCCCCCCCCCCCCCCCCCCCCCCCCCCCCCCCCCCCCCACGGACGGGCTAGGCGAGGTCGAGGTCGGCGAGGGTGAAGGCGGCCCGGTACTCGAAACCGGCCTCCTCCACCGCCGCGCGCCCACCGCGGTCGACGATCACCGCGATCGCGACCACCTCCGCGCCGGCCTCCTGCAACGCCTGCGCCGCGGTCAGCGGGCTGCCGCCGGTGGTGGAGACGTCCTCGACGACCAGGACGGCGCGGCCGGCGACGTCCGGCCCCTCGATCCGGCGCTGCAGGCCGTGGGCCTTGCCCGCCTTGCGGACGACGCAGGCGTCGAGGAAGCCCTCGCCCGCCGCGGCGGCGTGCAGCATCGCCGTGGCGACCGGGTCGGCGCCGAGGGTGAGCCCGCCGACGACGTCGTAGCGCAGGTCGCCGGTGAGCTGCCGCATCACGCGCCCGACCAGCGGCGCGCCCTCGTGGTGCAGCGTGAGCCGGCGCATGTCGATGTACCAGTCGGCCTCCTGCCCGGAGGAGAGCGTGACCTTCCCGTGCACCACGGCGAGGTCGAGGATCAGCTGCAGCAGCCGGTCGCGGTCGGGCAGCGAGGCCTCGCTCCAGGGGCCCGCGCCGAGGGACGAGGTGTGGGGGGGAACGAGGTCCTTCTCCATGGCACGGACCCTACTGAGCGCCTCGCCCGGCGGAGTCCGGGCGACGCACCGGCCCTCACAGGCCGGCGGGCTGGAGCACCTGGTCGATGATGTAGACGGTCGCGTTCGCCGTCTGCACGTTGCCGCACACCACCGTCGCGTCCTCGCCGACGATGGTCGCCTCGGCGCCGATGGTGAAGTTCTCGCCGGAGCGCTCGATGGTCACCTCGTCGTTGCTCAGCGTGGCGTGCGTGCCGGCCAGCTCGTCCGCGGCCAGGCGGCCCGGGATGAGGTGGTGGGTGAGCACCGCGGTCAACGCCGGGGTGTCGGCGAGCAGCCCGTTCAGCGCGTCCGGGGGGAGGGCTTCGAACGCCGGGTTCGACGGTGCCAGGACGGTGATGTCCTCCGTGGTGTTCAGGGTCTCGACCAGGTTCGCGGCCTGCACGGCCTGCACGAGGGTCGACAGCGCCGGGGTGTTGCCGGCCGCGGTGGCCACCGGATCGGCGCTCATGCCCTCGAAGCTGCCCGGGCCCTCGGCGGGCACCGCTGCGCAGCCCTCGCCGAACGGCCCGTCGAAGGCCGGCGCCGCCGCACTCGTCTCCGGCGCGGAGCTGGTGGTGGCGGGGGTGGTGCCGGCGGTGCTGCCGGCAGGGTCGTCGGAGCCGCAGGCGCTCAGCGTGATCGCCAGGCTGGAGACGGCGATGAGCAGAACGCGGCGGGTCGGGGTGCGCGTCATGGTGGTGATCCTGTCTGTTCCCGTGCGACGGCGGGGTCACGATCGCGCGTGCGCCGGCCGCGGGCGCGGTGCTGCGGCCGGGCCGTCTGCCAGGCTGGACGCGTGCCGCGCGAACCCCGCCCCCGCCCCGCCGACGGAGACCCGACCCGGCAGGCACCGCCGTCGGCGAGGGTCGCCATCGCCCTGCTGGCGACCCTCGCCGCCCTGCTCGTGCTCTACGTGACGATCACCTGGCTCGGGCGTGAGGGCGTCGTCGAGGTGCTGACCGAGGGCGGGCTCACCCGGGACGAGGCGCAGCAGTTCCTGCTGGTCAACACCACCGTCCCGCTCGTCCTCGGGGTCGGCTACGGCGTCTCGGCCTGGGCGCTGGCGGGCCGCCACCGGTGGGGCCGGTGGACCGGGCTGGTCGCGACGATCGTGCTGGCGGTGGTGCTGCTGTCCACGATGTTCACCGCGGGTGGCACCACCGTCGTCGCGCTCCTCCTGCTCGTGCTGTCGGTCGCGGCGGCGACCAGCCTGGCGGCGCGCACGACGCGGGACTGGGTGAACGCCGGTCCCGGCTGAGGGCCGCCCCGGCTCAGCCCTGCCCGGTGGCGCGCTGCCACTTGCGGAAGCGGTACCAGTCGTTGGACGGCTTCGCCGCCAGCAGCACGACCCCGGCGGCGGTGAGGGCGAGCTGGAACCACGTGAGCGTGTTGACGAACGGCAGCGGCCCGCTGGCAACGGCGTTGAACGGGCCGGTGAGCAGCGTGAGGCCACCGAGGACCCACAGCACGATCCGCGCCCAGTTGCGGCCCTGCCAGGCGAACCACAGGAACAGCAACTGCAGCGCGAGCACCAGGACCGTGATGCCGATCGTGATCTGGCCGATGATCTCGGCGAACGCCTCGGGGTCGAGGCCCTCGAACTCGGGCCCTTCCAGGTCGGTGCCCGACTCGTCCAGCGTCCAGGCCACGAACTCGTCCCAGTTGAGCAGCGTGGCGACGGCGGCGACGGCGCTGAGCACCAGTGCGGCGAGGAAGGCGCCGATCCCGGCGCGCACCGTGACCGGGCGGTCCAGGGGTGCCGGCGTGCCGGGCCCTCCGCCCGTGGGGGCCGAGGGCGCGGGGGCGTAGCCGTACGGGTTCTGGCCGTACGGGTTCTGGCCGTACGGGTTCTGGCCGTACGGGTTCTGCGGTCCCTGGCCGTAGGGCGGCTGCCCTCCGTACGGCGGCTGACCTCCGTACGGGGGCTGACCTCCGTACGGGGGCTGACCTCCGTACGGGGGCTGACCCCCGTAGGGCGGCTGGCCGTGGGGCGGCTGGCCGTGGGGCGGCTGGCCCGAGGGCTGACCCCACCCCGGCTGCGGCCGGTCGCCCTGCCCCTCGGGCTGCCCCTGCTGCTGGCCGTGCTGGTCGTCCTGCCCCGCCGTCATCGTGCCTCCGCCTCCCCGGTCCCCGTCGTCGCCGCGATCATCGACGACGACGCGGGCGGGGACCAGCAGGGCACGCGGTCCCACCCGATCGGACGGCGCGCCCACCGGACCGCAGGGGGCCCGGCGGGCGCGGCGACGGGGGCCAGGCCCGCCCGCGGGCGGTTACGCGCCGCGGGTGACGCGCAGCCCCTCGACGTCACCACCCGGCCAGTCGACGACGACCTCGTCGCCGTCCCGGATCTCCCCGGCCAGCAGCGCCTTGGCCAGCTGGTCGCCGATCGCCGACTGCACCAGCCGGCGCAGCGGCCGGGCCCCGTAGACCGGGTCGAAGCCGTTGAGCGCCAGCCAGTCGCGCGCGGCATCGGTGACCGTCAGGGTCAGCCGGCGGGCGGCCAGCCGGCGGGCCAGGACGCCGACCTGGATGTCGACGATCCCGGTCAGCTCCTCGCTGCCCAGCGCCCGGAACACCACGACGTCGTCGAGGCGGTTGAGGAACTCCGGCTTGAAGTGCGACCGCACGACGCCCAGCACGGCGTCGCGGCGCCGCTCCTCGGGCACCGACTGGTCGGCGATGATCTGCGATCCGAGGTTCGACGTCAGGATCAGGATCGTGTTGCGGAAGTCCACGGTCCGGCCCTGGCCGTCGGTCAGCCGCCCGTCGTCGAGCACCTGCAGCAGGACGTCGAAGACGTCGGGGTGCGCCTTCTCCACCTCGTCGAGCAGGACGACGGTGTACGGACGGCGGCGCACCGCCTCGGTGAGCTGACCGCCGGCCTCGTAGCCGACGTAGCCGGGAGGGGCCCCCACGAGCCGGGCCACCGAGTGCTTCTCGGAGTACTCGCTCATGTCGACGCGGACCATGGCCCGCTCGTCGTCGAACAGGAAGCCCGCCAGCGCCTTCGCCAGCTCGGTCTTGCCGACGCCGGTGGGGCCGAGGAACAGGAACGAGCCGGTCGGCCGGTCGGGGTCTGCGACGCCGGAGCGCGCCCGCCGGACGGCGTCGGAGACCGCCCGCACCGCATCCGGCTGCCCGACGACCCGCCCACCGAGCTCCTCCTCCATGCGCAGCAGCTTCTGGGTCTCGCCCTCCAGCAGCCGGCCGGCGGGGATGCCGGTCCAGGCCTGGACGACCTCGGCGATGTCGTCGGGGCCGACCTCCTCCTTCAGCATGGAGGCCTGCTCCTCGACCGACGCCTCGGCCTCGGTCAGCGCCTTCTCCAGCTGC
Source organism: Blastococcus sp. SYSU DS0616 (assembly GCF_054051015.1). Lineage (NCBI taxonomy): Bacteria > Bacillati > Actinomycetota > Actinomycetes > Geodermatophilales > Geodermatophilaceae > Blastococcus > Blastococcus sp. SYSU DS0616. The sequence continues at coordinate 4,205 of NZ_JBJHAJ010000017.1, forward strand.
GGCAGGCGCCCGTAGCGCAGCTCGGCGACCCGGGCGAGCTCACCCTCGCGCTCCGCGCGCTCGGCCTCCAGCCGCAGCCGCTCCAGCTCCTCCTTGATCTGCTGGATGCGGGTGATGGCGCTCTTGTCCTGCTGCCAGCGCGCGGTCAGCTCGGCCAGCTCCTCGCGCTTGTCGGCGAGGTCCTCGCGCAGCGCGGCCAGCCGCTCGAGGGACGACGGGTCGTCCTCCTTGGCCAGCGCCATCTCCTCGATCTCCAGCCGCCGGACGGCGCGCTCGACCTCGTCGACCTCCACCGGCCGGCTGTCGATCTCCATGCGCAGCCGGCTGGCGGCCTCGTCCACCAGGTCGATCGCCTTGTCGGGCAGGAACCGGGACGTGACGTACCGGTCCGACAGCGTGGCGGCGGCGACGATCGCGCCGTCGGTGATGCGCACGCCGTGGTGCACCTCGTAGCGCTCCTTGAGGCCGCGCAGGATGCCGATGGTGTCCTCGACGCTGGGCTCGCCGACGAAGACCTGCTGGAAGCGCCGCTCCAGCGCCGGATCCTTCTCGATGTGCTCGCGGTACTCGTCGAGCGTGGTGGCGCCGACCATGCGGAGCTCGCCGCGGGCGAGCATCGGCTTGATCATGTTGCCGGCGTCCATGGCGCCGTCGCCGGTCGCGCCGGCACCGACGATGGTGTGCAGCTCGTCGATGAAGGTGATGATCTCGCCCTCGGCCTCGGTGATCTCCTGCAGGACGGCCTTCAGCCGCTCCTCGAACTCACCGCGGTACTTCGCGCCGGCGACCATGGACGCCAGGTCCAGCGCCATGAGCCGCTTGCCCTTGAGGCTCTCCGGGACGTCACCGGCGACGATCCGCTGGGCCAGGCCCTCGACGATGGCCGTCTTGCCGACACCCGGCTCGCCGATGAGGACGGGGTTGTTCTTGGTCCGGCGGGAGAGCACCTGCACCACGCGGCGGATCTCGGTGTCGCGGCCGATGACCGGGTCGATCTTGCCGTCACGGGCGCGCTCGGTCAGGTCGACGGCGAACTTCTCGAGCGCCTGGTAGGTGGCCTCGGGGTCGGCGCTGGTCACCTTGCGGTTGCCGCGCACAGTGCGGAAGGCCGCCAGCAGCGCGTCACGGGTGGCACCGGCGCTGGTGAGCACGGCCCCGGCCTCGCCCTCCGAGCCGGCCAGCCCGACCAGCAGGTGCTCCGTGGAGACGTACTCGTCGCCGAGGGCCCCGGCCTGCTCCGACGCGGCGTTGATCACCCGGAGGAACTCGCGCGAGGGTGCGGGCGCGGAGACCGTCGCGCCGCTGACGCTCGGCATGCGGCGCAGCGCGGCGTCGGCCTTGCTGCGCACGTCGGCCGGGTCGGCACCGACCGCGGTCAGCAGTGGACCGGCGATGCCGTCGGCCTGCTCCAGCAGGGCGACCAACAGGTGCAGCGGCTCCAGGGCCGCCTGACCCCGGCCGACGGCGAGACGCTGAGCGCCGGCGACGGCCTCCTGCGAGCGGGTCGTGAGCTTGCTCTCCATGCTCGGACGCACGTCCTTTCGGGTGGCTGGGGGACGCCGTCCGTCCGTGGGCGGCGCCATCGACTCCTGCAACGAACCATGGGTTGAGTCTGTTCCGCTCAACTCTGCCCGTTCGACCGTCCCCGCGGGTCCCCACCGGCCGTTAGGTCGCCCATCCGGGGAGGCGCAAGGGCGGAAAGTCCCGAGTCCGCTGACGCCAGCCCCTAGACTGGCGACATGACCGCCCTGCCAGCCCCGAGCGTCGCACTCGACGATCAGCTGTGCTTCGCGCTGTACGCCGCGTCCCGGGCGGTGACCGCGCGGTACCGCCCCATGCTCGACGCGATCGGTCTGACCTACCCCCAGTACCTGGTGATGCTGCTCCTCTGGGAGTCCGACAACCAGACGGTCGGCCAGCTCGGCTCCCGCCTGGCCCTGGACAGCGGCACGCTGTCGCCGCTGCTCAAGCGCCTGACGGCCGCGGGGCTGGTCACCCGCCACCGGCGGGTCGAGGACGAGCGGTCGGTCTCGATCGCGCTCACCGACGCGGGCCGGGCGCTGCAGGACAAGGCCATGGCCATCTCCGAGGAGATGATCGGCGCGATCGGGTTCGACGCCAGCGAGTTCGACGACCTGAAGGCCCGGCTCCGGTTGCTCACCGACCGGGTCAACGGCGCGGCCGCGGAGCAGGCCGAGTCCGGACGGTAGGGCTCCGCCCGAGCGGGTAGGAGGGCGGCCACGGTGCCGCCCGAGCCAGGGGCGGCCACGGCCCGAAGGGACGACATGCCCACTCGTACCGCCCGCACCGCCTGGAACGGGACCCTCCAGGAGGGCTCGGGACAGGTGGAGCTCTCCAGCTCCAAGATCGGCACCTACGAGGTGTCGTTCCCCAAGCGCACCGCCGACGAGGCAGCCGGTGCCACCAGCCCCGAGGAGCTGATCGCGGCGGCGCACTCCGCCTGCTTCGCCATGGCGCTCTCCAGTGAGATCGGCAAGGCCGGCGGCACCCCGCAGTCGCTCGAGGTCTCGGCCGACGTCACGCTCGGCCAGCAGGACGGAGCCCCGGCGATCACCGGGGTCAAGCTCACCGTGCGCGGCGAGGTCGACGGCCTGGACGCCGCCGGCTTCGACAAGGCCGCGCAGGCGGCCAAGGCCGGCTGCCCGGTGAGCAAGGCGCTGGCCGGTACCGAGATCACGCTGGACGCCTCGCTGGAGGGGTGACCTCCGGCTGAACGGCGACGGCCCGCCTCCCCGAGGGAGACGGGCCGTCGGACGGTCAGGTCAGCGGGTGGCGGCCCCGGATCCGGCGTGCGCCACCTCGTCGGTGCGCTCGCCCCCGGCGTCCCGGCCCTCGATGGCGTCGGTGTCGATGCGCACGGCGTCGGAACGCTCGGCCGCCTGGCGCTCGTCACCGGTCTCGGTGCGCAGCGCCACCTCGCGGATGAACAGCACCGCGAGGACGGCGACGACCGCCACGACGGCGGAGATCAGGAAGACCCGGCCGGTCGCGTCGCCGTAGGAGATGCGGATGAGCTCCTGGATCGGCGCCGGCGCATCCGCGAGATCGGCCAGGCCGATGTCCCCGCCACCTGCCGCGGCGGCCTCGGCCGCACCGGGGATGTCGGCCAGGCCGCCCCGGATCAGGTTCCCGACGTGGTTGCTCAGCACCGCACCGAGCACCGAGACGCCGATCGTGCCGCCGAGGCTGCGGAAGAAGGCGACCGCGGAGCTCGCCGCCCCCAGATCGGTCGCCGCCACGGTGTTCTGCACGGCGAGGACGAGGTTCTGCATGCTCATCCCGATCCCGACGCCGAGCACGAACAGGAAGAAGCTCAGCAGGACCATGTCGGTCTCGTGATCGATCGTCGCGAGCAGCGCGAAGCCGGCGACGACCAGGACCGAACCGGCCGTCAGGTAGGACTTCCACCGGCCGAACCGGGTGATGAGCAGACCGGAGACCGTGGAGGAGATCAGCAGGCCGCCGACCATCGGGATGGTGAGCAGCCCGGCCTCGGTGGGCGAGTACCCGCGGGAGATCTGCAGGTACTGGCCCAGGAACACCGTGGAGCCGAACATCGCCATGCCGACGGCGACGCTGGCGATGATGGCGAGCGTGGTGGTGCGGTCCCGGAACAGCCGCAGCGGCACGATCGGCTCCGCGGCCCGCAGCTCGGTCACGAGGAACGCCACCACTGCCAGCGCCGCCCCGCCGAGGAACAGCGCCGTCTCGACCGAGGCCCACGCGAAGCTGCTGCCGGCCAGGGTGACCCAGATGAGCAGGGCCGAGACCGCAGCGGCGAGGAGGGCGGCACCGAGGTAGTCGATCGTCACGGCTCGCTTCGTCACCGGCAGGTGCAGGGTGCGCTGCAGCAGCACCAGCGCGACGGCGGCGAACGGGACGCCGACGTAGAAGCACCAGCGCCAGCCGAGCCAGCTGGTGTCGACCAGCAGGCCGCCCAGCAGCGGACCGCCGACCGTGGCGACCGCCATGACGGCACCCAGCAGACCGGAGTAGCGACCGCGCTCGCGCGGGCTGATCATCGCGGCCATCGCGATCTGCACCAGCGCCTGCAGGCCGCCGAGGCCCAGGCCCTGCAGGACGCGCCACGCGATGAGCGTGTCCACCGACTGCGCGAGGCCGGCCAGCATCGAGCCGACGATGAAGATGACGATCGACAGCTGGATCAGCAGCTTCTTGCTGAACAGGTCGGCGAGCTTGCCCCAGATCGGCGTGGACGCCGTCGAGGCCAGCAGGGTCGCCGTGATCACCCAGGTGTACTGGTTCTGCGTGCCCCGCAGCTCGGTGATGATCGTCGGCAGCGCGTTGGAGACGACGGTCGAGGACAGGAACGCCACGAACATCGCCAGCAACATGCCGGAGAGGGCCTCCAGCACCTGACGGTGCGTCATCCTCCCCTGCTGCTCGACGGGCGCCTCGGGCGCGGAGGTCTGGACGGTGCTCACGGGACTCCTGGACGGAACTGGCGCAGAACGGGGCGGGAGCGAGGGCCGGGCGGTCATCGGGCCGCCGCCACGGGATCGATGCGCGGCTGCCCGCCGACGACGTCGATGTCGGCCACCAGCCGATCGAGCAGATCGGCGAGCCGCCGGGCGTCCGCCTCGTCCCAGCCGGCCAGGGCGGTCAGCGCCCACTCCGCACGCAGCGCCCGCGAGGTGGCGAGCGCCCGGGCTCCCTGGTCGGTGAGCCGGAAGAGCGCGGCCCGGCCGTCGCGGGGATCGGGGCGGCGGTGGACGTAGCCTGCCCGCTCCAGGGCGGCCAGCTGCCGGCTGGCGACGGAGCCGTCGACCCCGGCGAGGGCGGCGAGCGCGCTGCAGCGGAGGTCGTCCTGCCGTTCCAGCGGGGCGAGCAGGGGCCAGCCGAACGACGGCAGGTCGCCGTGCAGTTGCACGGCCGCGCGGGAGCTCAGGTGCCGTCCGGCGCGGATCAGCTGGGCGACGCCGGCGGTGAGGCGGTCACGTGTGTCGGGGTGCATGGGCATGGGACGTCCTCAGGACGGAGAAAACGCTTGTAGACCGCAACCATACGATCATATGGTTGCGGTCTGCAACGAAGCTTCCTGTGTCGTCGGCCACCCCCGGCCGGGCGGGTCAGCGCTCCGTGGACTCTGCCTCGCGCGCCTCGCCGATCCGGTTCAGTCGCTCGAGGAGGACGGCGAGCGTCGCGACGTCCTCGGCCGGCCAGTCGGCGAGGTCGCTCTCCCAGCGGGCCCGGCGGGCCGTCCGGATGCCGGCCAGCCGCGCGGCCCCCTCGGCGGACGGCCTCAGCACCTGCGCCCGGCCGTCGTCGGGGTCCGCCGCCCGGTCGACCAGTCCCAGGTCCACGAGGCTGGACAACTGGCGGCTGACGGTGCTCTTGTCCAGCCCCAGCCGCGCGACCAGGTCACTGGCCCGCAGCGGCCCGGCGTCCTGCAACAGCGCCAGCAGCCCGTACGCGGCGCCGTCCAGATCGGGGTGCAGCTCACGCGCCAGCCGGGTCGAGATGGCCCGGGACCGCCGGAGCAGCAGACCGATCTCCCGCTCCAGCGAGACGAATGCCTCGTGGGCGTCGGCGTCCGGCCCGCTCACCGGGCACCTCCCGGGCGCCAGACGACGAGGGCCGAGCTCTGCCGCCGGTGCGGCACCAGATCGGCCCGGTAGGCCGCCGGGATCGCCGCCTCCGCGGCCATTCGCCGGTTCTCGGAGTGCTGCAGCTCCTCGAGCAGCTCGTGCACCCGGGCCTGCAGCGCCTCGACCTGGGACTCCAGCTCGATGATCCGCTTGATGCCGGCCAGGTTGACCCCGTCCTCCTGCGACAGCCGCTGCACCTCGCGCAGCAGTGCGACGTCGCGGGGGCTGTACCGCCGCCCTCCGCCGGAGGTCCGGCCGGGGCTGACCAGCCCCAGCCGGTCGTACTGCCGCAGCGTCTGCGCGTGCATCCCGGCCAGCTGGGCCGCCACGGAGATCACGAACACCGGGGCGTCGTCGGCGACGGCCGGGCCCGCCTCACCGAGCGGGCCACCCGACGGCCTGGTCATCCCTCACCTCCACGCCGCACCGCGGCGGTGATCTGCGGGCGCGGGTCCTCGTCCATCTCCTCGGCCAGGGCCTCGACCGCCTTGCGCTGCGCCGGGGTCAGCCGCGCGGGGACGGCGATCTCGACGGTCACGAGCAGGTCGCCGGTGCGGCCCTTGGTGGGCACCCCCCGCCCGCGGACCCGCAGCGTGCGGCCGCTCGCGGTGCCGGCGGGCACCTTGAGGGACACGGTGCCGTCCAGGGTCGGCACGGTCAGCGTGGTGCCCAGCGCCGCCTCGGCGAAGGTGATCGGCACGGTCAGGGTGAGGTCCTCGCCCTTGCGCCCGAACAGCTGGTGCTCCGCGACGTGGACGACGACGAACAGGTCGCCGGCCGGGCCACCGCGCCGCCCGGGTGCTCCCTTGCCGGGCAGCCGGATCCGCTGACCGTCCTTGACCCCCGCCGGGATCCGCACGGTGATGGTGCGGGTCTGGCTGGTGACCCCGCTCCCGGCGCAGGTGGGGCACGGGTCCTCGACGACCTGGCCGCTGCCGCGGCAGTTGCGGCACGGCTCGGAGAAGGCGAAGGCGCCCTGGCTCCGACTGGTCACACCAGCGCCCTGGCACACCGGGCAGGTGTGCGGGGAGGTGCCGGGGCGGGCGCCGCTGCCGGCGCAGGTCGGGCAGCTGCCCGGGCTCTGCATCCGCAGCGGCACGGTGACGCCGAGCACGGCCTCCTCGAAGGAGAGCGTCGCCTCGGTCTCGACGTCCTGACCCCGCGCGGGCCCGGACGCGGCCTGGCTGCGCGCACGCGCGCCACCGGCCCCACCGAACAGCCCGCCCAGGATGTCGCCCAGGCCACCGGCCCCCCGGGCGCCCGCCCCGGCGCCGGCTGCGCCGAACAGGTCGCCGAGGTCGAAGGGCTGCCCGCCGGGCCCGGCGCCCGGGAAGCCGCCGGGGAACCCGGCACGGGCACCGGCTCCCCCGGCGCCGAACAGGCGTCGCGCGTCGTCGTACTCACCGCGCCGCTTGGGATCGGAGAGCACGTCGTAGGCCTCGGAGACCTCCTTGAACCGCGCCTCGGCCTCGGTGTTGCCCGGGTTCTTGTCCGGGTGCAGCTCCGTGGCCAGCTTGCGGTAGGCCTTCTTGATCGCGGCCGCGTCGGCGTCCTGGGGAACGCCGAGCGCGCCGTAGTAGTCCTTCTCGATGAAGTCACGGGTGCTCATCGGACGCCCCCTCTCGCGCTCGGTCGGACGCCGCTCAGCCGGCGGCCTGGTCGGTGGGCTCGGCGGCCTCCCCGGACTCGGCGGACGCCGCGGACTCGGCGCGCGCAGGCGCCTCCGGCTCGGTGACGGCGACCATGGCGGTCCGCAGCACCCGCTCGCCCCGGCGGAAGCCCTGCCGCAGCACGGTGGTGGCCGTCGGGACGCTCACCTCGGCGGAGGTCTCGTGCATGACGGCCTCGTGCAGCGACGGGTCGAACTCGTCGCCGGCCTTGCCGAACGCCTCGACCCCGAGGCCGTCGAGCAACCCGAGGATGCGGTCGGCGACCAGCTTGAAGGCGCCGGTGAGGTCGCCGTGGTCACGGGCCCGCTCGATGTCGTCGACGATCGGGAACAGCTGGGTCGCGAACCGCTCCGCGGCCTGGTCGACGACGAGCGACCGGTCACGGTCCACCCGCCGCCGGTAGTTGGCGTACTCGGCGGTGACCCGCTGCAGGTCCTCGGTGCGCTCGGTCAGCTGCTGCGCCAGGTCGCCGTCCGCCGCCGACTGCGGCGCGGCACCCCCCTGCGGCTCGGTCCCCTGCTGCGCCGCCGGGTCCTGCTGCGGCCCCGTGCCCTGCTGCGCGCCCGCGGCCTCATCGGCGGCCGGCATGTCGTGCTCGCTCATCTGCTCCCCTGGGAGGTCGGTACCGGGCCGGACGCCGGCCGGCTGCTCGCCGGCCGGCGTCCGCACTGCGCCAGTGATGGGGTCGATGCGCCGCCTGTCGCGGATCACGACCCGCGGCTGCTCTTCCCTGTCCGTCATCGGCGGTCGGTGTCCTCGTCGACGATCTCGGCGTCGACGACGTCGTCGTCACCCGCGGCCTGGCCACCCGCCGCACCGGCACCCGCCTCGGCACCGGCCTCGGCGCCGGGCGCTCCGCCGGCCGCCTCGGCCTGCTGGGCGTAGAGCGCCCCGCCGACCTCCTGGGACACCCGGGCCACCTTCTCCTGGGCGGACTTGATGGCGTCGATGTCCGAGCCGCCGAGGGCCGAGCGCAGCTCGGTGAGCGCCTCGCCGAGCTCGTCCTTCTTCTCGGCCGGGATCTTGTCGCCGTTCTCGGCCAGGAACTTCTCGGTCTGGTACTGCAGCGACTCGGCGAGGTTGCGGGTCTCGGCCTCCTCGCGGCGGCGCTTGTCCTCCTCGGCGTGCGCCTCGGCGTCCTTCATCATCCGCTCGATGTCCTCCTTGGGGAGGGCCGAGCCGCCGGTGATGGTCATCGACTGCTCCTTGCCGGTGCCCAGGTCCTTGGCGTGGACGTGGACGATGCCGTTGGCGTCGATGTCGAAGGCGACCTCGATCTGCGGGACGCCGCGCGGCGCCGGGGGCAGCCCGGTCAGCTCGAACATGCCGAGCTTCTTGTTGTACATCGCCATCTCGCGCTCGCCCTGGAACACCTGGATCTGCACGGAGGGCTGGTTGTCGTCGGCCGTCGTGAAGATCTCCGAGCGCTTGGTCGGGATCGTGGTGTTCCGCTCGATGAGCTTGGTCATGATCCCGCCCTTGGTCTCGATGCCCAGGGACAGCGGGGTGACGTCGAGCAGCAGGACGTCCTTGACCTCGCCGCGGAGGACACCGGCCTGGAGCGCGGCGCCGATGGCCACGACCTCGTCGGGGTTGACGCCCTTGTTGGGCTCCTTGCCGCCGGTCAGCTCGCGCACCAGCTCGGTGACGGCCGGCATGCGGGTCGAGCCACCCACCAGGACCACGTGGTCGATGTCGCCGACGGAGATGCCGGCGTCGCGGATCGCCTGGTTGAACGGCGCCCGGGTGCGGTCGAGCAGGTCCTGGGTCAGCCGCTGGAACTCGGCGCGGGTCATCGTGACGTCCAGGTGCAGCGGGCCCTCGGCGCCGGCGGTGATGTAGGGCAGGTTGACGTTCGTCGACTGCGCGCCCGACAGCTCGATCTTGGCCTTCTCGGCCGCCTCGCGCAGCCGCTGCATGGCCAGCTTGTCCTTGGACAGGTCGATGCCGTTGGAGGCGTTGAACGTCTGCACCAGGTGCTTGACCACGCGCTCGTCCCAGTCGTCACCACCGAGGTGGTTGTCACCGGCGGTGGCCTTCACCTCGATGACGCCGTCGCCGATCTCGAGCAGCGAGACGTCGAAGGTGCCGCCACCGAGGTCGAACACGAGGATCGTCTGCTCGGTCTCGCCCTTGTCCAGGCCGTAGGCCAGCGCGGCCGCGGTCGGCTCGTTGACGATGCGCAGGACGTTGAGCCCGGCGATCTCACCGGCCTCCTTCGTGGCCTGGCGCTGGGCGTCCTCGAAGTAGGCGGGGACGGTGATGACCGCGTCGGTGACCGGCTCGCCCAGGTAGGTCTCGGCGTCGCGCTTGAGCTTCTGCAGGATGCGCGCGGAGATCTCCTGCGGCGTGTACTTCTTGCCGTCGATCTCGTCGGTCTTCCAGTCGGTACCCATGTGGCGCTTGACCGACCGGATGGTGCGGTCGACGTTGGTGACCGCCTGGTTCTTCGCCGACTGCCCGACGAGGACCTCGCCGTTCTTGGCGAAGGCCACGACCGAGGGGGTGGTGCGCGAACCCTCGGAGTTGGCGATGACCGTCGGCTCACCGCCCTCGAGGACGGTGACGACGGAGTTGGTGGTGCCGAGGTCGATACCGACCGCTCGAGCCATGGGAGATGGCCTCTCTTCCGTGTGCTGGGGGTGGTACTGGTCCGTGCGAGGAGCCGAGCGCGACCGCATTGCGCGTGGTGCGCTCAACTTTCCTGTCCACCGTAACGGCAAGCTGCGCGGCGGTGTTCCCGGGCCCCGCGTCACACGTTCCCTCGCCGCGTCACCCCAGCCTCGTGGCCGCGCCCTCAGCGGCACGACGCTGGGGTGGCACCCACAAGCCCGTGGCGGTCCGCGCAGTGATCCACAGATCCGCCGCCCACCCACCGCGACCGCCGCGCACGCTCGACACTGCACCGGTGCACCCGCTCCTCCGCGCCGCCGCCGAGCGCCAGCTGGGCCTGTTCACCGCGCGGGACGCCCGCCGCGCCGGCTACGACCACCCCGAGATCCGCCGCCTCCTCTCGTCGGGCACCTGGGTCCGCCTCCGTCGCGGCGTCCACGCCACGGCCGAAGCCGTCCGCTCGGCGACGACAGACGGCACCCGCCACCGGCTGGAGTGCCTCGCCGTCCTGCTGGAGCTCGACCGCCCGACCGTGGCGCTGAGCCACGAGACGGCCGCACACCTCTGGGAGCTGCCGGTCCCGAGGCGCTCCACCGCGGGTCCGATCCGCCTGACCGACCCCGGGCTGTCCCGGCAGGGACGGGGCTACCGCATCACCCAGGCGCCGCTCGGGCCGGACGACGTCACCTCCGAGGGGCCGCTCCGCGTGACCACCACCGCTCGCACCCTGCTCGACGTGGTGCGCCGGTGGCCGCTCGACGATGCGGTGGTCGCACTGGACGCCGCACTGCTCCGGAAACGCATCACTGTGCAGCAGCTCACCCAGGGAGCGGCGGCGCTCCAGGGGTGGCCGGGCGCCCGCCGCGCCGCCCGCGCGGTGGCCCTCGCCGACGGGCGCGCCGAATCGCCGTTGGAGACGCGGGGCCGCCTGCGCATCCTCGGGGCGGCATTCCCGGCGCCGGAGCTCCAGGTGGAGATCCGGACGGAGGGGCGCCTCGTCGGCGTGGTCGACGCCTGGTTCGGAGCGGCCGCCGTCGCGGTCGAGTTCGACGGGAAGGTGAAGTACACGGACCCGTGGCGCGGTCGGACACCGGCGCAGGTGCTCTGGGAGGAGAAGCGGCGGGAGGACGAACTCCGGGCGCTGGGCGTCCGCGTGATCCGGGTGGCCGACGAGGACGTCGACCGCGACTGGCCCCGCGTCGAAGCACGGCTGCGCGAACTCCTGGCAGCACCGGCGCCCACGGGACGCCGCTTCACCGCCACCCCCCGTGCGCGAGGTCGGGTGCGCGCGGGCTGAGCAGCCCAAGCCCGTAGCCGCGAGCCCAGGCGTACAACGCTCAGGCGGCGGGCGCGGGCCGGAGGTGGCGACACCCACCCCCGCGGCACGGGCCTGAGCTGACAGCCGCGGGCCCGGGTCGGCGAACCCAGGTGGCGGGGAGGGACGCTGCAGTCACGTCGCACATCGGTGGACGACGACGGGACGTGTCACGGGTCACCCCTGGGCGGAGCGCCTCGGCCGGGCTCGCCGATCCGCGGCGCCGCGCCCAGGGTTACCGGCGAGTAGCCTCTGAGCGCGCCCGCTATCGTGCCCTGGAGTGCGGGCTGCGCCTGCCCGCATGCGTTCCGGGCGCCGGCCCACCGGCCGGTGCACCGGGGCGCGCACCACACACAGCCCCGTCGCCCGCGTGGCCGGCGGGAGACGACCGACGCCGCCAGGCGTACGGGAGGGGAAAACATGACGGGCCCGCTGCAGATCGTCCTGGGGACTATCAGCGTCCTGTTCCTGATCGTGGCGTCCGTGATGGCCTACCGGGCCGTCCGGGCGATGGTGCGGATCATCCGCACCGGCCAGCCCGACGGCACCCGCTTCGGCCCGGTCAAGAGCCGGCTGAAGACGCTGGTGGTCGAGTCGATCGGCCACACCCGGATGCTGAAGTGGTCGACCATCGGCGTTGCCCACTGGTTCGTCTTCGTCGGCTTCTACGGCCTGTTCCTGACGCTGGTCGAGGCGTTCGGCGAGGTGTGGAACCCGGCCTTCCACCTGCCGCTCATCGGCGAGTGGGCGATCTGGAGCCTCTTCGTCGACCTGATCGGCGCCGGCACGATCCTCGGGATCATCTACCTGATCGTCCGGCGCCAGCTCGACCACCCGCGCCGGCAGGGCCGCAGGAGCCGCTTCGCCGGGTCCAACGAGGGCCGGGGCTACTTCGTCGAGGCCGTCGTCCTGATCGTCGGCATCAGCATCCTCAGCATCCGCGCGGCCAAGGTCGCCTCCGGCCTGGACGACGCCCCGACCTGGTCGCACCCGTTCGCGAGCCTGGCGTCGAACCTCTTCCCGGACAACCCCGACGTCGTCTCGATCGTCGCCTTCATCAAGATCGTGGTGTCGCTGACCTGGCTGGTGGTCATCAGCCGCATCCTCAACATGGGTGTCGCCTGGCACCGGTTCAGCGCCTTCTTCAACATCTACTTCAAGCGCGAGGCCGACGGCGCCCCGGCGCTCGGCCCGCTGCCCGCCATGACCTCCGGCGGCAAGCCGATCGACTTCGAGGACCCGGGCGAGGACGACGTCTTCGGCCGCGGCAAGATCGAGGACTTCACCTGGAAGGGGATGCTGGACTTCACCACCTGCACCGAGTGCGGGCGGTGCCAGAGCCAGTGCCCGGCCTGGAACACCGGCAAGCCCCTGTCGCCGAAGATGGTGATCATGGACCTGCGGGACCACCTGTACGCCAAGGCCCCGTACCTGCTCGGTGAGAAGACGGCGTCGGAGTCCGCGCCCGACTACGACCTCCTCAAGCCCAGCGACGAGCAGGTCTGGGCGTCGGGCTACGCCCGGATCGAGGGCACCAACGACGCCCAGGCGCACCGCCCGCTGGTCGGCACCCTCGAGGAGGGCGGGGTCATCGACCCCGACGTCCTGTGGAGCTGCACCAACTGCGGCGCCTGCGTCGAGCAGTGCCCGGTGGACATCGAGCACGTCGACCACATCCAGGACATGCGCCGCTACCAGGTGCTGATCGAGTCCAACTTCCCGTCCGAGGCCGGGGTCATGATGACCAACCTCGAGAAGCGCGGGAACCCGTGGGGCATGGGCGGCAACGTCCGCGAGGACTGGATCAAGGAGATGGACTTCGAGGTCCGCGTCGCCGACGGCCCGCTCCCCCACGAGGTCGAGTACCTGTTCTGGGTCGGCTGCGCCGGCGCCGTCGACGACCGCGCCAAGAAGGTCACCAAGGCGGTCGCCGAGCTGCTGCACACCGCGGGCGTCGAGTTCGCCGTGCTCGGCAACGGCGAGACCTGCTCGGGCGACCCGGCCCGCCGCATGGGCAACGAGTTCCTCTTCCAGCAGCTGGCCATGGAGAACGTCGAGACCCTCAACGGCGTCTTCGAGGGCCGGGTGCCGGGCACCCGCAAGATCGTCGCCACCTGCCCGCACTGCTTCAACTCGCTGGGGCGGGAGTACCCGCAGGTCGGCGGCGAGTACGAGGTCGTGCACCACACCCAGCTGCTCGGCAAGCTGGTGGAGGAGGGCCGGCTGACCCCGGTCACCCCGGTCGACCGCAAGGTCACCTACCACGACCCGTGCTTCCTGGGCCGGCACAACAAGGTCTACACGCCCCCGCGGGAGATCCTCGACTCCGTCCAGGGCCTGTCCACGCAGGAGATGCACCGCTGCAAGGACCGCGGCTTCTGCTGCGGTGCCGGCGGTGCCCGCATGTGGATGGAGGAGAAGATCGGCAAGCGGATCAACATGGAGCGCACCGAGGAGGCCCTCGAGCTCGATCCCGACGTCATCTCCACCGCGTGCCCGTTCTGCATCACGATGCTCAGCGACGCGCTGACCAGCAAGAAGCAGAACGGCGAGGCCGGCGAGCACGTCGAGGTGCTCGACGTCAGCCAGATCCTGCTGCGCTCGATGCAGCCGGTCGCCGTCGGCGCGCAGGGTGCCGAGCAGGGCGCCGACGTCGGCACGAAGGACGACGACGTCGTGGGCCTCGACTCCGCCGCGACGGATCACGACCCGAAGTAGCAGAAGGACCCCGTCCTCCTCACCCCTCGCACGCTCGGGGCGAGCCTCCGGACGGGGCCGTGCGACGGCGCGCATCCCGCGGGGTGCGCGCCGTCGCCGTTCCGGAGCCGTGCACCCCGCGGTGGTTGCGCCGCGCACCCACCCGGGGGCGGTGTGCACCCGGTCACGGAGGACGCTTTCCGGGTGACCCGCACCGCCCCCGCACGCAGCACCCCCGGCACCGACCGTCGTCGCGGTCTCGGGCTGATGGCCGTGGCCATCGTGCTCACGGCGCTCAACCTGCGCACGGCGGTCACCAGCGTCGGCCCGGTGCTGGAGGAGCTCGAGCGGGGCCTGGGCATCTCCAGCGGCCTGGCCGGGGTCATCACCACGATGCCGGTGCTCTGCTTCGCGCTCATCGGGTTCACCGGCCCCGCGCTGTCGGCGCGCTACCGCGACGCGCACGTCCTCGCCGGCGCCCTGGTGGCGATGACCGTCGGGCTGGGGCTGCGCAGCCTGGCCGAGGCGTTCCCGGTCTTCCTCGCCGGCACGGCGCTGGCCATGGCCGGCGGGGCGCTGGGCAACGTCATGCTCCCGGGGCTCGTCAAGCGCCACTTCCCGGGGCGGACGGGCCCGCTGATCGGCGCCTACAGCACCGCGATGGGGCTGGGCGCGACCCTCGCGGCGGTGACCTCGCAGCCGATCGCCGACGTCGCCGAGGGGGAGGGCTGGCGCTGGGCGCTCGTCGTCTGGGCGCTGCCGGCGCTCGTCGCGGCGGGGGTGTGGCTGGCTCTGCCGGCCGCGCCCGACGTGTCGCGCGAGGGCCACACCGCCGTCCGGATGCGGGCCCTCGTGCACAGCCCTACGGCGATGGCGATCACCGCCTTCTTCGGCGTGCAGGCGCTCCAGGCCTACGTCGTCATCGGCTGGTCGGCGCAGTACCTGCGTGATTCGGGGCTGAGCGCGGCGACCGCCGGTCTCCTCCTGGGCCTGAACTCCGTCGTCGGGCTGCCGCTGAGCGCCGTCATCCCGTCGCTGACCGTCCGGCCGCGTCTGCAGCGCCCGCTGCTGCTGCTCTTCATCGCCTGCTACGTGACCGGCTGGGTGGGCCTCTGGACGGCGCCGACCGTCGCCCCGTGGCTGTGGATGGTCCTCATCGCCGTCGGCATGGGCACCTTCTCGATGGTGCTCACCCTCATCGGCCTGCGCGCGCGCACGCCCGAGACCGTCTCCGCGCTCTCCACCGTCAGCCAGAGCATCGGCTACGTGATCGCCGGGGCCGGCCCGCTGCTCGTGGGCGTGCTCCGCGGGGTGACCGGCAGCTACGACGGCATGTTCGTCATCGCCCTCACCGGCGTCGCCGTGCTCGCCGTCGCCGGGTGGATCGCCACGCGGCAGGTGTTCGTCGACGACGAGGTGGAGCGCACCGTCCCCGGCTGGTCACCCGCGGGCCGCTCCACCGAGGTGCTGGAGAGCGCCGGCGTCGAGGTCCCGGCAGCGGCCGACGTCGACGACGCCCCGCCCGCCGAGGCTAGGGACGCCGGGTCTCCGCGCGGGTGAAGTTGCGGAACGAGCGCGACGGCGTGGGCCCCCGCTGGTCCTGGTACCGGGAGCCGTAGACCGCCGAGCCGTAGGGGTGCTCGGCCGCGCTGGTCAGCCGGAACAGGCACAGCTGGCCGATCTTCATGCCCGGCCACAGCGTGATCGGCAGGTTCGCGACGTTCGACAGCTCCAGGGTGATGTGCCCGGAGAACCCCGGGTCGACGAAGCCCGCCGTCGAGTGGGTGAGCAGGCCCAGCCGGCCCAGCGAGGACTTGCCCTCCAGCCGGGCGGCGAGGTCGTCGGGGATGCTGACGACCTCCAGCGTGGAGCCCAGCACGAACTCACCGGGGTGGAGCACGAACGGCTCGTCGCCCTCGGGCTCCACCAGCGACGTGAGGTCGTCCTGCTGCTCCGCCGGGTCGATGTGGGTGTAGCGGGCGTTGTTGAACACCCGGAAGTACCGGTCCAGCCGGACGTCGATGCTGGACGGCTGCACCAGCCCCGGGTCGTAGGGCTCGATGCCGAGGCGTCCCCCGGCGATCGCGGCCGTGATGTCGCGGTCGCTCAGCAGCATGGCGCGGAGTCTAGGGAACCGCGTCCGCGCGCCGTGCGGGCGAACGGCGCCGGCTGCCCGCGGCGCGCTGTCGCCTCCCCACGTCCCGTTGGACCTCCCGACTGCCGATGAACGGGACGCAATCGAACGAAACCGAGGGGAACCTGCGTGCTCGACACCCGGCCGGCCACCGCCGCGCCTCGCGGCGCCCGTGACGCCGTGCGCCCCACCGGCCGCGAGCGGAGCTTCTCCGCCGACGAGCTGATCGTCTCCAAGACCGACCTGCGCGGCGTGATCACGTACGCCAACGACGTCTTCCTGCGGGTGAGCGGCTACGACCGCGACGACGTGATCGGCCAGCCGCACAACCTGATCCGCCACCCGGAGATGCCGCGGGCGGTGTTCAAGCTGCTGTGGGACACCCTGGGCGCCGGCCAGGAGGTGTTCGCCTACATCAACAATCTCGCCACCGACGGGGGCCACTACTGGGTGCTGGCGCACGTGACGCCCTCCAAGGACGCGCACTGCAGGGTCGTCGGCTACCACTCCAACCGCCGGCGGCCCTCCCGGGGCGCCGTCCGGCGGGTGCTGCCCCTCTACCAGCGGCTGCTGGCCGAGGAGCGCCGGCACCCGAACGCGCGCAGCGCGGTCGCGGCCTCCTCCAGGCTCCTCGACGAGGTGCTCGCCGAGCAGGGGCAGAGCTACGAGGAGTTCGTCTGGTCGATCATCAACCGCGAGGAGAGCTGACATGGGCGTGCGCACCACGCGCGGCGAGCACGGCCGGCGATCGGACGCCGCGGAGCTGGCGCTCTACCGCGGCTTCGTCCGGCAGCTGACGGCGGCGTGCGAGGCGGCCTCGCGCGGTGACCTCGAGGCCCGCAGCCGCATCGACGCCGACACCGAGCAGGTGCCCGAACTGGTCTCCCTCCACCACGCGCTCAACCGGGTGCTCGACGTCTCCGACGCGTTCGTCCGCGAGTCGTCGGCCGCGCTGAGCTCCGCAGCCGAGGGCCGGTTCCACCGCCGCCTGCTCACCACCGGCCTGCTCGGCTCCTTCCGCCGCACCGCCAGCGACATCAACGACGCCCGCACCGCGATGCAGGCGACCGCCGGGCGCGTCACCGACGCGCAGACCAGCCGGCTGCGGCTGGCCGACGACTTCGAGTCGGTGGTGCTCTCGATGTCCGAGCAGGTGGCGACGGCCGCCACCGAGCTCAGCGCATCGGCGTCCGGGCTCACCGCCGCCGCGACCGCGGCGAGCGCCGAGGTGGGCACCGCGCAGGACACGATCAGCTCGCTCACCCGCTCGTCGGCCGAGATCAAGGAGATCATCGCGCTGATCGACTCGGTGGCCGCCCAGACCCGCCTCCTCGCGCTCAACGCCACGATCGAGGCCGCCCGCGCGGGCGAGGCCGGCAAGGGGTTCGCCGTCGTCGCCTCCGAGGTCAAGGACCTCGCCGACCAGACCGGCCGCGCGACCGAGCGGGTCACCGCCCAGGTGGAGCAGATCCGCCAGGCGTCGGAGGGTGTCGCCGCCGGCATGAGCAGCGTCAGCTCCACCGTCGACGAGATGAACGGCCTGGTCGGCGGCATCGCCGCCGCGGTGGACGGCTCGGCGTCGCTGAACACCGGCCACGAGGACGTCACCGGGCTGTCGCAGATGGCGGAGAAGCTGCGGTCGGAGGCGACCGGATTCCTCGCGGAGATGCGCCGCTGACCGGAGGTGGCTGTCGCGGCGGGGAGGCGACCAGGTAGGCTCGTCGCTGTTCGCGGGTGTAGTTCAATGGTAGAACATCAGCTTCCCAAGCTGACAGTGCGAGTTCGATTCTCGTCACCCGCTCCACGAGCTCCCGAGGCCCCGGTCGCATCGACCGGGGCCTCGACGCGTTCCGGCGCAGGCCGGGGAACACGGAACGGGACCGGGCCTTTCGTCCCTGGGGCGGGACGCGACCGTGCCGCACGATGGGCCGAGCGCTTCCCCTGCCCCGTCGGCGCTCCTACGGTCAGGCCGTGCCCCCGCCCGACCACCGGTGCGCTCGATGAGCGACGACGCCGCGGCCCTCACCGCCGCGGTGCTGGCGGCGGCCTCGGGTGGCCGGCTCGAGGCGACCCTGCACGAGATCGTCGCGGTCGCGGCCCGGCACGTCGACGCCCGCTACGGCGCGCTGGGCGTGCTCACGCCCGACGGGCGCGGGCTGGACCGGTTCGTCACGGTCGGCCTGGATCCCGGGGCCCAGGAGCGGATCGGCCGCACGCCCGAGGGCGCCGGCATCCTCGGCCTGCTCCTGGAGGACCCGACCCCGCTGCGGCTGGCCGACCTGCGCACCCACCCCGCCTCGGTCGGCGTCCCCCCGGGGCACCCCGCGATGCGGTCGTTCCTGGGCCTCCCGGTCCGCGCCCGCGACTCCGTCTTCGGGCACCTGTACCTCACCGAGAAGCGCGGCGGGGGCGCGTTCACCGCGGCCGACCTGGAGCTCTCCGAGGGCATGGCGGCGGTGGCGGGCCTGGCCATCGAGAACGCCCGGCTGCTGGAGCAGGCCGAGCAGCGCCGGGCCTGGTCGCAGGCCGGCACCGACATCGCGACGGCGCTGCTGTCGGGGCGCCCCGCCGACGAGGTCCTCCGCACCGCGGCCGCCCGCATCGCCGAGCTCTCCGGCGCCGACACCGTCGGCATCCTGGCGCCGGTGCCCGGTGACGAGGGCACCCTGGTCGTGACCGCCGCCGTGGGCCCCGAGGCCACCCGGACCGAGGGCGCGCGCATCCCCCTCGCCGGCACCCGGCTGGGCGACGCCCACCGCTCGGGCACGCCGCTGCTGGTGGACGACGTCGCCACGCCGGTGCCGGGCACGACCCGCGCCCCACTGGTCGGTGAGCTCGCCGGCCGGTACGGACCGGCGCTCCACCTCCCGCTGGGTGGACCGTCTCCGCCGACCACCCTGGTCGCCATGCGGCTGCGGGAGCGGCCACCGTTCGACCCCGCGGTGCTCGAGCCGGCGTCGGCGTTCGTCACCCAGGCGGCGGTGGCGATGCGGCTGGTCCGCAGCCAGCAGCGCGAGCAGCGGCTGCAGGTGCAGGCCGACCGGGACCGGATCGCCCGGGACCTGCACGACCACGTGGTGCAGCGGATCTTCGCGACCGCCCTGGCGCTGGACCGGCTCGGCCGCTCGCTGGAGGGCTCCGCGCCGCTGGTCGCCAGCCGGATCGCGCGGCACGTGGACGAGCTCGACGGCACCATCGCCCGGATCCGGGAGGCGATCTTCGAGCTGCACGGGGCCGAGGACTCCTCGTCCGCGGCCGTGCGGCGACGGCTCGCCGACGTGGTGCGGTCGGTGACCGACGGGCACGGGGTGCGCCCGGACCTGCGGGTGCGCAGCGAGATCGAGGACCTGCCTCCCGGCCTGGCCGGCGACGTGGTCGCCGTCGTCCGCGAGCTGGTCACCAACGTGGTCCGCCACGCCCGCGCCACCCGCGTGACGGTGACCGTGGCCCTGGCCGACGAGGTGCGCGTCGTGGTCACCGACGACGGGCACGGGCTGCCGGCGGTCACCGTGCGCAGCGGGCTGGCCAACCTGGCCGACCGCGCGGAACGCCGGGGTGGCCGGCTGGCGACCGCCACCGGGGCCTCGGGGACGGAGATCCGCTGGGTCGTGCCACTCCCCGGCTGACCCGCACCGGCGCAGGCTCAGCTCCGGCGGTCGCGCAGCTCGGTGGCCAGGATGGCGGCCTGGGTCCGGCGCTCGAGGCCCAGCTTGGCCAGCACGTGACTGGTGTAGTTCTTGACCGTCTTCTCGGCCAGCCCCATGCGCTCGCCGATCTGGCGGTTGGTGAGCCCCTCACCGATCAGCCCCAGGACGGCGCGCTCCTGGTCGGTCAGTGTCGCGAGCCGATCACCGCCGGACCGCGCCGGTGGCGGCGGTCCGGGTTCGGTCAGGTCGCCGCCCGCCGCCACTGTGCGCACCGCCGACACCAGCGCCGAGCCGCGCACCTGCTTGAGCAGGAACCCGGCCGCGCCGGCGCGCACCGCCTCGTCGCGCGCCGCCCGGTCCGCGTAGCTGGTGAGCACCAGGCAGCGCAGGCCGGGCAGCCTCGCGCGCAGCTCCCGGCAGAGGGTGGCGCCGTCCCCGTCGGGCAACCGCATGTCGAGGACGGCGACGTCGGGACGGACGGCGGGAGCCCGGGCCAGCGCCTCGGCGCGCGAGCCGGCCTCCCCCACGACGGTGATGGCGGGGTCGTCCTCGAGGACCTCGGCCACGCCGCGGCGGACCACCTCGTGGTCGTCGACGAGGAACACCCGCACGCCCGGCGGCGACGCGCCCACGGCCGCCTCCCTCCCACGGTTCCGGGGAGGGCAGCCTAGGACCGCCGCCGCTCCGCGACCAGGGGTCACGCGGGCAGCAACAGCACCGCGTAGAGGGTCAGGCCCGGCCCGAACGCCATGGCCACGACCGGCCCGTCGACGTCGGCCAGCTCCTGCAGCACCAGCAGGACGGTGGCCGAGGAGCAGTTGCCGTGCTCGGCCAGCACCCGGCGCGAGGCCGCGACCTGCTCCTCGCGCAGGCCGAGCTCGTCGCGGACGACGTCGATGATGCGGGGGCCCCCGGGGTGCACGGCCCAGCCCGCGACGTCCTCGGGGCGCAGACCCGCTCCGGCGAGCAGCTCGTCGACGACGTTCCCCACGTGCCGCGCCAGCACGTCCGGCACCCGCGGGGAGAGCCCCATGCGGAACCCGAGGTCGGTGACGTCCCACGTCATGTGGTCGGCGGTCGAGGCGTCGGTGCGCGCGACGACCCCGGCGATCCGGCGCCCGCGCCCGGCGCCGGGTTCGACGACCACGGCCGCCGCGGCATCGGAGAACAGCGCGTGCGCGACGACCTGCTCGAGATCGGCCTGGGCCGGCTGCACGTGCAGGCTGGTCAGCTCGCAGCACAGCAGCACCGCCGGCCGGGACCGCGCGGTGACGAAGTCGCCGACGGCCGCGAGGCCCGGGATCGCCGCGTAGCAGCCCATGTGGCCGACCAGCAGCCGCTGCAGCCCGGCCGGCATGCCGAGGTCGCTGGCCAGGCGGATGTCCAGCCCCGGCGTCGCGTAGCCAGTGCAGGTGGCGACGGCGAACAGCCCCACGTCCCCGGGCGCCAGCCCGGCGGAGTCCAGCGCCCCGGCGACGGCCTGCTTGCCCAGCGGGAGGGCCTCCTGGACGTACCGCGCCATCCGCGCCCCGGTGCTCCAGCCGCTGAGGTCCTCGTCCACGGGGTTGGCCACCGCGTGCCGGCGGCGCACGCCGGCCCCGAGGAAGATCCGGCGGGCGGCGCGCACCCCCTCGTAGTGGGTGCCGAAGAACCCGTCCCAGGCGGCCTCCTGGTCCAGGGTGGTGGGCAGCGCGCTGCCCGCCCCGGTGAGGACGGCGGCGGTCACGATCGCGGCCCCACGGCTGACCTGCTCCGGATCACGGTTTCGACGGTACGTGCGCCGCCGTCGCGTCGCCCGCTCACCGCTTCCGGCCGTACCCGGCGAAGACGACGGCCGTGGAACGGATCGGTTTCATGCGCACCGAGCCCCGGCGCCCCAGCCGCCAGGCGATCGCGTCGCGCAGCGACGGCCGCAGGCCGACCAGGCGCAGCTCGAGACCCAGCCGGTCGGCCGCGGCGAGCAGCCGCGCGCGATCGACGAAGAGCGCCGGGTCGTGGATGCCGGGCGGCGGGCCACCGGGGAGCCGCTCGGCCACCGTCACCATGAGGAAGCGGCCGATCCGCGTGGCGGCCAGCGCGTCGACGACCAGGATGCCCCCGGGCCGCAGCAGGCGGGCGCACTCGGCCAGCACCGCGACGTCGTCCTCGACGTGCTCGAGGATCTCGCCGGCGACGACGACGTCCGCGCAGCCGTCGGCCAGGGGGACGGCGAGCACCGAGCCGCGCACCGGCAGCACCCCGTGCGCCCGCGCGGTCCGCAGCCCCTCCAGCCCGAGGTCCACCCCCACGTGCCGGTACCCGAGCCGGGCGGCGTGCGGGGCCATCAGCCCCCCACCGCAGGCGAGGTCGACCAGCAGCGCCCCCGGGCCGCTCGCCGGTGGGATGTGCTCGGCCCGGGAGGCAGCGAGCCAGTGCAGGGCGGCGAAGCCTCCGGAGGGCTGCCACCACTGGTCGGCGAGCTCGTCGTACTGGGCGGGGTCGTTGCGGGTCAGCGGGGTGGATCGCACGGAGGGTTAGCCCTTCTTGAGCGGGTCGTGGCCCCAGTTCATCAGCGAGTACCGCCACTTCGACGTCTCGACGTCCTCCTTCGCCGGCTCCTGGGCCAGGTGCCGCTGCACGTAGCCGTGGACCTTCCGCATGTGGGCGAGGTCGTCGTCGGTCAGGTCGTCCTTCTTCGTGCGCAGCAGGTCCACGATGCGCCGGCCCGAGGCGTGGCCGGTGGACTCGCCGTCGCCGTCCTTCTGCCCCACGGCCTGCGACTCCTCGCTCGCCAGCCACCGCTCCAGCTCGGCCGCGGTCATGTTCACCGCCTCGCCGAACTCCCGCCGGATCGTGTCGGGGTCGTCGCTCGCCATGGTTCCTCCGCTCGTCGTCCTCCCGGTACCGTCGCGCCGGCCGCGGGAAACGGCCGTCCGGTACCCCTCGCCCAGCCCTCCGGAGGTCCTGCGTGTCCGTCACCGTCGTCGGCAGCCTGAACGAGGACGTGCTGGTCTCCGTCGACCGGCTGCCGCGCCGCGGCGAGACGGTCGTCGCCCGGGCCGCCGCGCTCGCCCCGGGCGGGAAGGGCGCCAACCAGGCCGCGGCGGCGGGGATCCTCGGCGGCGGCGTGCACATGGTGGGCCGGGTGGGCGACGACCCGGCCGGCGACCGGCAGCTGGCCGCGCTCGCCTCCTCCCGGGTCAACGTGAGCCGGGTGCTGCGCACGATCGGCACGCCCACCGGCACCGCGACCATCCCGGTGGAGCAGGGCAGCGGAGAGAACCTGATCGTGGTCGTGCCCGGGGCCAACGCCGAGCTGAGCCCCGCCGACGTCGACGTGCCGTCGGTGCGGTCGGCCCGCGTGGTGCTCCTGCAGCTGGAGGTGCCGCTGCCGGCGGTCGAGGCGGCGGCCCGGACGGCGACCGGCACCGTCGTGCTGACCCCGGCTCCCCCGGTGCCGCTGCCGGCCGCCCTGCTGGAGCGGGTCGACGTGCTCGTCCCGAACGAGCACGAGCTGGTGCAGCTGGCCGGTGCCGACCCCGGTGAGCGCTCGCCCGCCGAGCTCGCGGGGCTGGCCCGCCGGGTGACGGCGGGCGCCGTCGTGGTCACCCTCGGCGCGCGTGGCGCCCTCGTCGTGCCCGCGGAGGGGCCGGCGCTGCTGCAGGCGCCGCCCCCGGTGACACCGGTCGACACGACCGGTGCCGGTGACTGCTTCTGCGGCGCCCTCGGGCAGGCGCTGGCCGACGGCGCCGGCCTCCCCGACGCCGTCCGGCACGCCGTCGCGGCGGCCGCGTCCTCCACCACCGGTCCCGGCGCGCGCGGCGCCCTCCCCGACCACGACGCCGTGCGCGAGCTGCTGCTCCGCGTGCCCCCGGCCACCCCGGTCGGCGGGCCCGCGGTTTCCCCGCCGGCGGACCGGGCACACCGCTCCCCGACCCGATCCGAGGAGGACCCGCGATGAGCGAATCCCAGCGCACGCCGCACAGCGCCGAGCGCGCCGAGGGCGACCCGGCCGGCGAGCAGGCGGGCAGCGGCCGGACGCCGCACCCCGAGGAGCCGGCCGAGGGCCGCAGCGACGCCGCGAGCGGGGGCGCCGACACCCCCGACACCTGACCGGCGCTCTGACCGGTCCACGGGGTGAGCGACGTCTCACCCCGGTGGGCCGCGTGCCGGTTTCCCGCAACGAGGGCACGGGCACGCAACGGCGCATGGAGGACAACGTGCTGCACACCCGGACCACCGACGAGTCGGCCGACCGATCGCGGACCGACTCTGCCGAGTCCTCGGCGCGGGCCGTCGCCCGGCTGCTGGCCAACCCGCGTCGCACCCGCCGGAACTGAGCCGCCGCGCTCACGCTCGGTGACGCTACTGCGTCACACCGGCACCACCGCTCCCCGGTGCCACGGGAAACCCGGGGGCCCCTCGTCACCCAGAGCGATCAGGGTCGGCGTGCCGCGAACTGCTCCGTCACGTCCTGGGGCACCATCGCAGACGTGACCGCCGCCCTGCCCCTCACCGCCGCCGACGACGCCTCGGCACCGGTTCGCCGCAGCCGCGCCGAGCGGCAGGCGATCGTGCTGGACACCGCCGAGCGCCTCTTCGCCGGCCGCAGCTCCCGCAGCGTGGGCATGGACGAGCTGGTCCGCGAGACGGGCCTGGGCAAGATGACGGTCTACCGGCTCTTCAAGAGCAAGGACGACCTCGTCGGGGCCTACCTCAGCCGCAAGGCAGCCACCGTGCTGGCCTTCATCGACGCCGAGCTGGACCGGCTGGAGGGCGATCCCCGCGCGGCGCTGCTCTCGGTCGTCGACGCCGTCGAGCGCGACGTCACCCGCACCGGGTTCCGCGGCTGCCCGTTCACCAACGTCAGCAGCGAGTACGACGACCCGCAGCACCCCGCCCGCAGCGCGGCGGCCGACTACAAGTTCGAGCTGCACGCCCGCCTGGAGCGGCTGGCCGACGAGATCGTGCCGGGCGACGGGGAGGACCTCGCCGCGCAGATCCACCTGATCATCGACGGCATGTACCTCTCCGGCGGTCTCCTGGGGCCCGACGGCCCCGCCGCCCACGGCCGGCAGCTGGCCGAGCGGCTGATCGAGATCGCGGTCGCCCGCGCCTGACCGCAGGATGGGCGGGTGAGCACCGACCGCACCCGGCCCGACCTCGACGACACGACGGTGGAGGCGCTCGGCAAGCTGTCCGAGGCCCTGGAGACCGTCGACCAGGCACGCGGCTTCCTGTACGCGTTCCACCAGCTGACCGGCAAGGCCGACCGGCTGCTGCAGGAGTCCGTCGAGCTGTTCGGCAGGGCCGGCGCGACCCGCCTCGCCGAGGACCTCGACCGCGACCTCGTCGGCCGCAACGTCATCGCCGACCGGTGGACCTTCCAGATCGTCGAGGACTTCGACGAGAACTACTGGGGCGCCTTCCGCGCGTTCGACGCTCGCGCCCGGGAGGAGCTCGCCGGAGGTGACCGGCACGTGTTCGAGGCCCGGATGAAGCAGCGCGAGCGCACCGCCGGCCACCCCGCCCACGAGGCGGGTCCCGCGCTGGCGGACTGAACGGGCACCCGTGCCGCGCACGCGCGGGCGGGGCAGTGGCGAGTGGTTTCCACCCGCCCACTCAGGGGCAGAACCGGCCCATGACCATGCCGGATGCGAACAACGCGGGTGCCGACCGCGAGGCCGAGCCGCTCGGCGCGGAGAAGGCGCCCGGCGAGGACCGCGATTCCCTGGGCGCCACCGAAGGGCCGGCGGACGGCATCGCCGGACCGGCCTACCCGCCCGCCGACACCGAACCGGACGCCCGGTGACCGGCCCCGGGCGGGAGCCGGCCGACGCGCGAGACCCGCTCAGCGTCGGCCTGGGCTCCCCCGCCGCCGGCGACCGCGCGGCCGGACCCGCAGAGCCCGCCGGCCGGGCCGAACCGACGCCGACGCCGACGCGGGAGCGGCACACCGGGCGCACCATCGGGCGGGGGTTGGCGCTCGCGCTGCTGATCTTCGTCACCGTGGTGCTGGTGCTGTTCGTCATCTTCAACGGCCAGTCGGTGCAGATCAGCCTCGTCTTCACCGACGTCGAGGGCCCCCTGGTGGTGGCCCTGCTCGTCGCGGCGGCGCTGGGCGGCCTGCTGGTGTGGCTGGCCGGCGCGGTGCTCCGCGCCCGGCGCCGCAAGCGCTGACCCTTCCGGGTCAGACGCGGTGCCCGGAACGTGTCCGGGCACCTGGTGCTTGCCGTTGCTACTCGCGAGTAATAGCGTTTGTTACTCGTGAGTAGCACGACGCCGTACGCCGGCCGGAGCACGGGAGCCTGAGCGCCATGACGCACTACACCGCCAACCTGCGGGACCTCGAGTTCAACCTGTTCGAGTTCCTGGACACCAAGGACCGCTTCGGCACCGGCCCGTTCGAGCAGATGGACGCCGACACCGCCCGCGGGATCCTCGGCGAGGTGCGCCGGCTGGCGGAGGGACCCGTGGCGGCCTCCTTCGTCGACGCCGACCGCAACCCGCCGGTGTTCGACCCCGCCACGAACTCGGTGGCGCTGCCCGAGTCGTTCAAGAAGTCGGTCCAGGCCGTCGAGGACGGCGAGTGGTACCGCCTCGACCTGCCCGAGCACCTCGGCGGCTTCGGCGCTCCGCACGTCCTCACCTGGGCCGCCTTCGAGATGATCCTCGGCGCCAACCCGGCGGTCTTCATGTACGGCTCGGGCGCCGCGTTCGCCGCGATCCTCGACGAGCTGGGCACGCCGGACCAGAAGCGCCTGGCCGAGCTCATGCTCGAGCACAAGTGGGGCGCCACCATGGTGCTCACCGAGCCCGACGCGGGCTCCGACGTCGGCGCCGGCACGACGAAGGCCGTGCAGCAGCCCGACGGCTCGTGGCACATCCACGGCGTGAAGCGGTTCATCACGTCGGCCGAGCACGACCTGTCCGACAACATCATCCACCTGGTCCTGGCTCGCCCCGAGGGCGCGAGGGCCGGCACCAAGGGGCTGTCGCTGTTCGTCGTCCCCAAGTTCCACGTCGATCTCGAGACCGGGGCGCTCGGCGAGCGCAACGGCGCCTACGTCACCAACGTCGAGAAGAAGATGGGGCTCAAGGTCTCCACCACCTGCGAGCTCACCTTCGGCGACGGACCGGTCCCGGCGCAGGGCTGGCTGGTCGGCGAGGTGCACGACGGCATCGCGCAGATGTTCAAGGTCATCGAGCACGCCCGCATGTTCGTGGGCGCCAAGGCCATCGCCACCCTCTCGGCCGGCTACCAGGTGGCGCTGGACTACGCGAAGACCCGGGTCCAGGGCGCGGACCTCACCGCCACGTCCAAGGACGCCCCGCGGGTCACGATCACCCACCACCCGGACGTGCGCCGCTCCCTGATGCTGCAGAAGTCCTACGCCGAGGGCATGCGGGCCCTGTACCTGTACGCGGCGAGCTTCCGCGACCAGGTCACCGAGGCCGCGGCGGCGGGCGAGGCCGACAGCGAGCAGGCGAAGCTGGCGGAGCGGGTCAACGACCTGCTGCTGCCGATCGTGAAGGGCTTCGGCTCCGAGCGCGCCACCCAGCTGCTGACCCAGGAGTCGCTGCAGACCCTCGGCGGCTCCGGCTACCTGCAGGACTACCCGATCGAGCAGTACATCCGCGACTCCAAGATCGA
Source organism: Blastococcus sp. SYSU DS0616 (assembly GCF_054051015.1). Taxonomy (NCBI): domain Bacteria; kingdom Bacillati; phylum Actinomycetota; class Actinomycetes; order Geodermatophilales; family Geodermatophilaceae; genus Blastococcus; species Blastococcus sp. SYSU DS0616. The sequence goes on from NZ_JBJHAJ010000017.1 coordinate 31,544, forward strand.
CACCCTCTACGAGGGCACCACGGCGATCCAGGGCCAGGACTTCTTCTTCCGCAAGATCGTCAAGGACGGCGGGGTCGCGCTGACCTGGCTCGCCGGGCAGATCCAGGCGACGGTGGACGGCGAGGTCGGCAACGGCCGGCTCAAGGAGGAGCGGGCGCTGCTGGGCACCGCGCTCTCCGACGTCCAGGGCATGCTCACCGCGATGTTCGGCCACCTGACCGCCGCGCAGGAGGACATGGCCTCCCTGTACAAGGTCGCGCAGAACACCTCCCGGCTGCTGCTGGCCACGGGCGACCTGGTCACCGCGTGGCTGCTGATCCGCCAGTCCGAGGTGGCGCTCGCCGCCCTGGCCGGCGAGGTCAGCGAGAAGGACCGCCACTTCTACGAGGGCAAGCTGGCCGCCACCCGGTTCTTCGCCGGCCAGGTGCTGCCGAAGCTGACCGCCGAGCGGGCCATCGTCGAGAACACCGACAACGCCCTCATGGAGGTCGACGAGAACTGCTTCTGAGCACTCTGCCGTCCTCCGGACGGCACCGCGGCCAGGAGCCGTTCCCGTCTACGTGGAGCCGTTGCCCATGTCCCGGTCGGGGACCCTCTGGGCCCACGACCGGTCCACACCGGCTCCGCACCGCAGCCGAGGCCGCCTCCCCCACCGGGAGGCGGCCTCGGCCGTTTCGCGGGGGCGATGCCGGGCATGGGCGGGAGGACAGCCGATGGACAGGAGGCCGGCATGACCGATCCCCAGGGCAGCGACCGCATCCAGCAGGACGTACCGACCGCGTCGGGCACCGGCGCCAACAGCGACCTGACGTCCTCGGTCGACGACGTCCCCCTCACGCGCGAGCAGGCCCTGGAGCGGGACGCCGCCCAGGGTGACGACCTGCCGGCCCGCGCGGACGGCGACGTCGCCCGCGCCACCCGGGCCGGCGCCTCCGGCGAGGTCACCGGCCCCACCGAACGATCAGGAGACGACGGCCGATGAGCGAATCCCAGCCGACCGGGTACCGGGAGTCCCCCGACACCGCCGACGACGCCTCCACGCCCGCCCGGCAGGACGACGACGTGCAGCTGACCACGGACGAGGACGCGCAGCGCGACGACTCGGTCGCCCGCCCGGGCAACGAGTCGGACTGAGGAAGTCTCCAGCCGGGTCGCGAACCCTGCCGCGAGTGTGCCCTCGCACCACCAGGTGGGCGCCTGCTGTGTGCGCCACAGCCGTGGGGCATGTCGCACCGTGGGCCTAGCGTTCCCACCATGGCGGTCAACGGTCCCCTGGTCGGGCGGCGGGCACTCATCACCGGGGGCGCATCGGGGATCGGCCGGGCCTGCGCCGTCCGGCTGGCCGCCGACGGCGCCGACGTCGTGGTCGTCGACCGCGACGCCGAGGGCGCCCGGGCCGTGGCCGGAGACGTGGGCGGCACGGCGGTCACGGCCGACCTGTCCGACCTCGCTGCCGTGGACCGCCTCGACCTGGCCGTGGACATCCTGGTCAACAACGCCGGTCTGCAGCACGTCGCACCGGTTCACGAGTTCCCGGTCGACCGGTTCTCCCACATCCTGCGGCTCATGCTGGAGGCGCCCTTCCGGCTCGTCCGCGGTGCCCTCCCGCACATGTACGACCGCGGCTGGGGCCGCGTCGTCAACATCAGCTCGGTCCACGGGTTGCGCGCCTCCCCCTACAAGGCCGCCTACGTGACGGCGAAGCACGGCCTCGAGGGGCTGTCCAAGGTCATCGCGCTGGAGGGCGCCGCCCGGGGCATCACGTCGAACTGCGTGAACCCCGCCTACGTGCGGACCCCGCTGGTGGAGGGGCAGATCGCCGCGCAGGCGCAGGCGCACGGCCTGTCCGAGGACCAGGTCGTGGAGCAGGTGATGCTGGCACCGGCCGCGGTGAAGCGGCTCATCGAGCCCGCGGAAGTGGCCGACGCGGTCGCCTGGCTGTGCTCGCCCGCCGCGGCCTCGGTCACCGGCACCTCCCTCGTGATGGACGGCGGGTGGAGCGCGCGGTGAGCGCCCGACCGGCCAGAATGCCGGTCGTGTCCCAGCCTGCGGCCCCGCCTCCCACCGGTGGCGCCCCGCGTCCGGCCGCGGGGTGGGCCGCCGAGTACTTCGAGCTGCTGCTCGGCGATGCCGCGGCGATCGAGTACGAACGCCCCCTGGTCCGGGCACGGGCGGCTGGGGCGGACGCCGACGAGCTGGCCGGGCTGGAGCGGCTCAAGCTGCTGGCGCTCGAGGTGCGCGAGGCCTTCGCCGCCCGGCGCCGCCGGGAGTCCGAACTCACCGCCCTCTTCGACACCGCGAACGACCTCGCGGCGCTGCGCGGCGTCGACTCCGTGCTGACCGCCATCGTCCGGCGCGCCCGGCAGCTGCTGGGCAGCGACGTCTCCTACCTGACCCTGAACGACCCCCTGCGTGGGGACACCTACATGCGGGTCACCGACGGCTCGGTCTCGGCCCGGTTCCAGGGCCTGCGGTTGCCCATGGGGGTCGGGCTGGGTGGGCTCGTCGCCCAGACCGCCGCGCCGTACGCGACGTCGAGCTACTTCACCGACCCGCGGTTCCGGCACACCACCGAGATCAACGACGGCGTCCACGACGAGGGGCTCGTCGCGATCCTCGGGGTGCCCCTCGTCCGCGGCGCCCAGGTCGTCGGCGTCCTGTTCGCCGCCGACCGCGCCGAGCGCACCTTCGACCGGTCGCAGGTGTCCCTCCTGGGGTCGCTGGCCGCCCACGCCGCGATCGCCCTGGACAACGCCCGGCTCCTCGAGGAGACCAGGGCGGCGCTGGACGAGCTGTCCGCGGCCACCCGGCGGCTGCGCGCCCACACAGCGTCGGTGGAGCGGGCGGCCGGCGCCCACGACCGCTTCATCGACGTGGTCCTGCGCGGCGGCGGGGTGGAGGACGTCGCCGCGGCGGTGACGGAGGCCCTCGGGGGCAGCATCACCGTGCTCGACGAGGAAGGCCGGGCCGCCTCGCCCGGTGCCGATTCGGCGACCGCGCTGCCGCCCGACCCCGCCGGAGCGCTCACCCTGGCCCGCGCCACCGGACGGACGGTGCAGGACGGCACCTGGTGGACCGCAGCCGTGACGGTGGACAGCGAGCTGCTGGGCGGGCTGGTGCTGCACCGCGAGGAGGAGCTGGCCGACTCCGACCAGCGCATCCTGGAGCGCGCCGCGCTCGTGACCGCCCTGCTGCTGCTCATCCGCCGGACGGCGGGCGAGGCGGAGAACCGGGTGCGCGGGGAGCTGCTCGAGGAGCTCCTGAACCCCGGTCTCCGTGATCCCGACGGGCTGCGGGAGCGCGCCCGCAGGCTGGGTGCGGATCTGGACCGCGCGCACGCCGTCGTCGTCGCCCGGGTCGAGGCGCGGTGCCGGCCGCGGGCCCTGGCCACCGCGGCCCACCTGGCGGCGACCCGGGGCGGGCTCGCCGGCCTGCACGGTGGCTGCGTCGTCCTCTGCCTGCCCGGCCAGGATCCCGGCCCCGCGGCCGCCGTCGTCCATCGGGAGCTCGGGGCCGCCGGTGCCGGCGCGGTCACCGTCGGCGCCGCCGGACCGGCCGTCGGCCCTGGTGCCGTGGCCGCAGCGCACGCGGAGGCGGCGCGCTGCGCGGCGACCCTGGTGGCGCTCGGCCGCGCGGGGGGCTCCGCGAGCGCGGACGAGCTGGGCTTCTTCGGCCTGCTGGTCGGTGAGGGGCGCGACGTGCCCGCCTTCGTGCGGGCGACGCTGGCCCCCGTGCTCGAGTACGACGCGAAGCGCGGCACGGACCTGGAAGGAACCCTGGAGGCGTTCTTCGCGGCGGGCGGCTCACCAGCACGGGCGGCGGAGAGCCTGCAGGTGCACGTCAACACCGTCACCCAGCGCCTGGACCGGATCGGCCGGCTGCTCGGTCGCGAGTGGTCCTCCCCGGCCCGCGCTCTGGAGGTCCAGCTGGCCCTCCGCCTGCACCGGCTGACCCACGTCGGCCCCGGCTGACCGAGCCCTACCCTGGGCAGGTGCAGCCGACCCTCGCCCAGCTGCCGGTCCTGCCGGTCGGGGAGTGGCAGGCGCGGGCCGCTTCGCACGAGGAACGCGTGGACCGGTGGGCTGTCCCCCACCGCGACCGCCGCCTCCGGGGCGAGACCCACCCCGTGCTGGACTTCCTGTTCACCTACTACTCCGAGACGCCCGGCCGGCTCCGCCGCTGGCACCCCGGCCCGGACGTCGCGCTCGCCGCCCCCGCGCCGCACGGGGGTCGGCGCTGGTACGTGACCGACGGCGCGACCGTGCGGCTCGATGTCGCTGCTTTCCTGGCCGACCGCGGCGACACCGTGCGCTTCGTCCGGCGGCTGCTCGTGGCGACCGCCGCCCGCCCGGCGTTCACCGGGTGCTTCGGCCTGCACGAGTGGGCGATGGTCTACCGGGACAGCGGGACCCGGCACCCGATCCCCCTCCGCCTCGGCCAGGAGGGCACCGACGCCGTCGTCGAGGCGCACCCGGTGCGGTGCAGCCACTACGACGCCTTCCGGTTCTTCACCCCACCGGCCGTGCCGCGCAACCGGCTGCAGCCCACCCGCGAGAACCAGCCGCAGCTCGAGCAACCGGGCTGCCTGCACGCCGGCATGGATCTCTACAAGTGGGCCTACAAGCTCAGCCCCGCCACCCCGGGCGAGCTGGTCGTCGACTGCTTCGAGCTGGCCGTTGCGATCCGGGAGCTGGACATGCGGGCCTCGCCGTACGACCTGCGCGACCACGGCTATCCGCCCGTCCCGATCGAGACGCCGGAGGGGAAGGCCGAGTACGTGGCCGGGCAGCGCGGGTTCGCCGCCCGGGGAGCCGTCCTGCGGCAGCGGCTGATCGACGTCTGCGACCGGTTGCTGGCGTAGCGGAGCACCCGCCCGTCGGGCAGGGGGTTCCTGGTCCGAGGCGTCGGGAGAGTCGGTCCTCAGTCAGACCCCGTCGTGGGGTCGGCTCCCGCCGACCCCGGCACCGATCTCGTCCCGCAGCCGCTCCACCGCCCGGCCGGGCGGCGGGTCCTCGGCCTCGCGGCGGCGGCCGCGGCGTCGCGCGCCCAGCCGGTCCACCAGCCCGGCGATGCCGCCGGGCACGAAGAGGACGACGAGGACGAAGAGGGTCCCGAGGATGAACAGGGGTTCGGACAACGGCACCCGCAGCCAGGCGGGGAGGTCCTGGACCGCCGGGGAGGCGGCCAGGGCAGTCAGCCGGCTGTCCAAGTAGGTGTAGAGCACGCCGCCGAGCACCGCGCCCCACCGGCTGCCGGCGCCGCCGAGCACCACCATGACCAGCAGACCGATGGTGAAGTCGGCGGTGGTCACCCGGGGCGTGGAACCGCCCAGCAGCAGCAGGTGCACGATGCCGCCGAGAGTGGCCAGCAGCCCGGCCAGCACGAACACCAGCAGCTTGAAGCGGTACGGCCGCAGGCCCAGCACCTCCACTCGGCGCTCGTTCTCCCTGATCGCCTGCCAGACCCGCCCGGCCCGGGATCGGGTCACCCAGGTGACCACCGCGTACACCAGCACCAGGTAGGCCAGCGCCAGCCAGTACTTGTTCACGGTGTTGAAGACGCCGACGAACGCGTCGGGGATCGGGGTGCGGTCGACCGCCAGCCCCTCCTCGCCGCCGGTGAGCCCACCCGGGTCCTGCAGCACGATGATCGACCCGACCTGGGCGGTCGCCAGGGTGACCATGGAGAAGGCGATGCCGGAGACCCGCAGCGCCACGCTGCCGATCACCAGCGAGAGCACGATGCCGAGCACGGTCGTCGCCGCGACCGCCGCACCCAGCCCCCAGCCGAGCTCGGTCAGCAGCAGGTTGGCCCCGTACGTGCCGGCCGCGAAGTAGAGGGCGTGCCCGAACGAGAGCAGCCCGGTGAAGCCGAAGAGCAGGTCGAACGAGAGCGCGACCCCGCCGAACACCAGGCACAGCGCCAGCAGCTGCAGCGTGCCGGGGCTGTTGAGGACCCCGTCGAAGATCCCCGGCAGGTCCAGGGTCGAGTAGGGCAGCAGCGCCAGGACTACCAGCACCACCAGCGGCGCGAGCCGCCGCGCGTTCTTCCGGTTCACGGCCCCGTCCTTCACGCCAACCTCGCCGTCAGGCCGCTGGGACGGGCCAGGAGGACCACCGCCAGCAGCAGCACCACCGACAGGTCACCCACCCCGCTCGCGGCGTAGTAGTTCGCGAACTGCTGCACCAGGCCGACCAGCACCGCGGCGGCGGCCGTGCCGGTGATCGAGCTCATGCCGCCGATGACCACCACGATGAAGGCGAAGATCAGCAGGGAGGTGCCCTGCCCGGGGGAGATGGACCCCAGGTAGATGCCGCCGAGCGCCCCGGCGAGGGCCGCGAAGGCCCCTCCGATCGCGAAGACGAGGGTGAACGCCTTGCGGACGTCGATGCCCAGCGCCGTCACCATGGTCCGGTTCTCCACCCCGGCCCGGATGATCAGACCGACGCGGGTGAAGCGGAGGAACGCGAGCACGGACACCAGGACCACCACCGCGCTGGCGATGAGCAGGAACCGGTCGTTGGGCACGTTGGCGCCCAGGACCGATGTGGTGCCCTGCGCCCACTCCGGGCGCGGGAACGGCCGGGGGTCGGAGCCCCAGACCGCCCGCACGAGGGCCACCAGCGCGAGGCTGAGACCCACGGTGACGAGGACCTGCTCGATGTGGCGCTGGTACAGCGGCCGGATGAGCAGCAGCTCGATCAGGGCCGCGACCAGGGTGCCGACCCCGACCCCGAAGACCACGGCGAGGACGAAACCCCAGCCCGTGGAGCCGGCACCGGGCAGGTTGCCGGCCGCCCACCACGTCCCGTAGGCGCCGATCGTGAGGAACGCGCCGTGGGCGAAGTTCAGCACGTCCATGAGGCCGAAGATCAGCGAGAGCCCGGAGGCGACCAGGAAGTAGAGCGCTGCCAGGCCCAGCCCCGTGATGGCCAGCAGGACGAAGGTGGTCACCGGTGCCCTCCCCCGCTGGCGGCCACGCCGAGCAGCTCGCGGGTCCGGTCGGCATCGCCCAGCAGGTCGGCGGCCGGCCCCGACCAGGCCACCCGCCCCTGGTCGACGACGACGGCGTCGCGCGCCATCCGCTGGACGACGGTCAGGTTCTGCTCGACGAGCAGGATCGTCACCTCCTCGGCCGCGCGGGCCAGCACGTCGGCGACCTCGGCCACCAGCAACGGCGCCAGTCCCTTGGTCGGCTCGTCGATGAGCAGCAGCTGGTTGTCGTTGAGCAGCAGACGCGCGATGGCGACCATCTGCTGCTGACCGCCGGAGAGCGTCCCGGCGAGCTGCCGGCTGCGCTTCCGGAGCTCGGGGAAGAGCTCGTAGACCCGGTCGTGGTGGTGGTCGGAGTCGCGTCGCTCGGCCAGCGTCAGGTTCTCCGCCACCGTCAGGCCGGCGAAGACCTCCCGGTCCTCGGGGGCGTAACCGATCCCGCGGCGGACGATCTCGTGCGTCCGCCGCCCGTCGATCCGCTCGGTCCGGCCGTTCCCGCCGGTGAACTCGATGGTCCCCGAGGACGGGACCAGCCCGAGCACCGCTTTCACCGTCGTTGTCTTGCCCGCACCGTTGCGCCCGAGCAGGGCCGTCACCCCGCCGCGGCGGACGGTGAGGTCCACACCCTGCAGGATGTGGCTGCCCGACAGCCGGACGTGGACGCCGGACATACGGAGCAGCGGCGGCGCCTGCCCGCTCACAGCGACTCGCCCAGGTAGGCCTGCTGCACGGCCGGGTCGCTGGTCACGCGCTCCGGGGTGTCCAGCGCCAGGAGCTTGCCGTGGTGCATGACCGCGACCCTGTCGGCCAGGCCCAGCAGCACGTCCATGTGGTGCTCGACCATCAGCACCGTCTTGCCCTCCTCCCGGTGCACCGAGGCGATCACCTCGGTCAGCCCGGCGACGTCCTCGATGCTCACCCCGGCCATCGGCTCGTCGAGCAGGACGACAGCGGGGTCGGTGGCCAGCAGGATGGCCAGCTCGAGCTTGCGCTTGTCCCCGTGGGAGAGGGCTCCGGCGAGGTCCTCGCCGCGGCCGCCCAGCCCGACCCGCGCCAGCGAACGCGTGGCGATCTCCTGCGCCGCATCGCCCGGCCGCACCAGCTGCCAGGGGCGCATGCTCCCGCCCAACCGGGCCTGCGCGGCCAGCCGGACGTTCTCGCGCACGCTCAGCCCGGCGAAGACCGATGACGCCTGGAACGTCCGCCCCAGACCCCGCCGGGCCCGGGCCGAGGGCGAGGCGCCGGTGATGTCCGCCCCCGAGAGGGTCACGGTGCCGCCGGTCACGGGGAGCAGCCCGGAGAGCAAGTTGAAGAGCGACGTCTTGCCCGCGCCGTTCGGGCCGATGACGGCGACGAACTCACCGGGGGCGACGTCGAAGGTGACGTCGTCGACGATCACCGCCCCGCCGATGGCGCAGCTGAGCCCGCGCACCTGCAGCACCGGCGCGCCCCCGGCGGGGTGGGCGGCCGGTGCCGCCGTGGCACTGGTGGACACCGGGTCCCCTCGCCGCGTCAGGAGGTGGCGACCGGAGGAGCGGTGTCCTCCGGAGCCAGCGTGTCGACCAGCACCGGGACGAACTCGCCGCCCTGCTGCTCGAGACGGGCCTGGAACATCGGCTGCAGGAGGGCGTGGTCCTCCGCGCGGATGGTCGACTCACCCTTGACCCCGTCGAAGCTCCAGCCCTCGAGGGCGGAGATCATCCCGGCGACGTCGTCGGGGCTCTCCTCCACCGCGCGCACGATCATCTGGGCGGCGTTGCAGCCGTCGGGGGTGAAGATGTCCACTTCCCCACCGGCCGCCTCGACGCGCTCGGCCACGGCCTGGCTCATCTCGTTGTCGACCGCCTCGGCGAAGAAGTGCGACAGGAAGTTGAGGTCCGCGGCCTGCTCGCCGTAGGTGGGGTAGGAGGCGCGCAGGTCCAAGCCGGTGACGACGTTCGTCGCGTCGAACACGCCCTGCTGGCCCATGGCCTGCCACATCGCGGGCGCGGATTCCCCGGCCCAGGCGACGAAGGTCAGGTCGGCGCCGGCATCCCGGGCCTGCGCGGCGAAGGGGGTGAGGTCGGTCGCGCTGGCCGGGACGAGCAGCGGCGTCACGGTGGCGCCGGCCTCGTCGCCCAGGACGGCGGTCACCGCGGCGACGTTCGCCTGGCCGAAGGCGCTGTCCTGGGCGAAGACGAGCACCTCCTTGCCGGCCGCCTCGCCGATGAAGGACTGCGCCGTGCGCACGTCCTGGTAGGTCTGCCGGCCGGACCGGAAGGTGTTGTCGTTGACCCCGGTCACGGCGTCGGTCGCCGCCGGGCCGGAGATGAACAGGACGTCGTTCTGCTCCGCCAGCGGCGCGACCTGGACCGCGACGCCGGAGGACGCCGAGCCGGCCAGGATCTGCACCCCCTGGCCGATCAGGTCGGTGGCCTCGGCGACGGCCTTGGCCGGGTCTCCGGCATCGTCGCGCTGGATCACCTCCACCGGCCGGCCGCCCACCTCACCGGTGCCGTCGGTCAGGTGGTCCAGGCACGCCTCGAAGCCCTGGAGGTACTGCGCGCCGTACGAGGCGAGCGGCCCGGACGTCGACGTGATCACGCCCACCTGGACCGGGGCCCCGTCCTCGCCGGCGCCGCCTCCGCTGCCCGCCCCGCCACCAGGGGCACCGGGGCTGCCGCACGCGGCCGTGAGCGCGAGGACACCTGCGGCCGCCGCGGTGCAAGCGGTCCGGGAACGGGTGCGGGACATGGCGATCTCCTCGGTGTGCGGGTGCACGAGTGGTCTGCACCACACCGTAGGGACGAGCTGATCACGTGCCCATGTGGACCGGACCCATACCGCCGGGTTGCATTGTGGGGCAGCGCACCACCCTTGCGGGGTCCGGTGCCCAGAGGCCACCGGCCGGGCTCAGGCCGTACCGTCCCAGGAGTGACCTCTCCGCACACCGGCCGCTGGATCCGGCTCGACGGCACCACCAACATGCGGGACCTCGGGGGCCTGCCCACCGCCGACGGCGGGCGGACGGCGGCCGGGCGGATCCTGCGCAGCGACAACCTGCAGACCCTCAGCGACGCCGACGTCCGGCGGTTGGTGCACGAGATCGGCCTGCGCCAGGTGATCGACCTGCGGACCACCGCGGAGATCGTGCTCGAGGGGCGCGGCCCGCTGCGCGGCGTCCCCGAGGTCACCCACCGGCACTTCACCCTGCTGCCGGAGCGCGGGCACTACACCGACGTCTTCGCGGTGGAGGAGGAGGAGCCGCAGCTGGAGCTCGGGGCCGGGTGGGCCGAGTCGCTGCTGCCCCGGCAGGTCGCGGCCCACGACGAGGTGGAGCCGCCGGCGGTGCGGTCCTACCTGGGCTACCTCGGCCAGCGGTCGGAGAACGTCGTCGGGGCGCTGCGCGCGCTCACCTCCGCCCCGGACGGCGCGTCGGTGGTGCACTGCGCAGCCGGCAAGGACCGCACCGGCGTGGTCTGCGCCCTCGCGCTGGCGGTCGCCGGGGTGCCGCACGAGGAGATCGTGGCCGACTACGCGCTGACCGCGGAGGTCATCGACGCGCTGGTGGCGAAGCTGGCCACCTCGCCCACGTACGCCGAGGACATGGTCACGCGCGACGTGGCCAGCCACACGCCGCGGGCCGAGACGATGGACCGGCTGCTGACCCTGCTCGACGAACGGTTCGACGGTCCGGCGGGATGGCTGGACGCCCACGGGTTCGGTGCCGACGAGCAGGCGGCGCTGCGCGCCCGGCTGCGCGACTAACGGTCAGCGGACGGCGCGGGCCGACCGGCTCCGCCGCTCCTTCTCCCGGTACATCGCCGCGTCCGCCTCGCGGAGCAGGGCGTCGGCGGTGCGCGCCCGCTCCGCGCCGAGCACGGCGACCCCGACGCTGGTCCCCACCCGCACCGGGGTGCCGTCGAGGCGGAACGGTTCCTCGAAGCAGGCCGTGATGCGGTCGGCGAGGGTCCGCGCCTGGTCGGCGTCAGCCAGGGCCGGCAGCACGATGGCGAACTCGTCGCCGCTGAGCCGACCCACCGTGTCGCCGGGCCGGACGGCGGCGCGCAGCCGTGCCGACACCTGCCGCAAGAGCTCGTCCCCGGCCGCGTGACCGAGCGAGTCGTTGACGTCCTTGAACCGGTCGAGGTCGCAGAAGAGCACCCCGAGCTGGCCGTCGGGGCCCGTCCCGGCGAGCGTCGCCTCCAGCCGCTCCAGGAAGAGCACGCGGTTGGGCAGCCCGGTCAGCGCGTCGTGCGTGGCCTGGTGGCGCACGGTCTCCAGCAGCCGGGCCTTCTGCAGCGCGGTGGCCGCCTGGTCACCGACACCCCGCAGCCGGGCGAGCACGTCGCCACCGAGCTCCTCGGGCGCCGTCCCGGACTCCCAGCTCGCCGTCGCGACGCCGAGGAAGGTGGCGCCGGCCAGGAGCGGCACCGCGACGACGTCGGAGACGCCGATGTCGGTCATGAACCGGCGCAGCACCGGGCTGCTGGTGGCGAGGCTGAGGATCCGGGGTTCGCGGTCGGTGAGCATGCCGACCAGCTCCGGGGTGTCCTCCGGCCGCAGCGGCGTCCTCAGGAAGTGCTCCCGCCGGAGCGGCTGGCTCCGGGCGGAGCTGCGGCCCTGCAGCTGCCCCGTCGCCGGGTCCCAGAGCATCACCGAGGCACTGCTGCAGCCGATGACGCGCGGCAGGGCCTCCGCGACGACCTGGCTGACCGCCGTCGCGTCGCCGGCGCCGGCCAGCTCGTGGGCCAGCGCCAGCAGGGCGCCCGCCCGGTCGGCCTCCCGGCGCGCGTCCTCCAGGGCGATGAGCAGGTCCAGCGCCGCCGCCGCGTGCCCGGCGTAGGCGGCGAGCATCGCGTGCTCGTCGGCCATCTCGCCGTCACCGGAGGGGTAGATCGCGGCGAGCCGGCCGTGCCGGCGGCGGGCGGAGGCGACGTCGACGACCACGGCGGTGCGGCCCAGGTCGTCCCCGGACAGGATCCGCGCGGCCAGCTCCGGCAACTGGTCGTCGGGGATGCCGGCGCCGTGGACCAGGGGCGGACCGCCGTCCGGGTTGCCGACGACCAGCAGGTGCGCCGGGGCCAGCACGGCCTCACCGGCCCGCGCCACGATGCGGTGGAGGACGGTGTCGAGGTCGTCGCTGGCGACGAGGTCACCGGCCGCGGACTGCAGCGTGCGCAACTGCCCCCGCAGCGCCGTCAGCTCGGGGTCGGCCGCGGCCCCGTCGGGCCGCCGGCGGCGGAATCGCGACCGCCGCTCCCAGGTGAGGCGGTAGACGCAGGTGCCGGTGCCGTCGACGCAGCACTCGGTGTGCGTGAGGACGCCGGGAGGCAGACCGAAGATGGCCGGGATCATCACCGCCAGCCCGCGGGCGTACGCGCAGTCCAGCGCCGAGTGGGTGTAGCCGTCGGCCAGGTGCAGGGCGACCGTCGCCGACGTCGCGGTGGTCTCGCGGACCTCCATGCGGGAGACGGTGGTGAACTTGGCCGCCGCCCGCGGCAGCTGGCGGAACACCTGGCGGGGCGTGCCCAGGGCGCGCAGGACCAGGAGCAGGGAGTGTCCCAGGCCGCTGCGCATCGCGGCCGTGCCCACGTGGAACATCGTGTCGGGGTCGCCCAGCACATCCGTCGCCGCGGCGAACAGCCGGATCCGGGTGGCGTAGCTCCACCAGCGGGCCTGGTCGGCGACCTGGTCGGCGACCTCGCCGAGCCCGGCCCGGTCGAGCACCGCGGCGACGGCGTCGTCCCCACCCGCGCGGCGGACGTAGGCGAGCACCCCGGCCATCGTGATGCCCGGGGTCTCCCGCGCCTCGGCCGGCGGCACGGCGGTCGCGCCGCCGCTGCCAGGTGATCCTGTGCCCACGGTCCGGTGATCGGCGCGCCACCACCCCCGCTTGAGCGGAACCGACCGGATCGGGTGAGGAACCCGCAGGTCGGACCGCGCCCTGCGGGACGAGCCCCCGGACGCACGCGACCCCGGTCTCGAGGGAGACCGGGGTCGGGGTGTTCCGGGGCCGCGCGCGGCGCGCGGCCAGGGCTCAGCGGCCGAGGAAGTGGCTGCCGTTCGCCATCGTCAGGAGCTCGTCGCGCATCGCCGGGCTGCTGCTGCGGGCCAGCGCCTTGTTCAGCGCCCGCCGGGTACGCGCCACCTGCCGACGCTGCCGCCAGCTGGTCGTCACGCTGCTCATCGTTACTGCCTCTTTCGTCGGAGTGATCTGCCTGCAGCCGTAGTAACGCAGGCGTGCACCACTTTAATCCGACGAAACGTCGGCGAACGTGAGACATGGCCGAAGGTTCCTCATCCTTTCGGGTGAGCCGCGCCACGTCGGAGCCCGAACGCACGACGGCGCCCACCCCGAGTGGGGTGGGCGCCGTCGTCGTAGCGGGGCGGGGGCTCAGCTCGGGCGCTGCACGTCACCCCGCCAGGCACCGGTCTCGGTGCCGCGGCTCTCGATGAACTCCTTGAACTTCTTCGCGTCGGCCTTGATCTGCCGGTCGTCGAAGCCGAGGACGGCACCGGCCTTCTCGACCAGCCCCTCGGGCTCCCAGTCGATCTGGATCATCACCCGGGTCTTGGCGTCGTCCAACCGGTGGAAGGTCACCACACCGGCGTGCTTGGCCTCACCGCTGGTGCTGGTCCAGGCCACGCGCTCCTCGGGGTGCTGCTCGGTGATCTCCGCGTCGAACTCGCGCTTCACGCCGTCGATGTTGGTGACCCAGTGGGTGTGGGTGTCGTCGATCTGCGTGATCTTCTCGACGCCGCCCATGAACTGCGGAAACGTCTCGAACTGCGTCCACTGGTCGTAGGCGATGCGGATCGGGACGTCGACGTCGACGGACTCCTGCACGCTGGCCACGTTCTCAGCTCCTCGTGTCGCTTGTTCGGTCGTGCGCCACCTACCCCGGGGGCGCCGGACCGACACGTGGAAGGAGCAGGTCAGCGCAGCGCGGCCGCGATGCTGCCGCGCACCGGCCGGTCCGTCACCAGCAGCATCTGCGCCAGGTGGTAGGCGTCGGGCTGCCCGGCCCAGGTGCCCTCGGCGACCTCCCCCGACGGCGTGAGCTCGTGGTGCCAGCTGCCGGTGGTGGGGTCGGCGAACCGCTCCTCACCGTGCGCACGCCAGCGGTCGGCCAGCGCCCGGTAGGCCGGCTCCCCGGTCACGCGGGCGAGCACCGCCGCCGCCGCCACCGCCTCGCACAGCACCCAGTGCATACGCGCACCGACCACGGGCCGGTCGTCCCAGTCGAGGGTGTACGGGAAGCCGTCCGCGCCGTCGGCCGCCCACCCGCGGGTCGCCGCGGCGTCGAACAGCGCGACGGCGTCGTCGAGCAGCCAGCGCGGCGGGTCGGGAAGGGCGGCGCGCAGGTGCACCGCGAGCCGCGCCCACTCGAACTGGTGCCCGATCGTGACCCCGTAGGGGCGGAACGGGTCGGCCGGGTGCGCCGCGTTGTGCTCGGGCAGCGGCTCCCAGTGGGACGTGAAGTGCTCGGGCAGCCGCCAGCCGCGCTCGCGGGCGAAACCGTGCACCACGCGCTCGACACTGCGCAGCGCCTGCCCGCGCAGCCGGGCGGCCAGGGCCGCGTCGTCGACCGCGTCGGCGGCGGCGAGCACCGCCTCGACGCCGTGCATGTTGGCGTTGGCACCGCGGTAGTCGTCCAGCCGCGACCAGGTGCGGTCCCACTCCTCCACCGCCAGGCCCGCGTCCTCGTCCCAGAACCGGTCCTGCCACACGTCGAGGGCGTCGTCGAGCAGCGCGCGCCCGCCCTCGATCCCGGCCGCGGTCGCCGTGGCACCGGCCAGGAGGACGAAGGCGTGCACGTAGGCGGCCTTCGTGCCGTCGGCGGCCGTCGCGCACCAGCCCCCGTGCACCGGGTCGTGGAGGGGCCCGCTGCGCAGCGCCTCGACGCCGTGCCCGGCCAGCTCGTCCGCCCCTGGCCGCCCCAGCAGGGTGGCCAGCCCGAAGACGTGGGTCATCCGCGCGACGATCCAGCCCTCCTGCGGCCGGTCCGCGAGCAGGTCACCGTCCGGGCCCAGGTACCCGAAGCCGTCCGGCAGCCGGGATCGGGCGGCGAAGTCCAGCAGCCGGTCGAGATCGATCACCCGGTCACGCTAGTGCGCGGCCCGCCGGTCGCCCACCACGGCGACGGCCAACCGGGCCGTCGCCACCCCGAGGACCGCGAGGCAGAGCACCCGGACGAACCCCGCGCCGATGTTCGCCCCGGCGTCACCCGTGGTCATCGCGTCGACGAGCACCATGACCACCGTCGCGGCGAGCACGACGAACCCGAGCCGCCGGCCGGCCGGGACTCCGGCCGCCAGGAGGACCCCGCCGGCGATCGCGCACACGTACCCGAGCACCTGGAGCAGCCACGGGGCCGTGCCCTGGTCCAGGTGCGGCCGCGAGCCGCCGATCCCGATCGAGACGCCGGTGAGCGCGACGAACAGCAGCAGGGCGACCAGCGCCTGGGCACGGCGGTCCACGACGGGCTCCCTCTCGAGCGACGAACCGGGCGGCTCGCCGTCAGTAGGCCAGCGCGCTCCCCGGATCATGCAGCAACGCGCCGACGTCGGCCAAGAACCGTGACCCGAGTTCGCCGTCGATGATCCGGTGGTCGAAGGAGAGCGCCAGCTGGGTGACCAGGCGGGGCTTCACCTTCCCCTTGTGCACCCACGGCATCTCCCGGACGGCGCCGAAGGCCAGGATCGCCGACTCCCCCGGGTTGAGGATCGGGGTACCGGTGTCCACGCCGAACACGCCGACGTTGGTGATCGTCATCGTCCCGCCGGTCATGTCCGCCGGTGCCGTGCGCCCGGCCCGGGCGGTCTCGGTGAGCTCGCCGAGGGCCGCGGCCAGCGCGGGCAAGGACAGCCGCCCGGCGTCCTTGATGTTGGGCACGATCAGCCCGCGCGGGGTCGCCGCGGCGATGCCGAGGTTCACCTGCCCGTGGACGACGATCTCCTGCGCCGCCTCGTCCCACGAGCTGTTGACCATCGGGTGCCGCCGGGCCGCGAGCAGCAGCGCCTTGGCCACGAACAGCAGCGGGCTCACCTTGACCTCGGCGAACTCCGGCCGTGCGGCCAGCCTGCTGCGCAGCTTCATCATCCGGGTGACGTCGACGGTGAGGAACTCGGTGACGTGCGGCGCGGTGAAGGCGCTGGCCACCATCGCGGCCGCGGTGGCCTTGCGGACCCCCTTGACCGGGATGCGCTGCTCCCCGCCGGTGGTCGCCACGGACGCCGGGGCCCCGGCGCCGTCGGAGCGCGCGGCGACGGCGGCGTCGACGTCGGCCCGGGTGATGCAGCCACCCGCGCCGGAGCCGGAGATGGTCGCGAGGTCCACGCCGAGGTCCTTGGCGTACTTGCGCACCGGCGGCTTGGCCAGCGGGCGGGGCCCCCGCCGGCCGGGCGCGGAGCCCTGGGCCGGGGCGGCGTCCTCGCGTCGCGCCGCGGCCTCGGCCTGCCGGCCGACCTCCAGCCCGCCGTGGCGCACCGGCTTGCTGCGCATGTCGGGGGCGGTGGCCAGCAGCGGCGGGCCGTCGTCGGAGGGCAGCGGGGGACGGTCGGCCCCGCCGGAGCCGTAGTCCGCGCCGGGCAGCCCGGTCGCCCGGGCGGCGGCCGGGGCGCCTGACCGGCGCGGGCGGCGGCGCGCCTCGGTGGTGCGGGGCCCGTAGCCGACCAGGACGGCGGTCCGCCCACCGGGGGCCGCCCCGCCGATCAGCCCGGCGGCCGGCTCCTCGCCGGCCGCCGATCCCTCGTCGGCGGGCGCCGCCGCCGGGGCGCTCCCGGCGGCGTCTCCCCCACCCACCCCGCCGACGTCGATGGTGATGATCGGCGCACCGACGTCGACCATCGTGCCGGCCTCGTGGAGCAGCTCGACGACGGTGCCGGCCCACGGCGAGGGCAGCTCGACGGCGGCCTTCGCCGTCTCCACCTCGCACAACGGCTGGTTGACCGTGATGGTGTCACCGACCTGCACCAGCCACTGCAGGATCTCGCCCTCGGTGAGCCCCTCACCGACGTCGGGGAGCTTGAACTGACGCTGCGCCATCTCAGAACTCCATCGCGCGGTCGACGGCGTCCAGCACCCGGTCGAGGTCGGGGAGGTACTCCTCCTCGAGCTTCGACGGCGGGTAGGGGGTGTCGAAGCCCCCGACCCGCAGCACCGGCGCCTCCAGGGAGTGGAAGCAGGCCTCGGTCACCCGCGCGGCGATCTCCGCGCCGAGACCGAGGGTGACCGGCGCCTCGTGCACGACGACGCAGCGACCGGTCCGCCGCACGCTCTCGAACACCGGCTCCAGGTCCAGCGGCGACACCGTGCGCAGGTCGACGACCTCCAGCGACCGCCCCTCCTCCTCGACGGCCTTCGCCGCCTGCAGCGCCGTCTTCACCATCGGGCCGTAGGCCAGCACGGTGACGTCGTCGCCGCCACGGACGACGCGGGAGGCGAACAGCGGGTCCGGGGTGGCGTCGGTGTCGACCTCCGCCTTCTCCCAGTACCGCCGCTTGGGCTCGAGGAAGACGATCGGGTCGGGATGGGCGATCGCCTGCTGGATGCCCCAGTAGGCGTCGACCGGGTTGCTGACCGCGACCACCTTGAGCCCCGCGGTGTGCGCGAAGTAGGCCTCGGGGCTCTCGCTGTGGTGCTCGACCGCCCCGATGCCGCCACCGAAGGGGATGCGGATGACGATCGGCATCGGCAGCCGGCCCTTCGAGCGGGCGTGCATCTTGGCGACCTGGGTGACGATCTGGTTGTAGGCGGGGAAGACGAAGCCGTCGAACTGGATCTCGCAGACCGGCCGGTAGCCGCGCATGGCCAGGCCGACCGCGGTGCCGAGGATCCCGGCCTCGGCGAGCGGCGTGTCGACGACGCGGGCCTCGCCGAAGTCCTTCTGCAGGCCGTCGGTGATGCGGAAGACCCCGCCGAGCTTGCCGATGTCCTCGCCCATGAGCACGACCTTGGCGTCGTCCTCCATGGCGCGGCGCAGGCCGAGGTTGAGCGCCTTGCCGATCGTGAGCGTCTCGGTGGCCATCAGTGCTCGCTCCCCTCGAAGCTCGCCTGGTACGCGATGAACTCCTCGCGCTGGGTGGCCAGCCACGGGGTCTGCTCGGCGTAGACGGAGTCGAACATCGCCGTCGGCTCGGGATCGGGCATGTCGACGGTGCCGCTGCGGATCCGCTCGGCCAGCTCGTCGGCCTCGCGCTCGACGGAGTCGAAGAACGCCGCGTCGGCCTTCTCCGAGCGGGACAGGTGCGCCTTCAGCCGCGCGATCGGGTCGCGCAGCTTCCACTCCTCCAGCTCGCTGGCCAGCCGGTAGCGGGTGGGGTCGTCGGAGGTGGTGTGCGCGCCCATGCGGTAGGTGAACGCCTCGATGAAGGTCGGGCCCTGCCCTTCGCGGGCGGCCTGCAGCGCCTGCCGGGTCACGGCCAGGACGGCGAGGACGTCGTTGCCGTCGACCCGGACGCCGGGGAAGCCGAAACCGGCCGCGCGCTGGTACAGCGGCACCCGCGACTGCCGCTCCAGCGGGACGCTGATGGCGTACTGGTTGTTCTGGCAGAAGAAGACGACGGGGGCGGAGAAGCTGGCCGCCCAGATCATCGCCTCGTTGACCTCCCCCTGGCTGGTGGCGCCGTCACCGAGGAAGGCCAGCGCCGCGCTCTCGGCACCGTCGCGCTGCAGGCCCATGGCGTAGCCGGTGGCGTGCAGGGTCTGCGCGCCGATGACCACGGTGTAGAGGTTGAAGCCGGTGGCCACGGGGTCCCAGCCGCCGTTGTCGACGCCCCGGAACAGGCTGATGACGTGCAGCGGGTCGACACCGCGGGTCCAGGCGACGCCGTGCTCGCGGTAGGTCGGGAACGCCATGTCGGTGGCGGCCAGTGCGCGGCCGGCGCCGATCTGCGCGGCCTCCTGACCGAGCAGCGAGGCCCAGATGCCGAGCTCGCCCTGCCGCTGCAGCGCGGTGGCCTCGACGTCCCACCGGCGCACCAGGGCGAGATCGCGGTAGAGGTCCCGCAGTTCCTCGTCGGTGATCTCCAGGGAGTAGCCGGGGTGCTCGACCCGGTCGCCCTCCGGTGTGAGCAGCTGGACCAGCTCGGACCGCTGCGGCAGGTGGGGCGCGGCGGCCCCCGGGACGGGGTCGACCATCTCCGTGGTCTCTGGCAACGCTGTCACCGGTCGCACTCCTCGCCGTCGGCCACCGCCGCCGGGGTCACCGGCGACGCGGTGGTGCTGGACGTTCCGGCCGCCGGATGTGGCGGCCCTCACACATCCTGGCACGACCTGCCCGCCGATGACCAGCCCTGATGCGCATCGATCTGCGCAGGCGCATTGAAGTAGATTGCGCAGAAAGCTCGCCCAGGGTGGCGTCCAGCTGTCAGACTGCGCAGCGTGCCCGAGATCGATGCCACCGATGCTCGGCTGCTGCTCGCGCTGACCGAGGACCCGCGGGCGAGCGTCATGGCGTTGTCGCAACGGCTGGGCCTGGCCCGGAACACGGTGCAGGCCCGGCTGGCCCGGCTGGAGAGCAACGGGGTACTCGGCCCGCTGGACCAGCGGGTCCGCCCGGAGGCGCTGGGCCACCGGCTGGCCGCCTACATGTCGGTGCAGGTGGCGCAGCGCGGGCTGGCCGAGGTCAGCGACGCACTGGCCGCCCTGCCGGAGGTCCTCGAGGTGACCGGCCTGTCGGGCGCCACGGACCTGCTGGTGCACGTGGTGGCGACCGACGCCGACCACTTGTGGCGGATCACCGAGGCGGTCCTGGCCATCCCCGGCGTCCAGCGGGTGGACACCGCGCTCGCCATGCGCCGGTTCCTGGAGCGGCGCGTGGGCCCGCTGCTGCGCCGCGCCGCCGGCCCCCCGCCCGGCTGATCCGCCCGTACCGGCGGCCCGCCGGTGTGCCGCCGGGACGTGCGGGTACCGGGCGGCACATGACGAAGAAGACCCCGTTCGGCGTGGCGGGCAAGGGCAAGCGCGGCATCAGCACGCTGGGCTGGGCGCTGCGGGGAGCGGCCGCCGGCGCGGCGGGCACCACCGCGCTGAACGCCGTCACGTACCTGGACATGGTGGTGCGCGGCCGCGGCAGCAGCTCCACCCCCGAGCAGACCGTCGAGAAGCTCGCGGAGACGGCGCACGTGCCCATCCCCGGCGACGACCAGACCCGGCAGAACCGCCTCCAGGGACTCGGCCCGATGACGGGCATCGTGGCCGGCGTCGGGGTGGGCGTGGTCGGCGGGCTGGCCCGGGCGTCGGGCCTGCTGTCGTCGAAGCCGGTCGGCACGCTGCTGACCGCGCTGGGCGCGATGGTCGCGGGGAACGGGCCGATGACGGTGCTCGGCGTCACCGACCCCCGCACGTGGTCGACGACGGACTGGCTCAGCGACCTGGTGCCGCACCTGGCGTACGGCCTCGTCGTCAAGAACACCATCGACGCCTTCGACCGCCCGTGACAGGGTCCGGTCGTGGAGGAGATCACGACCGAGGCAGAGCTGCGCGCCCTCCTCGGGGAGCCGGCCCCCGCCGCCGTGGCCAAGGAACGCACGGCGCTGCACGAGTTCGACCGGCAGTGGCTGGCCGCCTCACCCTTCTGCCTGGTCGCGACCAGCGCGGCGGACGGCACGTGCGACGTCTCGCCGAAGGGTGACCCGCCCGGCTTCACGCTCGTCCTCGACGACCGGACCATCGCGATCCCCGAGCGGGCCGGCAACCGCCGCGCGGACGGCTTCCGCAACATCCTGGCCAACCCGCACGTCGGCCTGGTCTACCTGCTGCCGGGGCGGGGCGACACCCTCCGGATCAACGGACGGGCCCGCCTCGTCCGCGACGACGTGCTGCTCGGGCGCATGGTGGTGCAGGGGCACCGCCCGGTGCTGGCCATGGTCGTCGAGGTCGAGCAGGTGTTCCACCACTGCGCCAAGGCGTTCCTCCGCTCCGGGCTCTGGGAACCGGACACCTGGGGAGCCCACGACGTGCCGTCCCGGCCCCGGATCGCGCAGGCCCTCGAGCGCCGCGGCGAGCGGCTGGAGGACATCGAGCGCTACTACGGGGAGCAGTACACGGCGGGCCTCTACCCGACCGGCTGATCCCCCCGGGCATAGGAAGCTCTACCTACGAATTCAGGACCAGAACCGTAGGCATGGCTTCCTATGCCCCGGTCAGCGCCAGCCGCGCTCGTCGACGCCCCCCGGCACCGGGGCGGCCGGGTCGTAGGGCGTGCGGGTGAAGACGAACGTGTCCAGGTCCAGGTGGTCGGCGGCGATGCGCAGCGTCTCCCCGGCGAAGTAGCCGTCCAGCCCGCGCCAGGTGCCGTCGGCCGCCGGGGCGAACCGGCTCGCCCGGCCGGACCGCCCGGGCAGCGGGCCCAGGTGCAGCAGGCCGCCGGCGACCGACCGGAGGACGTAGGGGGCGGGGCCCCAGAACCAGACGCCGAGGTCCTCCAGCGGCACCGGCGACGGCGCGGGTGCCCACGGCTCGGCGATGCGCGGCTCGGCGGCACGCAGGTCGGCCAGGAGCCCGAACACCAGCGGATCGAGGCCGCTGGTGGTGTTGGCCAGCGACACCGCGCCCGCCTGCTCCTCCCGGTCGACGAACACCCCGGCGAGGAAGCCGGGCATCGAGCCGCCGTGCCCGACCAGCGTCCGCCCGTCCACGCGCAGCACCTGCACGCCCAGCCCGTAGGCCGACCAGCCCGGCGCGGAGGAGTCCACGCCGGCGGGCACCGTCATCTCCTCCAGCGTCGCCGGGTCGAGCACGTCGCCGGTGTCGCCGAGCAGGAACGCGGCGAACCGGCCCAGATCGGTCAGCGTCGCCCACAGCTGCCCCGCGGCGGCCATCACGCCGGCGTGGTGCTCGGGCTCGGGCAGCACGACGTCGGCCCACGGGTGCACCGCACGGCCCTCGGCGGCCGGCGCGACCGGTCGCGGCGTGGTGCGGGCCATGCCGAGCGGGGCGAGCACCTCGGCGGTGACGGCGTCGTCCCAGCTGCGGCCGCGCAGCCGGGCGACGAGCTCACCGAGCAGGCCGAAACCGAGGTTGGAGTAGTGGAACCGCCGCGCGGCGCCGAGGACGACGTCGGTCTCCGCCAGGCCCAGGTCGTCGAGGGAGCCACCCTGGGTGCGCTCCCACCAGCCGCCGGGGCTCTCGGCCGAGGCGCCGGCGAGGTGGGAGAGCAGCTGGCCGACCGTACGGTCGCCGAGCGGCGTCCCGGGCAGGTGCCGCTCCAGCGGGTCGTCCAGCCCCAGCCGGCCCTCGTCGCGCAGCCGCATGACCACGACCGCCGTCACCGTCTTGCTGATCGACCCGAGCCGGTACTGGACGTCGGTGTGCGGGCCGGGCACCTCGCCGCGGCCGGCCGACCAGGCCAGGCCGCCGTCGCGGACGACGCCCGCGACCAGGCCGGGGGCCCGGCCGTCGCGCTGGACCCGGGCGGTGCGGGCGAGCAGGAGTCGGGCGGTGCCGGGGAGGACGGGCTCGGGCATGCCGGCGACCGTAGCGACCGGCACCCGGCGCGGGATCAGGCGGTCAGCGCTTCCCGCGTGGGCAGCGCACCGGAGCGGGTGGCCCACCGCTCGAACCAGACCGTGGCCAGCGGCGGCACCGACGCGGCGAGGGCCAGGACCGTGGTGGGCAGCGACCAGCGCAGCACCCGGGCCGTGACGAGCGCGACGAGGACGTAGACGACGAAGACCCCGCCGTGGATGGGCCCGAACACCTGCACGCCGACCTCGGAGGTCTGCAGCACCCACTTGACGAACATCCCGGCCAGCAGGCCGACCCAGGTGATCGCCTCGGCGATGGCGGCGAGGCGGAAGGCGGTGGTGACGGTGCGCGGGTTCAACGGACGTCCTCGGGTCGGCGGGCTCTGCGGTCGTCAACGACCGGGCGGGGCGCGGGGTCCCCGCGCCGGGTGTGACGTACGCGGCACCGGCCGCGGTGGCAGGGTCGGCGTCGTGCGCGGACTGGCCCGGCGGGAGTTCTGCCTGGTGCTGCTGCGCCGGATGGCCGATCTCCGCCCCGATCTCACCGCCGCGGCGCTGCCGCGGCTGGGCGCGACCCGGGCGGAGGCGCACGCGGCGCACACCCGCTGGCAGGCGCTGCAGCACTCGCGCCGGGCACCCCGCGGGCTGGCCCTGCGCTCCGCGGTCCTCGGCCCGCCCGAGGAGCTGGAGGACCGCCGCGTCGGCGACCTCGACATCCAGGTGCGGCGCTGGCCGCTGCCGCTGTGGCCGCACCTGTGGTGGGAGGTGGTCAGCGGGCCCGGTGGCGCGGTGCTCCACGAGCAGCTCGCCCGCGCGCCGGGCTCACCGGTGCCGGCGGCCCGCCCGCACCGGCTGCTGGTGTGGGAGCACGTGCTCGACGACGTCGTCGGGCTGCCGGGTGCGCGCGGCCTCGACCCGGGGGTGCCGACCCGCGCGGAGGTGCGCCTCCCCGTCGGGGTGCGCGCGGTCTTCGTGTGGGGCCTGCTGCAGCAGGTCACCCGGCACGATCAGCCGGCGATGCGCCGGGCCCCGCTGTAGCCGCCCATCGAGTCGATGCTCGCCACCTTGACGACGTCGCCCGACGTGGGCGCATGCACCATCTGGCCGTCGCCGATGTAGATGCCCACGTGGCTGACCGGGCTGTAGAAGAACACGAGGTCACCCGGGCGCAGCTGGTCGCGGGAGACCGACTGGCCGGTGGCTGCCTGGTTCCGGCTGGCGCGCGGTAGCGAGATGCCGGCCGCCCGGTAGGCGTAGGAGGTGAGCCCCGAGCAGTCGAAGGCGCTGGGCCCGGTGGCCGCCCACACGTAGGGCTTCCCACGCTGGGCCATGGCGGTGTCCACGGCGATCTGCGCCGCCTCGCTGTCGGCCACCACGGGCGCGGACGGCGCCGGCGCAGTGGGCTCCCGGTCGTCGCGGCTGGCCCGCTGCGACTCGGTGCCGCGCTCCTCGGCGTGGTGGGCCTGGGCCACCGCCTGGCGCTCCTGGGCGCTGAGCTGGTCGAACTGCGCGCGGAACTCGTCGACCTGCGCCTGCAGGTCGGCCTGCTGCCCGGCGACGGCGTCGTAGGCGGCCTGCGCCTGGACCGCGGCCTCGTGCGCGGTGGCCTGGGCCTGCGCGGCGGCCACGTTGGCCTCGGCGGCGCGGGCGAGGACGACACCCTGGTGGCCGGAGATCGTCTCCAGCGTGGCCACGCGGGTGACGAACTCGTCGGCCGAGCTGCTGGTGAGCAGCGCCTGGAAGGAGCCCAGCCCCTCACCGGTCCAGGCGCTGCGCGCGATGCCGCGGACCGCCTCCTGGGCGCGGGCGAGGTCGGCGGTGGCCTGCGCCAGCTGTGCGGCCGCGGCCTCCGCGGCCGCCTGCTGGCCCGTCAGCGCGTCGCGCGCCTCGTTGAACCGCTCGGTGACGACCTCGAGCTGGTGGCCGCGCTCGGCGACCAGCCGGGCGGCCTCGGCCGAGGTTGCGGGGGAGCCGGGATCCGCGGCTGCCGGGACCGTGGCGAGGAGGATGCCGACGGTGCCGGCCAGGGCCAGCCCCACCCGTCCGGCGGTGCGGCGGCGAGCGGGCGTGCGCAGGGGGGTCGCCATGGTGCGGCGGCTCTCCGATCTCATCCACGGCCGCCTGCCGGGGGCCCGGCCGGGCACGCGCGGGCACGCCGGGACGGAGGGGTCCGTCCCACCTGCGTGCCGCAGCGTTGCCTGGCCGGCACCCGCGCCTGTGCGGGTGCCCGGTTCGCTCGACGGCGCCCGGCGGAGGTCACTCGGTAGTGACAGAAAGCCCCGACGGACACACTCACCGTAGGCGGCGTGACCCGGTCGTGACAATGCCCGTAACGACATTCGTGTAGTTCTCCTGCGCGTCCTGTCACAGCCGTCCCAGCCACCTGCGCGTTCGCTCCGCAGGGGCGGTGGACGCCCCACCGGGGTCCGTTTCGGCACGGCTCCGCGGGACCACTATCGGTGGATGGACATCCGGAAGCCCCTCCTGCTGCTCGCGCTCGCCGGGTCGCTGGTCGCCTGCGGCGACAACACCGACATCCAGCGCGGGGAGACGAACTGCGACGCCAGCGGTGAGCAGGCGGACAACCCGCACGACGCCAGCTGCGAGGAGACCGGCTCCAACACCGGCACCGACTGAACCCGCCACGCGTGGGCTGGTTCTCCCGGGCCGTCGCCTGGCTGCGCGACCTGGCCCGGGGCGTACGCGCCCGGCTGCGGGGACGCGACCTCATGCTGATCGCCGCGGGGCTCACCTTCTACGCCGGCATCGCCGTCGTGCCGCTGCTGCTGCTGGCGTTCGGTCTGACCTCCTGGCTCACCTCCCCCGAGCGGGTGCACGCCCTCGGCGAGCGGCTGGCCGAGCTGCTGCCCGGCGCGCTCGACGCACCGACCGCCGTGACCCGCCTGGTCGACGCCGGCACGGGCCTGGACCCGCTCGGCGCGCTGCTGGCGCTGCTGCCCATGTCCTTCTACGGCGAGGGTCTCCGGCGCGCGCTGCTGCGCTTCGGCTCCCGGCACGAGGGGATGACCGGCTGGCGCGGCAGGCTGGCCGCTCTGCCGCTGCTGCTGATCACCCCGGTGCTGCTGTACCCGCTGCTGCTGGCGGCCGGGCAGATGGCCGACCTCGCCGACCGCGGCGGGGTGGCCGCCGTCGTCGGGCAGGTGGCCCTCGGCTACTACGCGGTACTGGCCGCCCTCACCCTGCCGCTGGCCTGGGGGTTCCGGGTCGTCGGGGGAGGCCGCGTGCGGTGGCCGGCGCTGATGGTGGGCGCGCTGTTCACCGCCGCCTGCCTGTCCGGCTTCCTGCAGGGCTTCGTGCTGTTCCTGGCGCTGCCGCTGGACCTGGGCGCGCCGTTCGGCGACATCGACGTCGTCGGTGGGGTCGCGGCGCTCGGCGTGTGGCTGTTCCTCCTGCACCTGGTGGTGCTGCTGGGCTGGCTGGCCACCCAGGAGCTCGACGAGCGGCTGAAGCGGCGGTCAGCGCCGCGGCGGGGACCGGTAGGGGGACCGGTCGAGCCAGGTCCCGGTCTCGCCTAGCGTCGGCTCGTCCGGGGGCGGGGATCCGCCGGTCCCGGTGTCCGGCTCCGCCACGACCGGCGGCGTGGACGGCGGGGGCGTGGACGGCGGGGACGTGGACGGCGGGGGCGTGGACGGCGGGGGCGCGGACGGCGGGGGCGCCGGCACCGGCTCGGGAGCGGGCGGGGGCGGGGGCGGCGGCACGTAGCGGGAGCCGTTGCTCACCAGGATCGAGACGACCTGCCCTCGCACCGCCCGGCCGCCGGCCGGCGGACTCGTGCCCACGAGCTCCCCATCGGCCAGGTCGCTGTCCACCCGCACCACGACGTCGAGGAAACCGGCGTCGCCGAGCACCTCCTGGCAGGCGAACGGATCACCGCAGGACGGCACCCGGATCGTGTTGCCCCGCACCACCGCGGGATCCGCGGGCGGGAAGTCGCTGCTGCCCCGGGCGCCGAGCACCGGCGCCATGGCGTCGTGCCAGATGGTGGCGCCCTTGCCGCCCCCGAAGCCGCCGACGTCCTCGGCCTCCTTGGGGTTGAACACCATCACGCTGGCGGCGATCTCCGGGGTGTACCCGACGAACGCCACCGAGACGTTGTCCTGGGTGGTGCCGGTCTTCCCCGCGATCTGGTGGCCCGGCACGTACGCCCGCCGGCCGGTCTGGCCGCCGTAGCCCGGCTCGACGTCCTTGCGCAGCATCTGGTTGAGCGTGTTCGCCACCCCGGACGGGATCGCCTCGGGGGTGCAGCGGTCGCCGTCCACGAGCGGCTCGCCGTCCGCACCCAGGACGGGCTCCCCGTTCCGGTCGAGCAGCCCGGTGACCGGGACGACGTCGCACCGGGTGCCCGAGGCCGCGAGCGTCGAGTAGGCGCTGGCCAGCCCCAGCGGGCTCGTCGCGTCGGGGCCGAAGGCGAACGAGCCGTTGTTCTCGTCGATCGTGCGCTGCGCCAGGCCCCGGGGGCCGTGGGCGTAGAGACCCATGCGCTCGGCCATGCGCACCGGCTCCTCGACGCTGCCGAGGGCGTCCTCGAGGGCCAGGAAGTAGGTGTTGGAGGACTGGTAGAGCGCGGTCGTGAGGTCCAGCGAGGCCCGGTAGCTCCCGGCGTTCCGAACCCGGTAGGGCCCGCCGTCGGCCTGGTAGACGCGCGAGTAGTACGGGTTGGGGGCGGTCAGCGTGTACTCGGTCGAGTAGCCGCGGGCCAGCGCGGCGGCCGCCACGAACACCTTGTACGTGGACCCGGCGCCCCGGCTGGGCAGCGCGTTGAGGTTGACCGACTCCTGCCGCTCGTCGTGCTCGTCGTGGCCGAAGATGCGGTTGACGCTCATCGCCAGCAGGTGGCCGGTGCCCGGCTCCACCGCGGTGAAGGTGGCCGCCAGCGAGCTCTCCAGCGGCTGGTTGGCCAGCACGGCGGCGTCGCCGGCGCGCTGCAGGTCGGCGTCCAGCGTGGTCTGGACGACGTAGCCGTTGCGCTCGAGATCGTCCTGGGTGAGCCCGAGCTCCTCGATCAGGTACCGCTGGACGAAGTCGCAGACGTAGGCGCCCACGGACGCCTCGACGCAGCCGCGGCGCGGTGCGGGAGCGGGAGCCAGGTCGAGCGGGGCGGCCTCGGCCTCGGCCTGCTGCTCCGGGCTGATGTAGCCCTGCTCGGCCATACGGGCCAGCACCTGGTTGCGCCGGACGGTCGCGCCCTCGGGGTCGGTGAACGGGTCGTGGTCGGACGGGCTCTGCACCAGGCCGGCCAACAGGGCCGCCTGGGGCAGGGTCAGCTCGGCGGCGTCGACGCCGAAGAAGGCCTGGGCCGCGGGCTGCACGCCGTAGGCATTGCGCCCGAAGTAGACGATGTTCAGGTAGCGGGTGAGCAGCTCGTCCTTGCTGTAGGTGGACTCCATCGCCAGCGCCAGCCGGGCCTCGCGCAGCTTGCGGCCGAAGGTCTTCTCGATGGCGGCGTCGCGGTCGGCCGGGGTCCGCGCGGACTGCAGCAGGGTCTGCTTCACCAGCTGCTGGGTCAGCGTGGACCCGCCTTCCTCCACCTCCCCGGCGGCGATGTTGGTGACCAGAGCACGCGCTGTGCCCTGCACGTCCAGACCGCCGTGGTCGTAGAAGCGCGCGTCCTCCACGGCCACCAGCGCCTGCCGCATCACCTCGGCGATCCGGTCGAACGTCACCGGGTCGCGGTTCTCCCGGTAGAACGAGGTGATCACCTCGCCGTTGGCCGCGAGCATCACGCTGTTGCGGGCCGGCACCTCGACGGAGAACTCCTCCGGCGGCTCGCCCAGCAGAGCCGAGGAGCTCTGCGCGGCCAGGGCCGGCCCGCCGACCCACGGCAGCAGCAACCCGGCCAGCAGTACCCCGGCCAGCAGGATGGCGCCCGCCAGCGTGAGCAGGGTGCGACCGGTCCCCGTGCGCGACTCCATGACCCTCCCCACGACAGAAAGCCCAGCTCAGCAGGGAAGATCACCGATGACAACCACCCGCGCGGGGGTACGGCCACCGGAACCGTCCCGTCCGTCACCGGGGACCCGCCCGCCCCACCGGCTCCTCCGGTCGCGGGCCGGGCCCGGTTCGTCGGCGCGGTGCCCACGGCGTTGGATGGGGGCATGCCTGATTCGATGCTGGCCGGCCGGCTGAACGTGCGCACCCGAGACTTCGTGGTCAAGGAGGTGCCCAAGCCGACGCCCGGCCCCGGCGAGGTGCTGATCCGGGTCGCCGCGGCCGGCATCTGCCTCTCCGACGTCCACCTCATCGAGGGGCAGCTGTCCCCGCTGTTCCTCGCCGGCGACGAGGTGACCCTCGGCCACGAGGTGGCCGGCACCGTCGCCGACCTGGGTGACGGGGTGAGCGGACTGGCCGAGGGCCAGCGGGTGCTGCTGCAGGCCGGGGAGGAGAAGGACGGCTGGGTGCACACCCGCGGCGTCGACTACGACGGCGGCTGGGCGCAGTACGCGCTGGCCACCGCGGACACGGTCGTGCCCATCCCCGACGACCTCCCGTTCGAGCAGGCGTGCATCGTGCCCGACGCGGTGTCGACGCCGTGGGCCTCGATCGTGCGGACGGCGCAGGTGCGGGCCGCCCAGCCCGTCGGCGTCTGGGGCATCGGCGGCCTCGGCGCGCACGCGGTGCAGCTGCTGCGCCTGGCCGGGGCCGCCCCGATCGTCGCCGTCGACCCGGTGCCGGCCGCCCGGCAGCGGGCGCTGGACTTCGGCGCGGACCTCGCGCTGGACCCGGCCGAGGACATCGCCGCCCGCGTCCGCGAGCTGACCGGCGGCGCCGGGCTGGCGTTCGCCTTCGACTTCGCCGGGGTGGCGCCGGTGCGCGAGCAGGCCGTGCGCTGCCTGGAGCGCGACGGCGCCCTGGTGCTGGTGGGCCTCACCGACCAGCCGCTGGAGATCCGCAACGGCACCCAGTTCAGCTACTTCGGCCAGCGGATCCTGGGCCACTACGGCTCCGAGCCCGCCCACGTGGTCGAGCTGGTGAACCTGATCCGCCACCACCGGCTGGACCTGTCGCGGTCGGTCTCCGGCACGCTGTCCCTCGCCGACGCCGCTGAGGGCGTGGAGCGGCTGGCGCACAAGCAGGGCGACCCCATCCGGCTGGTCATCACGCCCTGAGCACGGCTCAGCAGTCGGACGGACGAGTCCACCTGTCAGCGGCCGGGGAGCCGGCCCATGAGCTCGGGCACGTGCACCAGCCGGGTCCAGCCGCTCCGACGCACGTCCAGCCGGGTCACGGCGCGGCCAGACGTCCGGCGGTCCGGCTCAACCCAGGGGCGGAGACGGCTCGCGGATGACCACCTGCACCGCGCGGAACTGCTTGGGTGTCTCCAGCAGCACCACCTTGGTCGGCTCGCCCACCTCCAGGGCGGGCTCCCGACGCAGCGCGGCCAACGCGCGGAGCCGGGGGCCGGCGAGCACGTCGTCGACGAGCCCCCGGTCGCCCCCGGTGAACAACGCCGCCAGCCCGTCGGCGTGCGGCAGCAGGACCCGGGCGGCGGTCTCGACCGCGTGGTCGACGACGGCGTCGGTCTGGTGGGCGCGGCGGCGGGCGAACCGCTGCTGCGACCAGCCGCCGGCCGCCGTCCGGCCCTGAACCTGCCGCGCGTCGACCTTGGAGACGACCAGTTGGTCGCCGTCGAAGACGCCGACCGCCCACCGGCCGCGGCGCACCAGCAGCACCGCGGCGCGCCGGGGCCGACCGGCGGCGGCGGTGAAGCTGCCCAGCAGCGGCGGCTCGGGCACCCAGCCGAACGGGGCGCGCAGGACCACGCTCGTCGTGTCGGCGCAGGTGATCCGCAGCCCGTCGTCGGCCGGCTCCACCGCGGTGAAGGCGCCGTGCCGGGTGGCGACGCCGTCCAGCCAGCGACCCAGCCGCTCGGGCGCCACCCCCAGCCGCCGGCCGCCCCCGGCGGCGGGCCGCGGGCGGGTCACCGGGACCGCAGGGTGAGCAGCCGGTCGAGCACGTCGCCCACGCGCAGGCCGTCGTGCTCGTGCTCGTTGGTCACCCAGGTGCGCACGTTGCCGACCGCCTCGGCCGTCTCCAGCGACAGGCCGGCGTCGACGTACATGTCGTCGAAGTAGACGGCGGCGTCGACCGGCACCTCGTTGGCGGCCAGCCGCGCCGGGTCGTAGAGGGCGGGGAACTCCTCCAGCTCGGCCAGTGCGTGCACGGCCGGCGCGAACGGCCGCAGCGACGCGATCTCCTCGAACATCCACGGGTAGACCATCTCGCCGGTGAACGGCAGCGGGCGGCGGGCGCCGTCGAACTCCGGCCCCCGCTCGTCCTGCGCCGCCCATCCGACCGGGCCGGGCCCCTGCGCGTAGATGCTCTCGTGCAGCGCCGCGTAGAGCGGGTCGTCCCGGTAGGAGGTCCGCCGGGCCACCTGGTCGAGGAAGGTGTCGGACAGCTCGCCGTCGCCGTCGAACGCCTCCTCGAACAGCCAGTGCAGCTCCGTGGCGCCGTCCCGCATGCCCAGCGCCTGACCGACGGTCTGCAGGCGGCGCACGGTGAGCCGGTCGCCGTCGGGCAGGACCGCGGGTGCGGCGGCCAGCCGGTCGGCGACGGCGGCGACCTGCGCGACGTCGTCGGGAAACCGCTCGTAGAGCCGGCGGGTGCGCGCGGCGACGCGGGGATAGGTGCGCCGGTAGACCTCGCGGGCGTCGGCGCGCAGGCCCGGCAGCCCTCCGGTGACCAGGCAGCGGGTGAGGCCCTCGGGCGCGCGCGAGAGATAGGTCAGGGTGACGAAGCCGCCGTAGCTCTGGCCCAGGGTGGTCCACGGCCGGCCGCCGTAGAGGGTGGCCCGCACGTGCTCGGCATCGGCCACGATCGAGTCCGCCCGGAACGCCAGCAGGTGGCGGGCGGCCGCGCCGGCGTCGGGGAACCGGCCGATCGTCGCGCCGGTGATGCGCGAGCTGCGCCCGGTGCCGCGCTGGTCGAGGAGGACGACCCGGAAGTCGCGGAGCGCGCGCTCGATCCAGCCACCACGGGTCGGTCGCGGCGACTTGCCGCCCGGGCCGCCCTGCAGGAAGAGCAGGAGGGGCAGGTCGTCGGCGCGCCTGTCGGGGTGGACGAGCTCGCGGACGAACACCGAGATCGTCGCGCCGTCGTCGCCGCCCCACCGCAGCGGCACCGTCACCGCCCGGTCGCGCACGTGCGCGCCGGGGAGCGTGTACTCCGGCACGGAAAGCCCGGTCAGCCGGCGAGCGCGGGCTCGGCGACGTGCTCGGCGGGGACGTGCAGCAGCCGCTGGAAGAGCGCGACGACGACGGCCGCGACCGCGGCCGCGACGATGGCCACCAGGAACGCCGTGTTCGCGCCCGCGACGTCGACGAGCTTGCCCGCCACGGACGCCCCGAGGGCCACGCCCAGGCCCAGCGCGGTCCCGATCCAGGTGAACGCCTCGGTGACCGCGGCGCGCGGCACCAGCAGTTCAGCGAGGGTGAAGGAGCTGATCAGCGACGGCGAGACCGCGACGCCGGCGACGATCACGAACGGGACCATCAGCCACACGTCCTGGATCAGCGTGAGCGGGACGACGAGCACCGTCAGCACCGCGAGGGCGACGACCAGCCGCCGCCGCAGCGGGACGCGCCAGTGGACCATGCCCCAGCCGATGCCGCTGGCCATCGAGCCGAGCGCCAGCCCCGCGATGAGGACGCCGGACATCGACATGGCGCCCCGCTCGTCGGCGAACGCCACCAGCGCGATCTCCAGGGTGCCGAGGATCGCCCCCACCGCCGCGCCGACCACGAAGAGCACGCGCAAGCCGGTGGTGCGGATCGCCGAGGGCCCCTGCCGGCTGGCGTGCCCGTGCGGTTCGGGCTCGGTGCGGCGCTGCGCGGCGAACAGCAGGCTGCCCACGGTGGCGAGGGTGAATGCCGTGACGACACCGGAGGTGGCGTGGCCCGTCGTCGAGAGGAACGTGACCAGCACCGGGCCGATGATGAAGACGAACTCGTCGACGACGGACTCCATCGCCAGCGCCGTGGGCAGCCGGTGGCTCCCGCGCAGCAGATGGGTCCAGCGGACACGGATCATCGAGGAGACCGGCGGGATGCAGGCACCGGCCAGCCCCGCGGAGGTGAAGACGATCCAGAGCGGCCAGGCCTCCCGCACGGAGAACAGGAAGACCAGGCCGGAGAGGACGAAGACGACCAGCACCGGCAGCAGCACCCGGCGCTGGCCGTGGGTGTCGGCCCAGCGGCCGAGCAGCGGACCGGCGATGGCCGTCGTCACCGCGCCCACCGCAGCGACCGCGCCGCCCAGGCCGTAGGAGCCGGTCTCCGACGCCACGAGCAGGACGCTGCCCAGCCCCACCATCGACAGCGGCAACCGGCCGATGAAGGCCGACAGGACCATGGGCAGGGCATGCGGGGTCCGGAGCACCTGCAGGTACGGATTCGCCACGGGCGGGGTGCCTCCGGGAGCGGGAAGGGGGCTACGCCACGCTAACCGACCGTGGCACACGGTGCCGCGAGGACGCCCCAGGACGCAGACGACCGGGCGTGGGCGCGCTGGGCGGGAACGGCGAGGGCCCGGAACCGCGACGCTGCGGTTCCGGGCCCTGCCTCTGCCGGGCTTACGCCAGGCGGCTCTTGAGGATCTCCAGCTCGTCCCACATGGTGCTGGGGAGCTTGTCGCCGAACTTCTCGAACCACTCGGTGATCTGCGGGATCTCCTCGCGCCACTCCTCCGGCTTCACCGCGAGGGCCTGCTCGACCTGCTCGGTGGTCATGTCCAGGCCGGAGACGTCGAGGGAGTCCGCCGTCGGCACGTGGCCGACGGGGGTCTCGACGGCGGCCGCGGTGCCCTCGAGGCGCTCGATGACCCACTTGAGCACGCGGCTGTTCTCGCCGAAGCCCGGCCACAGGAAGCCGCCGTCGGCGTCCCGGCGGAACCAGTTGACGTAGAAGATCTTCGGCAGCTTGCTGGCGTCGTGCTGCTTGCCGGTCTCGACCCAGTGGCCGAAGTAGTCACCGGCGTTGTAGCCGATGAACGGCAGCATGGCGAACGGGTCGCGGCGGACGACGCCGACGGCGCCGGTCGCGGCGGCGGTGGTCTCCGAGGAGAGCGTCGCGCCCATGAACACGCCGTGGTTCCAGTCCCGGGCCTCGGTGACCAGCGGGATCGTGGTCTTGCGGCGGCCGCCGAAGAGGATCGCCGAGATCGGCACACCCTTGGGGTCCTCGTACTCCGGCGCCAGGATCGGGCACTGGGTGATCGGGGTGCAGAACCGCGAGTTGGGGTGCGACGAGAGCTCGCCGGACTCCGGCGTCCAGTCCCGGCCCTTCCAGTCGGTCAGGTGGGCCGGCGGCTCGTCGGTCATCCCCTCCCACCAGATGTCGCCGTCGTCGGTGAGGGCGACGTTGGTGAAGACCGAGTTGCCCTTGTCGATCGTGCGCATGGCGTTGGGGTTGGTGTCCCAGCCGGTGCCGGGCGCGACGCCGAAGAGGCCGAACTCGGGGTTGAGGGCGTAGAGGCGCCCGTCCTCGCCGAAGCGCATCCAGGCGATGTCGTCGCCCAGGGTCTCGACCTTCCAGCCGGGGATGGTCGGCTCGAGCATCGCCAGGTTGGTCTTCCCGCAGGCCGAGGGGAAGGCGGCGGCGATGTAGTAGGTCTTCTGCTGCGGGTTGGTGAGCTTGAGGATCAGCATGTGCTCGGCCAGCCAGCCCTCGTCGCGGGCCATGACCGAGGCGATCCGCAGCGAGTAGCACTTCTTGCCCAGCAGCGCGTTGCCGCCGTAGCCGGAGCCGTAGGACCAGATGGCCCGCTCCTCGGGGAAGTGCACGATGTACTTGGTGTCGCTGCACGGCCACGGGACGTCGGCCTGCCCCGGCTCCAGCGGGGCGCCGAGGGAGTGCATCGCCGGCACGAACGGCCGGTCGGAGCCCATCGCCTCGAGGATGCGGCTGCCGATGCGGGCCATCACCCGCATGGAGACGACGACGTACTCGGAGTCGGTGAGCTCGACGCCGAACATCGGGTTCTCGGCCTCGACCGGGCCCATGCAGAAGGGGATCACGTACATCGTCCGACCGCGCATGCACCCGCGGTACAGCTCGGTCATGATCGACTTCATCTCGTCCGGGGCCATCCAGTTGTTGGTGGGCCCCGCGTCGGCCTCGTCGACCGAGCAGATGAAGGTGCGGTCCTCGACGCGCGCGACGTCGCTGGGGTCGCTGGCGCACCAGAACGAGTTGGGCTTCTTCTCCAGCGGCGTGAAGGTGCCGGCGTCGACGAGCTTGCGGGTGAGCCGCTCCCACTCCTCGTCGGTGCCGTCGACCCAGACCACCTGGTCCGGCGTCGTCAGCTCCGCCATCTCGCGCACCCAGGCCAGCAGCCGGGCGTGCGTCGTGGGGGCGTTCTCCAGACCTGGGGTGGCCACGGTGGTCACGGCGTCTCCATCCTCTGCGTCGCCGGGGCGGACTCCCGCTCCGACGGTGGTGCCCTACGTGCCGCGGCCGCGGGACGGCCGTGCGGATCGGGTCAGCGTACAAGCGCAGACATGCGCCCGTAACGAGACAAATGTTACGTATAGGACGTCTACCGCTCAGCTCGGAACAGGCTGGTGGGAGGCGGTGTTCGCCACACTTCGTGAGCTCTCCCGCGCTTCTCTCGCCGCTCCGTCTCCGCGACGTGACGCTCCGCAATCGCCTCGCCGTGGCCCCGATGTGCCAGTACTCGGTGACCGACGGCCGGGTCGGCGACTACCACCTCGTGCACCTCGGGCGGTTCGCCCTGGGCGGCTTCGGGCTGGTGGTCGTGGAGGCCACCGCGGTGACCCCGGAGGCGCGGATCAGCCACGGCGACGTCGGCCTGTGGTCCGACGACCACGCACCCGGGCTGGCCCGGGTGGTCGACTTCCTGCACGCCGAGGGGACGGCGGCAGGCATCCAGCTGGCGCACGCCGGCGCCAAGGCCAGCAGCCGCCGGCCGTGGGAGGGCTCGGGGCCGGTGACCGAGGACGACGCCCGCCCGGGCGAGGCCCCGTGGCCGACCGTCTCGGCGTCCGCCGTGCCGGCCGGGGACGGATGGCCGGTGCCGCACGCGCTCTCCGAGGTGGAGCTGGCGGGGGTGCGGGACGCGTTCGCCGCCGCCGCCCGACGGGCCGACGCCGCCGGGTTCGACGTCGTGGAGGTGCACGCCGCGCACGGCTACCTGCTGCACCAGTTCCTCTCCCCGCTCACCAACCGGCGCGACGACTCGTACGGGGGCTCCCGCGAGGCGCGGATGCGGTTCCCGCTCGAGGTGGTGGACGCGGTGCGCGCCGCCTGGCCCGCCGGCAAGCCGCTGCTGGTGCGGGTCTCCGCCGTCGACGGCTCCGGCGACGGGCTGACGATCGAGGACACGGTGGCCTTCGCCCGGGAGCTGCGCACCCGCGGGGTGGACGCCGTCGACGTCTCCGGCGGCGGCATCGGCGGGGGCTGGGAGCACCCGATCGGCTACGGCTACCAGGTGCCCTACGCCGCGGCGATCCGTGAGCAGGCCGACATCCCGACGATGGCCGTGGGGCTGGTCGTCGACGCCCGGCAGGCCGAGGCGATCGTCGCCGGCGGCGCCGCGGACCTGGTCGCGGTGGCGCGCGAGGCGCAGGACGACCCGAACTTCGCCGTGCACGCCGCCCGGGACCTCACCGACGGCTACGACGCCTACCCGGTGCAGGCAGGCCCCCGGCTCGCCTCGCGGGGGCGCCTGCTGGGCCGGCTCGGCCCGTGGACCGGCCCGGACCCGGTCCAGGTGACCGATCAGGCCCCGGCGGGTCGCCCGTAGCCCGGACCGGTCTCGGCGAGGAAGGCCGCCCAGTCGCCCGGGGCCGGGCGGCCGCCGAGTTCGGCATCGAGCTTGTCGAGGTACCAGTGCCAGCCCATCGCGAAGTCGGTGACGTCGAGGCCGGCGGCGAAGAACTGCACGAAGCGGAGGACGGTCCGATCGCCCTCCACGAACAGGTCCAGGTCGATGCGCCAGACGCCGAGGCCGTCCTGCTCCTGGGTCCACTGCACGACCAGCCGACGCGGCGGGTCGCACTCGACGATCGCCATCGGCTCCCCGACCGGTTCGTCCTCGTGCGTCATCGTGAAGGTGCCCGTGCCACCGGGGCCGCGCTCGCCCTCGTAGGTGCCGATCCAGCGGGCCAGGCGGACGGGCTCGGTGAGTGCTGCCCAGACGTCCTCGATCGGGTCGGGCCAGCTGCGGCGGAACTCCAGCCGCTGCCGGCCGTCCGGCTCGGTGGTGACGACGCCGCGCCGGGTCTCCAGATCGGTGTCGCTGCCGCGTGGGGTCATGTCGGTCCTCCGTCCCTGCGCGCCCGCCGGCCGCGGGCGATCTCGGTGTCCAGGGCGTCCAGTCGGTGCGCCCACAGGTCGCGGTAGGGCTCCAGCCACTCGTCGAGCTCGCGCAGCGGCTTCGGGTCGAGCGCGTAGCGGCGCTCCCGCCCCTCGGCCCGCACCCGGACCAGCCCGCTCTCGCGGAGGACGCGCAGGTGCCGGCTGATCGCGGGGCGGCTGACCGGGAACGGCGCCGCCAGCTCCCCCGCCGTCCGCTCCCCGCCGGCCAGCAGCGCGATCAGCTCGCGCCGCGTCGGGTCCGCCAGTGCCTGGAGCGCCTCCACGCCCAATGAGTAACACATGTGTTACGTATCCGTCGAGGGGTTGGCGCACGGCGCCCCGGGAAAGGAGGCGTCCATGACCGTCACCGATCCCGACAACCCCGATCCGCTCAACGACCCCCGGACCCTGCAGGCCGATCCGGGCGCCTACGGCGAGGGCGCCGACCTCGCCTCGGCCGGGGACGACGCGACGTCGAGCGGCGAGGACGAGCTGCCCACCAGCCAGAACCTGGAGGACGAGGCGGGCGGCAGCGACGTCACCGGAGGCGCGTTCGGCGGGACCCCGCCGGCCTGACCGTGTGACGAACCGGTTCTTCCGGGGTAGGGCGGCCTCGTCCCACACACCTGAACCGAGGAGGACCGATGGCCACCGGTGAGACCGGCTTCGAGGACGTCTTCTACGACCTCGTCTCCGTCCAGTACCACTCGCTCAAGGCCGGGCACGACTACGGCCAGTACGTCCGGGACGCCGAGAACGCCGGCCTGGACGACGTCGCGGCGTTCTTCCGCGAGGTCATGGAGCAGGACTCCCAGCGCGCGAAGCGCTGCCACGAGTTCCTCGGCCGCCTGCAGGGCACCGAGCAGGGCGGCCCCGCCACCCAGTGACTCCGCTGTGGGTCAGCGAGACGATGGGCAGGTGCTCACGACCGCATTGACCCGCCGCTTCTCCCTCACCACGCCGGTCATCGGGGCCCCGATGGCCGGCGTGGCTGGTGGGGGGCTCGCTGCCGCGGTGTCCCGCGCCGGCGGGCTCGGGATGATCGGGATCAGCGCGAAGCACAGCGCCGACTTCCTCGCCGAGCAGTGCGCGATCCCGCGCGCCGACGGGCTGCCGTTCGGCGTCGGGCTGATGGCCTGGGCGCTCGCCGACCGGCCCGACCTGCTCGCGGCGACGGTCGCCGCGCGGCCGGCCCTGGTGTCGGTCTCCTTCGGCGACCCGGCCCCCTACGTGCCGGCGCTGCACGATGCCGGGATCGCCGTCTGCGCCCAGGTCAACACCGTCGCCGACGCGCGAGGCGCGCTCGACGCCGGCGTCGACGTTCTGGTCGCGCAGGGCACCGAGGCGGGCGGCCACACCGGGCACCGCGGCCTGCTCCCGCTGCTGCAGGAGGTACTCCCCCTCACCGATCGCCCGGTGGTCGCCGCCGGCGGCATCGCGACCGGCCGCGGGATGGCCGCCGCCCTTGCCGCCGGCGCGGCGGGCGTGTGGATCGGGACGGCTCTGCTGTCCTGCACGGAGGGGCTGAACTCCGCCGCCGCACGGGAGCGGGTGCGGCAGGCGACCGGCGAGGAGACCGTGCTGACCCGCGCCTTCGACGTCGCGGAGGGGCTCGCCTGGCCGGAGCGCTGGCCCGGGCGGGCGCTGGTCAACGACTTCTCCCGGGTCTGGCACGGCCGCGAGAAGGAACTGGTGCACGACGCCGAGGCCCGGCAGTCCGTGGTGGACGGCCGGCGCACCGGGGACCCGGCGACCGCGCCGGTCTACGCCGGGGAGGCCGTCGGCCTGGTCACCGCCGAGCGCTCGGCCACCGACGTCGTCCGTGAGCTGGACACCGGAGCCGAGCAGGCGCTGCGCGCGGTCGGTCAGCTACTGGGCTGAACGGCGCAGCCGTCGTCGGTGCAGCCCTCGGCGGCCGGCACGGTGACCAGCGGGTGGGCGTCGGCCCAGGCCCGCTCCAGCACCTGCAGCAGCAGCTCGGCCGGCTGGGCGCCCGCGGCCCCGTACTTCCGGTCGACGACGAAGAACGGCACGCCCGTGGCGCCCAGGGCCTGCGCGGTGGCGCCCTCCTGCCGGACGGCGGCGAGGTAGCGGCGGTCGGTCAGCGCCTCCCGGATCTCGGCCTCGTCCAGCCCGACCTGCACCCCGAACGGGACGAGCGAGTCGACGTCGAAGACCGGCCGGCCCTCCTCGAAGTAGGCGTGCAGCAGGAGCTCCTTGAGCTCGTTGCGCTTGCCGTGCTCGGCGGCCAGGTGCAGCAGCTCGTGGGCCAGCAGGGTGTTGCCGCTGACGGCGTCGGCGAGGTGGTACTCCAGCCCCTCACCGGCCGCGACCTGCTCGACCTGCGCCATGTTCTCGCGCATCTGCTCGACGGTCGTGCCGTACTTGCGCGCCAGCGCCGGGAGCGTGGGGTGCGTCTCGCCCTCGGGGACGCTCGGGTCGAGCTGGAAGGAGCGCCACACGACCTCGACCTGGTCGCGGTGCGGGAACTTCTCCAGCGCGGACTCCAGCCGGCGCTTCCCGATGTAGCACCACGGGCACACGACGTCGGACCAGACCTCTACCTGCATGCCTGGCCCAACGTCGTCGCCGCCTCGATCCTTCCGCCGGGTCAGCCGCCGGTGAAGGAGCGGATGCCGACGAGGTCGACGACGAAGACCAGCGTGGCGCCGGGCTTGATCACGCCGCCGGCGCCGCGGTCGCCGTAGGCCTTGTGCGGCGGGATGGTGAGCCGGCGGCGGCCGCCGACCTTCATGCCGACGATGCCCTCGTCCCAGCCCTGGATGACCATGCCGACGCCCACGCGGAACTCCAGCGGGTCGCCCCGGTCCCAGGAGGCGTCGAACTGCTCGCCACCCTCGTGGGTGACGCCGACGTAGTGGCAGCTCACCAGGTCGCCGGCCTTGGCCTCGGGGCCGTCGCCGACGACGAGGTCCTCGATCACCAGGTCGTCGGGCGCCGGCCCGGTGGGCGGCTCGACGTCCGGTCGGGTCAGCTCGGCCACGGTTCTCCCTCCCGCGCCGGGGCTGTCCCGGCGTCGTCACCCCCCATCCAAGCAGCGGCCGGGCCGGGCGGCTCTTCCGCGGCCGTCGGGGCGCCGACGTCGAGGGGGTGGGCGATCTCGTCGGCGGGGAGGCGCGCGGCCCAGATGGCGACGACGGCGAACACCGGCGGGGCGAGACCCGCCACCAGGAAGGCACCGGAGCGCCCGACCAGCTCGGCCAGCGGCGCCGCGAGCGCCATGGACAGCGGCATGAGGCTCAGCGAGACGAAGAAGTCGAGGCTGGAGACCCGCCCCAGCAGCTCGCCCGGCACCCGGCGCTGCAGCAGCGTGCCCCAGATGACCATGCCGGCCTGCGAGGTGCCGCCGACCACGGCCGCCGCCGCGAGCATGACGACGAGGTCGGTGGTGAAGCCGAACGCGACCAGCGGGATGCAGCCCAGCCCCCACAGCAGGGTCATCACCGTGAGGTAGCGGCGCGGCAGCCGCCACGAGGCGACCAGCAGCGAGCCCAGCGCCCCGCCGAAGCCGAAGGCGACCAGCACCCAGGCGTGCTGGCGGGCCCCGCCGCCGGCGTCGGCGATGGCGAACGGGACGAGCACCTCGAACGGGCCGATGAAGGCCAGCAGCATGAAGGCGGCGAACAGCAGCGTCGCGAGCAGCCACGGGGTGGCGACCATGTAGCGCACGCCCTCGCGGACGTCGGCGAGCAGGCCGGGCGGCGGGTCGCCGTCGCCCGCCGGCGGGCGGCGCACCGGGGTGCTGGGCAGGGCCCACAGGAAGGCGGCGGCGAGGAAGGCGGTCGCGGCGGTGACCGCCAGCGCCGCGCCCGGGGACCACGCGGCGACGAGGAAGCCGGCCGCCGCGGGCCCGGCCGCCTGGCCCAGCACGGGGCGGACCGCGCCCTCCAGCCCGTTGACCGCGAGCAGGTCCTCCGCGGGTACGAGGGCGGGCACCAGCGCCGAGTAGGCGGGGTAGAACATCCCCAGGGCGACGCCGTCGACGAGCGAGACCAGCGCGAGCTGCCACAGCTCGAGCACGCCGGTGAGCGACAGCGCGGCCGCCACGGAGACCGCGCCGCCCTGCAGCAGCGCGACGACCAGCAGCAGCCGCCGCTGGGGTACCCGGTCGGCCAGCGCTCCGCCGAGCAGCGTCGTCACCAGCATGCCGCCGGAGCTGAGCGCAGCGACCAGGGACAACGCCCCCGGGCCACCGTCGAGGCCGAGGACCTGCCAGACCATGGCGATCGCCCACAGCCCCTGGGTAAGCAGCGACAGCGCCATCGCAGCCGCCAGCAACCGGTAGGAGGTGTGCCGGAGCGGCGCCAGGGCGCGCGGCAGCGTCACAGGTCACCTCCCGGGGTCGGGGCCCATCCTGGACGACGGGTGCGACAGATCCCCACCCGGTTTCCGGCCGGCGCGACGGACCGGTGCCCGAGGGGCGCCCGCGCCGCTACGGTCGGCGGGCATGATCGACCACCTGGGCCTGCAGTGCGCCGACGCCGAGGCGGCGGCCTCCTTCTACCAGCGCGTCTTCGCGACCTGCGGCGTCCGCGAGGCGATGCGCATCGACACCCCGCACGGGCCGGTGATCGGCCTGGCGGGGCCCGACGGGCAGCCGCAGCTGTGGACGAGCCCCGCCGAGGACACCGGCCACCGCCCGGTGCACCTGGCGCTGGCGGCACCCTCGCGCGCGGCCGTCGACGAGGTGTTCGCCGCGGCGCGGGCGGCGGGCGCGGAGATCCTGCACGAGCCGCGGGAGTGGCCCGAGTACCACCCGGGCTACTACGGCGTCTTCTTCCGGGATCCCGACGGCAACAACGTGGAGGCCGTGCACCACGGGTTCCCGGCACCCTGACCGTGCGGCGGGCCGCCCGGCGTGCTGGGCTGGGCACATGCCCGTCGAGCAGCCCCCGTGGTGGACCCGTGCCGTCGTCTACCAGGTCTACCCGCGCTCGTTCGCCGACTCCGACGGCGACGGCATCGGCGACCTCGGCGGGATCCTGCTGCACGTCGACCACCTGGCCGACCTCGGCGTCGACGTCCTGTGGCTCTCGCCGGTCTACCCCTCGCCGCAGGCCGACAACGGCTACGACATCAGCGACTACCAGGACATCGATCCGCTCTTCGGCACCCTGGAGCAGCTCGACGAGCTGATCGAGGCACTCCACGCCCGCGGCATCAAGCTGGTGATGGACCTGGTGGTCAACCACACCAGCGACCAGCACCCGTGGTTCGTCGAGTCCCGCTCGTCGAAGGACTCGCCCAAGCGCGACTGGTACTGGTGGCGGCCGCCGCGGCGCGGCATGGCACCGGGCGCCCCGGGCGCGGAGCCGACGAACTGGCAGTCGTTCTTCTCCGGCCCGACCTGGGAGCTCGACGAGGCCAGCGACGAGTACTACCTGCACCTGTTCGACCGCCGGCAGCCCGACCTCAACTGGGAGAACCCGGAGGTCCGGCAGGCGGTGTACGAGATGATGCGGTGGTGGCTCGACCGCGGGGTCGACGGCTTCCGCATGGACGTCATCAACATGATCAGCAAGGACGTCGGACCGGCCGGCGAGCTGCACGACGGGCCCCCGCTGCCCGGCTCGTCGCTGGGTGACGGCTCGGCGTCCTACCTGTGCGGGCCGCGGATCCACGAGTTCCTGCAGGAGATGCACCGGGAGGTATTCGCCGGGCGCTCCGAGAAGCTGCTGACCGTCGGCGAGATGCCCGGCGTGACCGTCGAGCAGGCCCGGCTGTTCACCGACCCGGCCCGCGGCGAGGTGGACATGGTCTTCCAGTTCGAGCACGTGGGGCTGGACCACGGGACGTCGAAGTGGGACGTCCACCCGCTGCGGATGCGCGACCTCAAGGCCTCGTTCGGCCGCTGGCAGGCCGGCCTGGCCGAGGTGGGGTGGAACTCCCTCTACTGGGACAACCACGACCAGCCGCGGGCGGTGTCCCGGTTCGGCGACGACTCACCGCAGTACCGCCGCGACTCGGCGACCTGCCTCGCCACCCTGCTGCACCTGCACCGGGGGACGCCGTACGTCTACCAGGGCCAGGAGATCGGGATGGCGAACTACCCGTTCACCTCGCTGGAGGAGTTCGCCGACGTCGAGTCGCTCAACCACCACGTGCACGCCGTCTCCGCCGGCCACGACCCGGCGGAGGTGCTGGCCGCGCTGCGGTGCATGAGCCGGGACAACGCCCGCACGCCGGTGCAGTGGGACGCCTCGCCGCACGCCGGCTTCACCACCGGGACGCCGTGGCTGGCGGTGAACCCCGACCACGTGGAGTGGAACGTGGCGGCACAGCGGGACGACGACACCTCGGTGCTCGCCCACTACCGGCGGCTCATCGCGCTGCGCCACACCGACGACGTCGTCGCCCTGGGCGACTTCACCATGCTGCTGCCCGACCACGACGAGGTGTACGCGTTCACCCGCTCGCTGGGCGGCGTCGAGCTGCTCGTCGTC
Organism: Blastococcus sp. SYSU DS0616; assembly: GCF_054051015.1. Classification (NCBI taxonomy): domain Bacteria; kingdom Bacillati; phylum Actinomycetota; class Actinomycetes; order Geodermatophilales; family Geodermatophilaceae; genus Blastococcus; species Blastococcus sp. SYSU DS0616. The sequence goes on from NZ_JBJHAJ010000017.1 coordinate 74,790, forward strand.
TGCAACCTGTCGCGGACGCCGTACCGGTTGGCCGAGCTGCTGCCCGAGGCGCCGGCCGCCGAGCTGGTGCTGGGCAACATGGCCGACGACGACCCCGCCGAGCTGCGCCCCTGGGAGGCCCGCGTCCTGCGCCTGCCGTGAGCCACCAACCGCCCGGCGCTCCTTACGGTGTACGGGTCGATCCCCCGCGGACAGGTGGTCCATGGCACCCCGTACCGACGCTCCCGCCCGCTCGGCGCTGACCCGCCGGCGGGTGCTGCAGGCTGCCGTCGACCTCGCCGACCGCGAGGGCCTCGCCGCGCTGACCATGCGGCGGCTGGCCCAGGAGCTCGGGGTCGAGGCCATGTCGCTGTACCACCACGTCGCCAACAAGGAGGCCGTCCTCGACGGCGTCGTCGAGGTGGTGATCGGCGAGATCGTCGCCGCCGTGGACGGCGTCGGCCCGGACCCGGCGGAGGACTGGCGGGCGGCGCTGCGGGCCCGCGTCCTCACGGCCCGCCAGGTACTGCTGCGGCACACCTGGGCACCGCCGGTCATCGAGACGCGGACCGCCATGAACGCCGAGATCGTCGGCTACTACGACGGGCTGCTCGGCATCCTGCGGGCGGGCGGCTTCTCCTACGACCTGGCCCACCACGCCATGCACGCGCTCGGTTCCCGGGCCCTGGGCTTCACCCGCGAGCTGTTCACCCCGGCCGATCCGGAGACCGGTGGGCAGGAGGCGATGGCGATGCTCGAGCAGCTGGCCGACCGGTACCCGCACCTGGCCGGCATGCTCGCCGACACCGTCCACGAGGACGAGGGGGTCCTCGGCTGGTGCGACGACCAGGCCGAGTTCGAGTTCGCCCTGGATCTCCTCCTCGACGGGCTCGACCGGCGCGTCGGCCACAGCTGAGGTCGGTGGCCGACGGCCTGGACACGTCCGCGCCGGCTCGCTACCTTACGGCGTAAGGGATCCTTACACCGTAAGGGAGATGCCATGGGTGCCATCCGGATCGGCGCAGCGCTGCTCCTGCTGCTGACCGCGCTGTTCGTGCAGTCCTTCCGCGCGAAGTGGGGGCCCGTCCAACGCGCCGTCCGCAGGTTCAACCGCGACGTCACGAACCCCCGCCAGCTGGAGACGGCCGGGCAGCCCGGTGCGTACGCGTCGGTAGTGCACCACCGCGGCCGGGTGAGCGGTGCCGCCTACCGGACGCCGGCCGTCGCGGTGCCGACCGACGACGGCTTCCTGTTCGCCCTGCCCTACGGCCCGGGCGCCGACTGGGTGCGCAACGTGCTGGCGGCCGGCAGCGCCACCGTCGAGCACGAGGGCCGGTCGGTGCCGGTGCAGCGGCCGCGCCTGGTTCCGGCAGACGAGGGGAACCGGTTCTTCCCGCCCGGTGAGCAGCGGATGCACCGGCTCTTCGGCGTCGTCGACTTCCTCCGGGTATCGGAGGCCGGCCGGTGACGACGGCGCAGCTGCACGTCGAGCGGCGGGAGCTGGACCGCCGCGCGGGCCTCGTCGCCGGCACCGCACTCCTGCTGATGGCGGCGCTGGCGGCCGTCGGCTACGGCGCCGCCGTGGAGGGTCTGGTGACGCCCGGCGATCCGGGGCGGACCGCCACCGACGTCCTCGCCGCCGAAGGTCTGTTCCGCGCCGGCATCCTGTGCCTGATCGGGGTGGCCGTCCTCGACGTCGTCGTCGCCTGGGCGCTCCACCAGGTGTTCGCGCCGGTCGACGCCCGGCTGTCCCTGCTGGCCGCGGTCTGCCGGCTGGTGTACACCGCCGTGTTCCTCGTCGCGATCGGCCACCTGGCGGCGGCGGCGAACCTGCTCGCCACCGATGCCGTCCTCGGCGCAGCGGAGATCGACCGGTTCGACGCCATCTGGAACACCGGCCTGCTGCTGTTCGGCGTCCATCTGGTGCTCGTCGGGGTGCTGGCCCACCGGTGGCGCGCCGCACCGCGGGGGCTGGGCGTGCTCCTGGTCGTGGCCGGCCTGGGCTACGCGTTCGACAGCGCCGGGGCGGTGCTCTCGGCGGGGTCCTGGCCGACCGTCGCGCAGTTCACCTTCCTCGGCGAGGTCCTGCTGGCGCTGTGGCTCCTGTGGCGCGGCCGACGTGCGGCCCGGGCAGCAACCGGCCCCGGGCCAGGCGCACCGCTGGCACGATGACGGCGTGGACACGTTCGCGGAGATCGCCGGCGAGCGCCGCGAGCTGGCCGCCCTCCTGTCGGGGCTGACCGGTGAGCAGCAGGCGACGCCGAGCCTCTGCAGCGCGTGGACCGTGCACGACGTGGTCGCGCACCTGGTCGTGCCCCTGGAGGTGAGCACCCCGAAGTTCGGGCTGGCGATGCTCGCGTGCCGGGGGAACTTCAACCGGGCGAACGTCCGGGTGACCCGCGAGCAGGCGCGCCGGCCCTTCGGCGAGCTCGTCGAGGTGCTGCACCGGAAGGCCGGCTCGCGGTTCACCCCGCCCGGGGCAGGCCCCGAGGCGCCCCTCACCGACCTCCTCGTGCACGGCCTGGACATCCGCTGGCCGCTGGGCATCGCGCGCGACGTCCCCGAGGAGCGCCTGCGGACGTCCCTGACCTTGGTGGCCGACGGTGGCTTCGTCCGCAAGGGCACGCTGGACGGTCTGCGGTTCGAGGCGGACGACCTCGACTGGGCGCACGGCACCGGCCCCGCCGTCCGCGGGAACGCCGATGCGCTCCTGCTCGCGATGACCGGCCGCCCGGCCGCGCTCGACCACCTCGACGGCGACGGCGTACCGGTCCTGCGCGTCCGGCTGGGGCAACCGTCCGGGCGCCGGGACGGGGAGGAGCGCAGACCGTCCGAGCGATGACCGCAGGCCCTAGGCTGCCGGCGTCCCGGAGGAGAGGACCGCGCATGGCCTACGACGTCGCACTGGCAGACCGCGTCCGCGACGCGCTCCCTGCGGAGAAGGCCGTCCGCGAGGTGAAGATGTTCGGCGGCCTCGCGTTCATGGTCGGCGAGAAGATGGTGGCCTGCGTCTCGGCCGGCGGCGGCGACCTGCTGGTGCGCGTCTCCCGCGGCCGCGATGCCGATTGCCTCGAGGTGGCCGGGGCCCACCGGGCCGAGATGGGCGCCGGCCGCTCGATGGGCGAGGGGTGGATCGCCGTCGACGGGGCCGCCCTCGCCGCGGACGAGGACCTGCACTTCTGGATCGACGCCGTCCTGGAGCACAACGCCGAGCAGGCTGCAGCCCGCTGACCGAGCGGGCTCCCGCCCCACTCCACCCGCCTAAGCTCCTCACCTCGTGGGCCGGGTCGTCGAAGCAGTGCTCCCGGCGCGCATGGGGACGCCGTTCCGCTGGCTGGTCGGCTCCTCCTGGGTGACCAACCTCGGCGACGGCATCGCGCTGGCCGCCGGGCCGCTGCTGGTGGCGTCCCAGACCAGCGACCCCTTCCTCGTCGCGCTCGCCGCCCTGCTGCAGCGGCTGCCCTGGCTGCTGTTCGGCCTCTACGCCGGGGTGCTCGCCGACCGGGTGGACCGCCGCCTGCTGGTGATCGCCGTCGACGTGGCGCGCGCCGTCGTCCTCGGCGTGCTGACACTCGCCCTCGTCACCGGCCGAGCGGGCATCGCGGTGGTCCTCGCCGCGATGTTCCTGCTGGGCACCGCCGAGGTCTTCGCCGACACGACCTCCGGGACGCTGCTGCCGATGGTCGTCGACCGCGCCGACCTCGGCGTCGGCAACGCCCGGATGATGGCCGGTGCGCTGACCATGAACCAGATGGCCGGCCCTGCCCTGGGCGCGGTGCTGTTCGCGGCGGGCTCGGCCTGGCCGTTCCTGGTGCAGGGGCTGTGCGTGGCGCTCGGCGCGCTGCTGCTCGTGCGCATGGCGCTGCCCCCGCTCCCCCGCGCGCCGGGCGGGCGGCACGTCGGCCGGGAGATCGTCGAGGGGCTGCGCTGGACGTGGGGCAACGGCCCGGTGCGCACGCTGACGATCACGATCGTCACCTTCAACGTCACCTACGGCGCCGCGTGGTCGGTGCTGGTGCTCTACGCGACCGACCGGCTGGGGCTCGGCGCGATCGGGTTCGGGCTGCTGACCACGGTGACGGCGGTGGGGGGCCTGCTCGGCACCGCGTCCTACGACTGGCTGGCCCGGCGCGCCGACCTCGCCCTGCTCATGCGCGTCGGGCTGGTCATCGAGACCCTCACGCACCTGGGCCTGGCGCTGACCACGGTCCCGTGGGTCGCGGCGACGATCCTGTTCGTCTTCGGCGCGCACCTCTTCGTCTGGGGGACGACGTCACGGACCATCCGCATGCGGGCGGTGCCCACGGAGCTGCAGGGCCGGGTGGGCAGCCTCTACTACATCGGCGTGTTCGGCGGGATCGTCGCCGGCCAGGCGCTCGGCGGCGTCATCGCCAAGGTGTGGGGCATCACCGGGCCGTTCTGGTTCGCCTTCGTCGGCTCGGCGGTGATCCTCGCGCTCATCTGGCGCGAGCTGGCCCACGTCGCGCACGCCGACGAGGCCGCGCCCACGGGCTGACCACGAGCTCGGCCGCGGCAGCGCGTCCCCGCCCGCCGTGGTGCAATGCCAGGTCCGGGAGGACGACCTCCCGGCGACGGACGGGACGGTGATGCAGCACTCCAGCTCCCGGTCCGGCGACGGGTCCGGGCACCGCCGCTCCTGGTGGGGGGCGGCGCGCCGCACCTGGGCCCGGCACCCCCGGATCGGCCTCGCGGTGCGAGCCGCCGTCGCGGCCACGCTCGCCTGGTGGCTGGCCCTCCTGGTCCCCGGCCCCCTCTCGGACTACCCGTACTACGCCCCGCTCGGCGCGGTCATCGCCACCACCGCGTCCACCCTGGCCGGCTCGGTCCGCTCGTCGGTGCAGACGGTCGCCGCCATCGCGCTGGGTGCCGGGGTCGCCCTGGTCGGCGACGTGCTGATCGGCCAGCGGCTGGTCACCCTCGCCGTCGTCATCGCCGTCAGCGTCGTGCTCTCCGGGTGGGAGTGGCTGGGCAGCGCCAGCAGCTGGCTGTCCACGGCCGCGTTGTTCATCCTGCTCTTCGGCAACGAGAACACGACGGCGTACGTGCTCGGCTACCTCGGGCTCACCTTCATGGGGGCGCTCGTCGGCCTCGCCGTGACCGCCGCCTTCCCGCCGCTTCCCCTGGCACCGGCGGAACAGACGCTCGCGACCCTGCGGGACGCCCTCGCCGGGCAGCTGGACGACCTGGTCGACGGGTTGCGGCAGGACCACCCACCCACGCAGGACGAGTGGCGCGGCCGGATCCGCACGCTCGACCCGCTGCTGGCCCACATGCGCGACGCCGTCCGCCTGACCGACGAGGCCCGCCGGGGCAACCGCCGCGCGACCCGGTACCGGGAGGCGGCCGACCGTCAGTACCGGCAGGCCCGGGCGCTCGAGCGCCTGACGCTGCTCGTCGAGGACCTCACCCAGCTGATCGCCGAGACCGAGCTCGCCGATCTGGAGACGGTCCCGCTGGGGCCGCGGCTGCGACCTCCGGCATCCCGGGCCCTGGCCGCCCTGGCGGACGTGCTCCGCTCGGTCGGCGGCGCGACGGCCGACCCCGAGGCCGTCCGCCGGGCCGATGCCGCGCTTGCCGAGTTCACCACCGAGCTGCGCCGCGCCCGGGCCACCACCGACGACGACCTGCTCGACGCCGGAAACATCGCCGGGGCCGTCCGCCGGTCGCTGGAGTCCGTCCGCCCGGCGGGCGATGCTTGACCCTCGACCCGGTCGAGGCCCGAGGGTCCGGGGCGTGGAGGAACGCATGCGGGGGATCGGCCGGATGGCGCGCGACTCAGGCCTGACGGTGAGCGCCCTGCGGTTCTACGACGGCGCCGGCGTGCTCGTGCCGGCCCGCGTGGACCCGTGGATCGGCTACCGCTGGTACAGCGACGAGCAGGTCGTCGTCGCCCGGCTCGTCGCCCGGCTGCGGCGGGTGGCCATGCCGCTCGCCGAGATCCGCCGGGTGGTCGAGCACCGGGACGACCCGGCCGTCGCCGATGTCGTCCTCGAGGCGCACCTGCGGCGCCTGGAGGACGGGCTGGCCGACGCCCGCCGCGAGCTCTTCCACGCCCGATCCCTACTGGCCCAGGAGAGCCTCATGACCAGCATCCGCAGCACGACCGCGACCTTCCTCGACGCCCTGCGGGGCGTGCGCTTCGCCGTCGGCCGCGACCCCGAACTCCCGGCGCTCACCGGCGTGCTCCTCGACGCCGACGCCGACGACGTCCGCCTGGTGGCCACCGACCGCTACCGCCTGGCCGTGCGAACCCTGGCCGACGCCGCCGTGGAGGGCCAGGCCGTCAGCGCCGTCCTCCCCGTGGCGCTGGTCGACGAGGCGCTGCTGACCCTGACGCCCGACGACGGCCCCCTGACCGTCTCGGTGGACGGCGCGGACGTCGTCCTCGCGGCCGGCGACAGGTCGGTGCGCGGGCGCCGCGTGGACGCCGACTTCCCCGACTACCGCCGGATCGTGCGGGCGTCGGGCAGCTCCCGGGTCGAGGTCGACGTCGCGCGGTTCCGCGAGCAGCTGGCCGCCGCCCCGATCCGGACGGTGCGCAGCCCGGAGGACGGCACCGAGCACGCCGCCACCGTGCTGAGCCTCGGCGACGTCGAGGTGGGCGTGAACCGCGAGTTCCTGCTCCAGGCCCTGGACGCCGAGGACGCCGGCCAGCTGGTGCTCGACCTCGACGGGCCGATCGCGCCGCTGGTCATGCGGGCACCGGGCCGGTCCGGCGACCTCAGCATGCTGATGCCGATCGCGCTGGACTGATCTAGCGCCGCTGTGCGCTGATCGGGGTCTTGGGCAGCTCATCACCCCGATCAGCGCACAGTCGCGGGGCCGGCTCAGCCCAGCGGCGAGCGGGGGAGCAGCCGGTCGCTGATGATCCGCTTCTGGATCTCGCTGGTGCCCTCGAAGATCGTGGTCAGCCGGGCGTCCCGCCAGTGCCGCTCCACCTGCCGCTCGGTGGTGTAGCCGTTCCCGCCGTGCAGCTGCATGGCCTGGTTGGTCACCCGCACCGACATCTCGGTGGCCTCCAGCTTCACCATCGACGCCTCCTTGTGCACCGGCAGCCCCAGGTCGAGCAGGTGGGCGACCTGGCGGTAGAAGGCGCGCGACTGCTCGATCTGCGCGGCCATCTCGGCGACGGCGAAGCGCAGCGCCTGGAAGTCGCCGATCGGGTGGCCGAACTGCTCGCGCTCCTGCAGGTAGCGGATGCAGTCCTCCAGCGCCGCGCGCGCCAGCCCCACGGCCCGGGCCGCGGTGTGCACGCGGGCGGTGTTGAGGAACTTCTGCGCCTCGGCGAATCCCGCCTGCTTCGCGGCGTCCCCCTCCTCGGCGCTCTCCTCCTGCGCGGCCTTCGCCTGGTCGATCACGTTCTCCCGGGGGATCCGGACGCCGTCGAAGGTGAGGTCCCAGGTGAGGAAGCCGTGGTAGCCGATCTTGTCGATCGGGGAGCCGGACAGGCCCTCGGGGAACTCCCCGCGCTCCTTCTCCAGCAGCAGATTGATCAGCCCGGCCGAGCGCGACTCCCCCGGCTCCGGGTCGCGCTCGCGCACCAGGACCTGGATGAAGTCGGCGGCCTTGGCGTTGCCGCACCAGCGCTTGCGGCCGGTGACGACCCACTCGTCGCCGTCGAGCACCGCCCGGGTGGAGACGCCGGCGAGGTCGGAGCCGGCGTCGGGCTCCGAGAGCGCGATCGCGCCGATCCACTCCCCCCGGGCGCTACGGCCCAGCAGCTCGTGCCGCCGGTCGGCGTCGAGGACCGCCGTCCCCAGACCCTGGGAGCGGGCCAGGATGCTCGCCGTCGACATCCAGGCGCGGGCCAGCTCCTCGCTGACCATGCAGTACTCGAAGACGCCGAGGCCCAGTCCGCCCTGCTCCGCGGGCACGGTGATGCCGAAGTAGCCCAGCTCGGCCAGCCGCGCCAGCAGGGACGCCGGGATCTCGCCCTTCTGCGGGTCGAGCTCGTTCGCGACCGGCAGCACCTCCTCCATCGCGAACCGGCGCGCCTGCTCCTGCAGCGCCTCCCGCTCCGGGGTGTGCCACGGCGGCAGCAGCACCGGCGGCTGCGGCTCGCGGATCTCGTCGGTGCTGGTCATGGCGCGTCCTCCTCGTCGAGGGCGGTGATCACTCCACCTTGGCGGCTGCCTGTTCCCCCGGCACGCCGTCGTCACCCGCGAGGTGAGCAGCCTCACGGGTGGGTCACGTCGTGGCGGCGGTGTAGCGGGCCGCGAGAACGCGCAGCCGCTCGACGAGCTCCGGCGGCTCGAGCACCCGGAAGTCCAGGTCGAGCAGCGAGATGTACACGGCCATCGTCTCGAAGCTGTCCGCCCCCGTCACGAGCGTGCTGGTGCGCGCGTCGACCGGCTCGACGACGCCGACGGCCGGGTTGATGCGGGCACGCACCTCGGCGGCCGGCGCCAGCACGGTGATCCGGGCGTGGACGGCCCACCCCTCCGAGGCCACCGCCCGCATGACGTAGGCGCGCAGGTCCTCGGTGGGCAGGGGCTCCGGGGTGAACCGCCGGCCGGTGCGGGGGCCGAGGGCCAGGCGGTCGACCCGGAACACCCGCCAGCGGCCGCTCTCCGGCTCGCGACCCAGCAGGTACCACCGGCGCTCCCAGCTGACGAGCCGGTACGGCTCGACGAGCACGCGGACGCCGTCGTGCTCGAAGCGCAGCCACTCCACGTCCCGGATCGCCGCCGCCACCGCGGTGAGCACGGTCGGGTCGACCGGCGGATCCTCCTCGGGCGTGCCCGCGTCGTCGGCGATCTGGGTGGTGGCCGCCGTCAGGCTGCCGACCTGGCGGCGCAGTCGTGCGGGCAGCACCTGCTCGAGCTTCGCCAGTGCCCGCGCGCTGGTCTCCGCGACGCGCTCGATCGCGCTCGCCGACGCAGCCCGCAGGCCGAGCGCGAGGGCGACGGCCTCGTCGTCGTCGAGCAGCAGCGGCGGGAGCGATGCGCCGGCCCCCAGCCGGTAGCGCCCCAGCGAGCCGCGGGTGGCCTCCACGGGATAGCCGAGGGTGCGCAGTCGCTCCACGTCGTTGCGGACGGTCCGCGTCGTCACCCCCAGACGGTCCGCGAGCTCCGGCCCCGACCAGGCCGGCCGGGCCTGCAGCAGGGCGAGCAGGGCCAGCAGGCGGGCCGACGTCTCGAGCACCGGAGAATCCTCGCACCAACAGGAACGAACCGTTCCTGTTGGCCTCCTAGGTTCGTCCCATGACCTCCACGACGGACACTCCGACCACCTCCTCCACCGGCATCCGGCCGTTCCGGGTCGAGATCCCGCAGGCCGACCTCGACGACCTCCTCGCCCGGCTGGGGCGCACCCGCTTCCCGGCACCCGCCCCGGGCGACGACTGGACCTACGGCGTCCCGAACAGCTACCTGGTCGACGTCGTCGAGCAGTGGCGCACCGCGTACGACTGGCGCGCGGCGGAGGCGCGGATGAACGAGTTCCCGCACTTCCTCACCGATATCGACGGCCAGACGATCCACTTCCTGCACGTTCCGTCGGTGGAGGCCGGCGCCACCCCGTTGCTGCTGCTGCACAGCTACCCGGGCTCCTTCGTCGACTTCCTCGAGCTCATCCGCCCGCTGACCGATCCGGTCGCCCACGGCGGTGCGGCCGAGGACGCCTTCTCCGTGGTGGTGCCCTCGATGCCGGGGTTCGCCTTCAGCACCCCGGTCACGGACCGCGGCTGGACCACGGCCCGCGTCGCCCGCACCTACGACTCCCTCATGCGACGGCTCGGCTACGACAGCTACGGCGCGCACGGCAGCGACACCGGGGCGATGGTCGCCCGCGAACTCGGCCTGCTCGAGCCGGCGGGCTTCCTCGGCGCCCACGTCCTGCAGCTGTTCTCGTTCCCCTCGGGCGACCCGGCCGAGTTCGAGAAGCTCGAGCCGAAGGACCACGCGGCGCTGGAGCACCTGCAGTGGTTCCAGTCGGTCGGCGGCTACAACGCGCTCAACGCCTCGCGCCCGCAGACCGTCGCCGCCGCGTTGTCGGACTCCCCCGTCGGGCAGCTCGCGTGGAACGAGCTCTTCCAGTCCTTCGGCAACGGCACGAGCCTCGTCACCACCGAGCAGATCCTCACCGAGGTCACCCTCGAGTGGCTCACAAACACCTCGGCGAGCGTCGGCCGGTACCACTTCGAGGAGGCCCACGCGCAGCGCGAGCCGGCCGTCAACCACTCGCCCGTCGGCGTCGCGGTCTTCTCCGACGACTTCAAGAGCATCCGCGCCTTCGCCGAGCGGGACAACGACGCCATCGTCCACTGGAGCGAGTTCGAGGGCGGGGGGCACTACGCGGCGCTCGAACGGCCGGACGTCCTCGCCGGCGACATCCGGGCCTTCTTCGCCACGCTGGCGCGCACCGCCCGCTGACCGCCGGGCGGTCGGTGCGGCTAGTGCGTGCGGTCCCTCGCCAGCCGGATGAAGTGCTCGACCAGCGCGGCGTCGTCGACGGTGCCGGTGTTCACGGCCTTCGCCGGGTCCACGCCCTGGAACAGCCGCTTGAGCGGCACCTCCAGCCGCTTGCCGGTGCGGGTGTGCGGCACGCCGGGGACGGCGATGACCTCGTCGGGCACGTGGCGCGGGCTGGCCGTCGTCCGGATCTCCTCCCGGAGCCGCCCCACGAGCTCGTCGGTCAGCTCCTCCCCCGGGGCGAGCTGCACGAACAGCGGCATCCAGTAGCCGCCCTCGGGCAGCTCGACCCCGAGCACGACGCAGTCGACGACCTCGGGGAAGGCCTCGACGGCGGCGTAGATGTCCGCGGTGCCCATGCGCACCCCGCCGCGGTTGAGCGTGGAGTCCGACCGGCCGGTGATGATGCAGGTGCCGCGCTCGGTGATCTCCAGCCAGTCGCCGTGCCGCCACACCCCGGGCCACGGCTCGAAGTACGCCGCCCGGTACCGCGCGCCGTCCGGGTCGTTCCAGAAGTACAGCGGCATCGAGGGCATCGGCTCGGTGACCACCAGCTCCCCCAGCTCGCCGACCACCGGCTCGCCCTGCTCGTTCCACGACTCCACGGCCACACCCAGCATGGGCCGCTGCAGCTCGCCCACCGTGACCGGGAGCAGCGGTGAGCTCCCGATGAAACCGGTGGCGACGTCGGTGCCACCGGACGCGGAGACCAGCTGCAGGTCCGTGCCCACGGCGTCGTAGACCCAGCGGTAGGAGGCCTCGGGCAGGGGGGAGCCGGTGCAGCCGAGCACGCGCAGCGCGGAGAGGTCGTGGTCGTCGCCCGGGCGGACGCCGGCCTTCTGGCAGGCGCCCAGGTACCCGGGGCTGGTGCCCAGCAGGGTGATCCCGACCTTCGCGGCGAGGGCGAACTGCGCGTCCACGGTCGGGTAGGCGGGCGCCCCGTCGTGGAGCACCGCCGTGGCGCCCGACAGCAGCGAGGAGGCGACGACGTTCCACATCATCCAGGCGGTGGAGGTGTACCAGTAGAAGCGGGCGCCCGGCGCCAGGTCCTGGTGCAGCAGCCCCCACTTGAGGTGCTCCAGCACCACCCCGCCGTGACCGTGCACGATCCCCTTGGGGAGCCCGGTCGTGCCCGACGAGTAGACGATCCACAGCGGCGCGTCGAACGGCGTCGGCTCGAACGCCGGGTCCTGCCGGTCGGCGACGGCGTCGGCCCAGGGCAGGGCGCCGTCGGGCACCTCGTCGGGGAAGATCCGGGGGACGGCGATCGTCGTCCGCACCGTGGGCAGCGCCTCGCGCAGCTGCGCCACCACCTCACGCCGGTCGTGCGCTCGCCCGTTGAACCGGTACCCGTCGACGGCGACCAGCACGGTGGGCTCGATCTGGGCGAACCGGTCGAGGACGGCGCGGGTGCCGAAGTCGGGCGCGCAGGACGACCAGACGGCCCCGACCGCGGCCGCGCCGAGGAAGGCGACGATCGTCTCGGGGACGTTGGGCAGATAGCCGGCGACCCGGTCACCGGGACGGACGCCGAGGCGGCGCAGCGTGGCGGCGAAGGCCCCCACCTGGCCACGGAGTTCGGCCCACGGGATCTCGACGGGCTCGGTGTCCTCCGCGACGGCGATCAGCGCGGGCCGGTCGTCGGCGGCCTGGCGGAACACCTGCTCGGCGTAGTTGACCGCCGTCCCCGGGAACCAGACCGCGCCCGGCATCTCGCGGGAGGTGAGCACCTGGTCATCGGGGACGTCGAGCACGCCGGTCCAGCGGGCGAGGTCACCCCAGAACTGGTCGAGGTGCTCGATCGACCACCGCCACAGGGCGTCGTAGTCGACCGGGTCACCGAAGGAGAGGCCGCGGCGCTGCGCCACCCAGCCGGCGAAGGCGGCGCTCCGGGTGCCGGCGATCGACGCGGCGGTGGGCCGCCAGAGGATCTCGGGGATCTCGCTCACGCCCGCACCATGCCATCCTGGACGCCCGCCGACCACGCCCACCCGAGGAGGGCCCGTGCTGCCCGACCCCGCCGGCGAGCGGAACGTCCTCGGTGGGCCGCTGGAGCCCTGCGGCACGGACCCGGTCACCGGCTTCTACCGCGACGGGCACTGCCGCAGCGGCCCCGACGACCTCGGCCGGCACACGGTCTGCACCGTCGTCTCCACCGAGTTCCTGGCGGTGCAGCGGGAGCTGGGCAACGACCTCAGCACCCCGCGCCCGGAATACGGCTTCCCCGGGCTGCGGCCGGGCGATCGCTGGTGCGTGGTCGCCACCCGCTGGCTCCAGGCCTACCAGGCGGGTGCGGCGGCGGGGGTCGTGCTGGCCGCCACCAACGCCCGCGCCCTGGAGGTCGTGCCGCTGGAGGCGTTGCGCCGCTACGCCGTCGACGTCCCGGACGACGCCAGCGGTCTGGGCTGAACCGCCGGGCTCAGCCCCCGGACCCTCCACCGCCCAGCATCCAGCTGTGCTTGTTGACCGCGCCGCGCGCGTCCGGGCCGTCCGTCCGGTCGCGGTCGAGGCGGCCGTCGGGCAGCTCGTCGCGCCACTCCTCCTGCCGCGGCCCGCGCCGGACGTAGAGGGTTGCGGCGACCACCACCAGCACCGCCGCCGTGATCAGCAGCCACTCCACGGGACCTCCTCGTGCCGGACGCCCACCACCCTAGGCGCCGCGGTGGGGGCCGGCCTGGAATGAACCCTCGGCCGGCGGCGCTGCGGCCGGGCATGAGCGACCTCCTCGACACGCCCGTGACCACGCTGCAGGGCGCCGCCACGACACTGCGGGAGCTGACCGCCGGCGGCCCGGCGCTGGTCGTCAACGTGGCCAGCCGCTGCGGCCTGACCCCGCAGTACACCGCGCTGGAGGCGCTGCACGAGGAGTACCGCGACCGCGGCTTCACCGTCGTGGGCGTGCCCTGCAACCAGTTCATGGGGCAGGAGCCCGGCACCGCCGAGGAGATCGAGCAGTTCTGCTCGGCCACCTACGGCGTCACCTTCCCGCTGACGGAGAAGGCCGAGGTGAACGGCCCGGGCGCGCACCCGCTCTTCCGGCAGCTCACCGCCGTGCCCGACGTGGACGGGCAGGACGGCGACGTCGCCTGGAACTTCGAGAAGTGGGTGCTCAGCGGCCAGGGCGAGGTGGTGGCCCGCTTCCGGCCGCGCACCGAGCCCGACGCCCCCGAGGTCCGGGCCGCCATCGAGTCGGTCCTGCCGGTCTGACGCCGGCCCCTCACCCCAGGCTCGTGGTCGCGACCCCGGCCGCACGGTGGGGGGGGGGGGGGGGGGGGGGGGGGGGGGGGGGGGGGGGGGGGGGGGGGGGGGGTGGGGGGTGGGGCGCGCGGCGGTGCTGGTTGTTCGCGGTCTGCACTATATACTCTCTGA
>NZ_JBJHAJ010000018.1:0-85499 GCF_054051015.1 Blastococcus sp. SYSU DS0616
CCCCCCCCCCCCCCCCCCCCCCCCCCCCCCCCCCCCCCCCCCCCCCCCCCCCCCCCCCCCCCCCCCCCCCCCCCCCCCCCCCCCCCCCCCCCGCGCCCCCCCCCCCCCCCCCCCCCCCCCCCCCCCGGACTGGAGGCCGTACGGTGTGACGGTGACCACGACGACGGCGACGTGGCTCGCCGAGCTGACCGACGCGTTGGGCCCCGACGGCGTCCTGACCGACCCCGACGTGACGGCCGGCTACGCCCGCGACCAGGCGATGATGGCGCCCGCCGGAACCCCGGCGGCCGTGGTGTTCCCGCGCCGCACCGACGACGTCGTCGCGGTGATGCGGGTGGCCTCGCGGCACGGCCTCCCGGTGGTCCCGCGGGGCGCCGGCTCCGGGCTCGCGGGCGGCAGCAACGCCGTGGACGGGGGCATCACGCTGGTGATGACCCGCATGAACGCCGTCCTGGAGGTCTCGCCGGCCGACCGGCTGGCCGTCGTCCAGCCGGGGGTGGTGAACAAGCAGCTGCGCGACGCGGTCGCCGGCAGCGGGCTGTTCTACCCGCCGGACCCGAGCAGCTACGACTGGTGCACCCTCGGCGGCAACCTCGCCACCAACTCCGGCGGTCTGTGCTGCGTCAAGTACGGCGTCACCACCGACTACGTGCTGGGCCTGGAGGTCGTGCTGGCCGACGGCCGGGTGCTCCGCACCGGGCGCCGCACCGTGAAGGGCGTGGCCGGCTACGACCTCGCCCGGCTGTTCGTGGGGTCCGAGGGCACCCTCGGCGTCATCACCGAGGCGACGCTCGCGCTGCGGCCCGCACCGAAGGCGCCGGTCACCCTCGCCGCATCCTTCGCCACGACGGCCCAGGCGGGCCAGGTCGTCGAGCGGGTGGTCACCGCGGGGCTGGTGCCCAGCCTGCTGGAGATCATGGACAACACCTGCATCCGCACCGTCGACCAGGTGCTCAAGGCCGGCCTGGACCACGACACCCGCGCGCTGCTGGTGGCGCAGTCCGACACCGGCGGGGCGGCCGCCGCCGAGGAGATCGCGACGCTCACCGCGCTGTGCGAGGAGGCCGGCGCGCAGTTCGTCCACTCCACCGAGGACCAGGCCGAGGGCGACCTGCTCCTCGCCGCCCGGCGCATGGCGCTGCCCGCCCTGCAGCAGGTGGGGGGCGCGATCCTCATCGACGACGTCGCCGTCCCCCGGTCGCGGATCGCCGGGTTCCTCGACGGCTGCGACCGCATCGCCGCGGAGCGCGCCGTCGTCGTCGGGGTGGTCGGGCACGCCGGCGACGGCAACATGCACCCGACCGTCTGCTTCGACGGCGGCGACGCCGACCAGCGGCAGCGGGCCTACGCCGCCTTCGACGACATCCTGGAGCTCGGGCTGTCGCTGGGCGGGACGATCACCGGCGAGCACGGGGTGGGTGTGCTCAAGGTCGACTGGCTGGAGCGCGAGATCGGCCCGGTGTCGCTGGACGTGCACCGCTCGATCAAGTCCGCGCTCGACCCGGCCGGCCTGCTCAACCCCGGCACGGTGTTCCGCAGCGCGCCGGCCGGTGCCACGCTGGGGCGATGAGCAGGGAGCGGTTCCTCGTCATCGGAGGCGACGCGGCCGGGATGTCCGCGGCGGCCCAGGCCCGCCGGCTGCGGAACGCCGACGACCTCGAGATCGTCGTGCTCGAGCAGGGCGACGTCGTCTCGTACTCCGCCTGCGGCATCCCCTACTGGGTGGGCGGGGAGGTCCAGGGCCGGGACGAGCTGATCGCCCGGACGCCGGCGGAGTTCGCCGCCCGGGACATCACCGTGCACACCGGCACGCGGGCGGTCGGGATCGATCCCGACGCCGGGAAGGTCGTCACCGACACCGGCGAGCGGATCGGCTACGACCGCCTCCTCGTCGCCACGGGAGGCCGCCCGACCCGCCCGCCGATCCCCGGCCTGGACGCGCCGGGCGTCTTCGGCGTGCACCGGCTCGACGACGGCGCCGCCATCCGGGCCGCCCTGGACGCCGGTCCCCGCCGCGCCCTGGTCCTGGGCGGCGGCTACATCGGGCTGGAGATGGCGGAGGCGCTGCAGCGGCGGGGGCTGGCGGTCACCGTCGTGCTCGCCGACCCGCTGCCGATGCAGCTGCTCGACGCCGACATGGCCCAGCGGGTCTGCGCCGGCATGGGGGCCATGGGCATGGAGATGCACCCCGACCAGGCGGTCCGCGAGATCCTGGTGGACGAGTCGGGCCGGGCGCGGGGGGTGCGCACCGACGCCGGCAGCTACGACGCCGACCTGGTGGTGCTGGGCCTGGGCATGGGGCCGGAGGTGGCGCTGGCCGAGCAGGCCGGCATCCGGCTCGGGACCACCGGCGCCATCGACGTCGACCGCACCCAGCGCACCCGCTCGCACCCGGAGATCTACGCCGCCGGCGACTGCTCGCAGACCTTCCACCGGGTCACCGGCGAGGTCGCCCACGTCGCCCTGGGCACCCACGCGAACAAGCAGGGCCGGGTGGCCGGCTCGGTCGTCGGCGGACGGGCAGCCCGCTTCGCCGGGGTGCTGGGGACGGCGCTGACCAAGGTGGGGGACCTGGAGATCGGCCGCACGGGGCTGTGCACCACCGAGGCCGAGCAGGCCGGGTTCGACTACCGCACCGACACCGTGGAGGCGACGACGAAGGCCGGGTACCACCCCGGCGCGGAGGAGATCGCGATCAAGCTGTTGAGCGAGGCGGGCTCGGGGCGGCTGCTCGGCGCCCAGATCGTCGGCGGCCCCGGTTCGGGCAAGCGGATCGACGTGCTGGCCGCCGCGATCTGGGCGGGGATGACCGCCGAGGACCTCGCCGGGTCCGACCTCTCCTACGCGCCGCCGTTCTCGCCGACCTACGACCCGGTGGTCGTCGCCGCCCGGGTGGTCAGCCGCATCGAGCAGGGCTGACCGGTGCCCGACCCGGGCCGACCCGGTGTCGCCCGGTCGGGCTCCGCTGCCGCCCGTGCTGTCGCGGCCGGGGGCGCAGCGCGATACTGATCACCGACGTTCGCCCGTACAGCGCCGTACAGCCGTTCCCGACGGAGGAGAGCACCCTCATGCCCATCGCGACCCCCGAGGTCTACGCCGACATGATCAGCCGGGCGAAGGAGGGCGGGTTCGCCTACCCGGCGATCAACTGCACCTCCTCGGAGACGATCAACGCGGCGCTGCGCGGCTTCGCCGACGCCGGCAGCGACGGGATCATCCAGTTCTCCACCGGCGGCGCCGAGTTCGGCTCGGGCACCCGGGTCAAGGACATGGTCACCGGCGCGGTGGCGCTCGCCGAGTTCGCCCACGTCGTCGCCGAGAAGTACCCGATCAACGTGGCGCTGCACACCGACCACTGCCCCAAGGACAAGCTCGACTCCTACGTCCGCCCGCTCATCGCGCTGTCGAAGGACCGGGTGGACGCCGGGCAGGAGCCGCTGTTCCAGTCGCACATGTGGGACGGCTCGGCGATCGAGCTCGGTGAGAACCTCGACATCGCCGAGGAGCTGATGGAGAAGTCCGCCGCCGCCAAGCTCGTGCTGGAGCTGGAGATCGGCATCGTCGGCGGGGAGGAGGACGGCGTCGTCGCCGAGATCAACGAGAAGCTCTACACCGCCGACGGCGACTTCCTGCGCACCGCGCAGAAGCTGGGGCTGGGGGAGCGCGGGGTCTACCTGCTCGCGGCGACCTTCGGCAACGTGCACGGCGTCTACAAGCCGGGCAACGTCAAGCTCCGCCCCGACGTGCTCCAGCGCGGGCAGGCGCTGGTCGCGAAGGAGTTCGGCCTCGGCGAGGACGCCAAGCCGTTCAACCTGGTCTTCCACGGCGGCTCCGGCTCGGCGGAGTCGGAGATCCGCGAGGCGCTCTCCTACGGCGTCGTGAAGATGAACGTCGACACCGACACCCAGTACGCCTTCACCCGGCCCATCGCCGGGCACATGTTCAGCAACTACGACGGCGTGCTGAAGATCGACGGCGAGGTCGGCAACAAGAAGGTCTACGACCCGCGCAGCTACATGAAGGCCGCCGAGACGAACATGGCCGCCCGTGTCGTCGAGGCGTGCGAGCACCTGCTCTCGGCCGGCCAGTCGCAGGGGGCCTGACGATGAGCCACTCCCACGGAAACCTGCTGGGCGAGCCGCCGGCCACGCTGCTGCCGGCCACGCCGGAGGCCGACGCCGAGCTCGCCGAGGGCGCCACGCTCGCGGAGGTCGCCGCGCACCACCCCACGGTGAGCGCGGTGTGGGCGGGTCTCGCCGAGGAGGCGATGAGCCGCCCCGAGCGGGCGCTCGGCGACACCATCCAGGCCTACGCCTACGCCCGCACCGGCTACCACCGCGGGCTCGACGCGCTGCGCCGCAACGGGTGGAAGGGCTACGGCCCCGTCCCGTGGTCGCACGAGCCGAACCGGGGCTTCCTGCGCTGCGTCACCGTCCTGGCACGGGCGGCCGAGGCCATCGGCGAGACGGCCGAGGCCGAGCGCTGCACGCAGCTGCTCCGGGACTGCGATCCGACGCTGGTCTCCTGAGCAGTCACCATCGGTGACGGGCGGCCCGCCGGTGCGGGCCGCCCGTTGCACTCCTCACCTGGGTTTTTGCGACCCGGGGTTTGCCGGGACCCGGCAACGGCAACCACGGAGCGTGCACGGTGCCGACAGGGCGCCCGGAGGAGGGACGTTTCGGATGCTGGCAACGATCTTGTGGATCCTGGCGGTGATCCTCGTGATCAGCGGGATCTTCTCGATCTTCCGCGGGCAGCTGCTGTGGGGGATCGTGCTCATCGTCGTGGGGCTGCTGGTCGGCCCGGGCGGGGTGAGCATCTTCACCGGCTGACCGGCCCCGGGCCCCCGCGCGGCGGGGGCCCGGGGGAGTTTCACCGCTCGCCGAGCTCCGGGTGCAGCGCGGTGAGCGCGTCGGTCAGGGTGGTCAGCTGGTCCCCGCCGGCCATCAGCGCGGTGAGCACGTCGGCGTCGACGTCGTCGCGGGTGAGGTTCCCGGCCACCTGGCCGTGGGCCAGCAGCAGGAACCGGTCACCGATGAGGTGGGCGTAGCGCGGGTTGTTGGTGACGACGACGACCGCCAGCCCCTGGGTGCGGGCCGCGAGGACGGACTGCCCGAACAGCGTCTGGCGCGCCACGGTCATGGGCGTGACGGGCTCGTCGATCACCAGGGCCCGGGCGCCGAAGTGCAGCGCGCGGGCGACGGCCAGGCTCTGCCGTTCCCCGGCCCGCAGGGCGCTGGCCGGCTGGTCCGGGTCCAGCCCGGTGACGCCGACCCGGGCCATGGCGCGCACGGTGGTCTCGCGGGCTCCGTCCAGGTCGAGGCGGCGCAGCGGCCACACCCCCCGCGTGGGCTCGACGCCCAGGAAGAAGTTCCGCCACACCGACAGCAGCGGGGCGACGGCGAGGTCCTGCCACACGGTGGCGATGCCCAGGTCCCGCGCCTGCCGGGGGGACCGGAACCGGGTGGGCACGCCGTCCACCAGCAGCTCGCCCTCGTCGTGGCGGCGCAGCCCGGAGACCACCGACACGAGCGTGGACTTGCCGGAGCCGTTCTCCCCGAGGACGCAGGTGATCTGCCCGGGCAGGAGCGCCACGCTGACCCGGCTCAGCGCCGGCACGCTGCCGTGCCGCACGGTGACGCCGCGCAGCTCCACGACCGGGGTGGGGCCCGGCGCGGCGGCCTCGTCGACGGGGGCGGCGGAGCTCACGACCGTGGCCTCGCCCGGAGCCGCCGGCGCACCTCGCCGTTGGCCAGCAGCGCCACCAGCAGGAGCACCCCCAGCAGCGCCTGGAACCAGCGGGTGTCCCAGTCGGCCAGGGTGATGCCCTGCCGGGCCACCGCGTACAGCAGGGCGCCGACGGCGGCGCCGATCGTCGACCCGTATCCGCCGGTCAGCAGGCAGCCGCCGATGACCGCCACCACGATGAAGTCGATCCCGCTGAGGATGCCGACGGTTCCGCCGGCCTGGACGCTGCCCAGCCGCACCAGCGTCATGGTGCCGAGCAGCCAGCCCGCTGCCGCGGTGAGGCAGAACAGCGCCACCGTCGTCCGGCGCACCGGGACGCCGAGCTCACGCGCGGCTCGCCGGGCGCCCCCGCTGGCGAACACCGCGTTGCCGAACTTGGTCCGCCACAGCGCCCAGGTGGCCAGCGCGGTGAGGCCGAGCCACCAGAGGATGCTCACGCTGAACCGGCCGTTGCCCAGCTGCGCGGTCGCGTCGAAGACAGCCGTCGCCGACGACCAGCCAGGGGCCTGGTCCAGACCGCCGATCCGCGTGCCGCCGGCGACCTCCTGGGCCCCGGCCTGCGAGGTGCCCTGCAGGATCAGGAAGGTCGCCAGGGTCACCAGGAAGCTCGGCAGGCCGGTGTTCACGACGAGCACGCCGTTGACCACCCCCACGAGCAGCGCCGCCAGCAGCGAGACGAGCAGGGCCGGCCAGGTGCCCCACCCCGCGTGGCCGATCAGCAGCGCCGTGAGCAGTGAGCTCGCGACGGCGACCACCCCGACCGAGAGGTCGAACTGCCCGGCCACCAGCAGGAGCGCGACGGCGACGCCGCCGATGCCCAGCAGCGCCGCGGTGTCCAGGACCGTCGCCAGCCCGAAGGGGCTGACCAGGTCCGGCACCCGCACCGCGAAGAAGGCGACGACCACGAGGAGTCCGACGACGGCGGGCAGGCTCGGCCGGGTGAGCGTGCGCGCCAGGGAGCGGCGGCCGGCGGGGGCCACGGCGGCGCGGGACCCGAACGAGGTGCGCGGATCGGTGATCACCGGCACGTCGACCCAGCGGGACAGCAGGACGTCGGCAGCGGGTCCTCCTCGGGCGGTCGGGTGCCCCACCAGTGTCCACGACGGCCCCGGCCCCGCGCAGGCCGCTCCTAGGGGACCAGGCGCCACCGCACCCGGTCGTCGGCGTACCAGGTCCACCGGGGGACGGGGCGCACGTAGGGCACCCCGTCGCGCACCACCCGAGCGGGGTCGGAGGCGACCTGGAGGGCACGCCCGCTGGTCTGCCGGGTGGGGCGCAGCGGCTGGGTCATCACCGTCACGCCGATGGTGTCGACGGCGGTCCAGTCCGGTCGGACGTCGATCCGGGTGATCTCGCCGTCGGCCACCTTGATGTCGTCGTGGTACGCCTGCAGGCCCAGCCGGCGCGACAGGGAGCGGCGGCCGTTCCCGGGGGCCTCGATCCGGCCGTGGTGCAGCAGCACACCACCGTGGTCGTCGCGGACGAGGGTGAGATCCCGGGTGGTGCCCGTGCCGAGCCCCAGCGCGCGCGCCAGGGCGGCCGAGCCCTTGTCGGCGGTCGGCTCCCAGGCCACCGGCACCTCTGCCGTGCGGCCCGCTTTCAGCAGCGCCGCCAGCACCCCCGACAGGGCTGCGACCGGGCCGCGCACCACCAGCTGCCCGGCCCCGGCGACCGGCTCCAGCTGGCTCCGCAACGGCGCCTCCCCGGGACCCAGGCGGCGGAGGTCCAACTCGACCGACGACATGCCGATACCCTGTCACCCGTCCAGCCCCACCGCCCCGGCCGACCTGCCGGCCGGATCGATCCGGGTGTCGCGCGCCGACCGTCACCCCACCGAACAGGAGACCCAGGAGCCGATGCCCGCTGTCGTGCTGATCGGTGCCCAGTGGGGCGACGAGGGCAAGGGCAAGGCCACCGACCTGCTCGGCGGCCGCGTCCCCTACGTCGTCCGCTACCAGGGTGGCAACAACGCCGGGCACACGGTGATCACGCCCGACGGTGAGAAGTACGCCCTCCACCTGATCCCGTCCGGGATCCTGACGCCGGGCTGCACTCCGGTGATCGGCAACGGTGTCGTGATCGACCCGCAGGTGCTCATCGACGAGCTGGCGGGCCTGGAGGAGCGCGGGGTCGACACCTCGCGGCTGGTGATCTCCTCCGACGCGCACCTGATCATGCCGCACCACCGGGCGCTGGACCGGGTCACCGAGCGGTTCCTGGGCAAGCGGAAGATCGGCACCACCGGCCGGGGCATCGGCCCCGCCTACGGCGACAAGGTCGCCCGCGTGGGCATCCGGGTGCAGGACCTGCTCGACCTGTCGATCCTCCGGCAGAAGCTGGAGGGGACGCTCCAGGAGAAGAACCAGGTCCTGGTCAAGGTCTACAACCGCAAGGCCATCGACGTCGACGAGGTCGTCGAGGAGTACAGCCAGTACGCCGAGGCGCTCCGGCACCGCATCGTCGACACGCGGCTGCTGCTGGGCAATGCGCTCGACGCCGGCGAGTGGGTGCTGCTCGAGGGCTCGCAGGGCACGCTGCTCGACGTCGACCACGGCACGTACCCGTTCGTCACCTCGTCCAACCCGACCGCGGGCGGGGCGGCCGTCGGCGCCGGGGTCGGCCCCACGCGGATCGAGCGCGTCGTGGGCATCCTCAAGGCGTACACCACCCGCGTCGGCTCCGGCCCGTTCCCCACGGAGCTGCACGACCAGTGGGGCGAGTACCTGCGCAAGCAGGGCGGCGAGGTCGGCGTCACCACCGGGCGCGACCGGCGCTGCGGCTGGTTCGACGCCGTCGTGGCCCGCTACGCCAGCCGCGTCAACGGGATCACCGACTACTTCCTCACCAAGCTCGACGTGCTCTCGGGGCTCGAGACCGTGCCGATCTGCGTCGCCTACGAGATCGACGGCGTCCGGCACGACGAGATGCCGATGACGCAGACCGACTTCCACCACGCGAAGCCGGTCTACGAGGAGATGCCGGGCTGGTTCGAGGACATCCGGCACTGCCGGACCTTCGACGAGCTGCCCGCGGCCGCCCAGGCCTACGTGCGGCGGCTGGAGGAGCTCTCCGGGGCCCGGATCAGCGTGATCGGCGTCGGCCCCGGCCGGGACGAGAACGTCGTGATCCACGACCTCATCGCCTGAGAAAACCCCGCGACAGCGGGGCGGACCGGGCGTCACCATCGCCGGCGTGGATCTCCTCGCGCTGGGCTGGACGGCCGACCGCGTCGCCGAGCTCCCGCCCGGCTGCGAGCCCGGGCGGGTGCTGCGGGTCGACCGCGGCCGGCTGACCGTGCTCGCCGCGGACGGTGAGCGACGCGTGCACCCGTCCGCCGCCGTGCACCACGAGGCCGGTCCGGCCGTGGGGGACTGGGTGGCGCTGCGCGGGGAGCTGGCGCTCGCCGTCCTCCCGCGTCGCAGCGCCTTCACCCGCACCGCCGCGGGCCGGACGTCGGCGGCGCAGGTCGTGGCGGCCAACGTCGACGTGGTCCTCGTCGTCGACGCGCTGATCGGCCGGACGCGGGTGCGGCGCATCGAGCGCTACCTCGCGGTGGCCTGGAGCAGCGGGGCGGCTCCCGTCGTCGTCCTGACGAAGGCCGACCTGTGCGACGACGTGGCCGCCGTGGTGGAACAGGTCGCCGAGGACGCGCTCGGCGTCCCGGTGCTGCCGGTCAGCTCGGTGACGGGGCAGGGGCTGGCCGCTGTCGGTGAACTCGTCGGCCCCGGCCGGACGGCGGCGATGGTCGGCCCCTCCGGCGTCGGGAAGTCCAGCCTCGCCAACGCGCTGGCCGGCCGGGCGGTGGCCGGCACCCGGGACATCCGCGAGGACGGCCGCGGGCGGCACACCACGACCGCCCGGGAGCTGCACCGGCTGCCCGGTGGCGGGCTGCTGATCGACACGCCCGGGATGCGCGAACTGGGTCTGCACGACGACGCTGGGGGCGTCGACCGGGCGTTCGCCGACGTCGCGGAGCTCGCCACCGCGTGCCGGTACCGCGACTGCGCGCACCGCACCGAACCCGGGTGCGCCGTCGCCACGGCCCTCGAGGACGGCCGGCTGGACCCCGCCCGCTTCACCGCCTGGCGGAAGCTGCAGGGCGAGGCCCACCGCCAGCGGCTCCGCGTCGATGCCCGGGCCCGGGCCGAGGAACGCGCCCGGCTGCGGAGCGTGCACCGCGCGCAGCGACATCGTCGCCCTCCGGACGACACCGCGGCCAGGCGGGGGACCGGCTCGCGCTGAGCCGGCGCGTGGGCTGTGCCGGGGCCCTCCGGGCTCCGCGCCGCACCGACGTGCGGTGGCGCTCAGACCAGCTGGGCGGCCATGGCGGTGCGGGCGCGGACGGCGTGCTCGGGGGAGTCGCTGATCAGGCCGTCGACCCCGAGGGCGAGCAGGGCCAGGGCGTCGCCGACGGCGTCCCCGAGCCCTCCGGGAGCGTCGCCGCGCCGCAGGTGGGCGGGGAGGAAGGTGTTCTCCGCCCGCAGCGTCCAGCAGAGGACCGTCAGCTCCGCGGCGTGTGCCTGGGTGACCACGTGCGGGGTGCCGGTGACCGCCTGCTGGGCACCGCTGGCCAGGATCCGGTCGCGGCTCGGGGCGATGCCCTGCGCGTAGGTGGAGATCTCCCGCAGACCGGCCGGGGTGACCATCGCATCGCCTGCCGTGTCGTCACCGACCAGCTGGACCAGCCGGGGGCCGTCCTCGCCCAGCCGCGCACGCAGGTCGCGCAGGACGGCGGGGTCGAACGCCTGCACCACCACGGTGCCCTCGGCGCTGTCGGCACCGAGCCGGCGCAGCTCCTCGGCCACCAGCTCGCCCATGTGCATGCCCAGCGCGGCCCAGTACCCGGGGTGCTTCAGCTCGGCGAGCACCCGCACCGGCCGGTCGGCGGTCGACCGGCAGCGGGCCAGCTCGACGACCTCGGCCAGCGTCAGGATGCCGTAGCGGCCGTCGTAGGCGGTGTTCAGCGGCCGCAGGGACGGCATCCGCTCGACCGCGCGGAGGGTGCGCAGCTCGGCGTGGGTGAAGTCCTCGGTGAACCAGCCGGTCCACAGCTCGCCGTCGACCAGCTTGGTGGTCCGGCGGTCGGCGAACTCCGGGTGGTCGGCGACGTCGGTGGAGACGGAGAGCTCGTTCTCGTGCCGGACGACGAGCACGCCGTCGCGGCTGAGCACGACGTCGGGCTCGATGAGGTCGGCACCCAGGTCGATGGCCAGCTCGAAGCTGGCCCGCGTGTGCTCCGGCCGGTAGGCCGGAGCGCCGCGGTGTCCGATGACGACGGGCCGGGGAAGGCGTGCCCCTGGCCGGACGGCCAGCGACTCGGTCGCGCGCATGGCACCCACCACACAGGAATCGGGTGAATCCGGGGCGAACTGGAGGGGACGGGTTGCGCACGATCGAAAGGCCAGCTCGCTGACCAGCGGACGACCACCTCTGCTGTGACGGACATCACCCGAGGTGTCTGTGGCTGGTGTGACTCGCCGCCCGGCGGCGCCGCCCCGGAGCGTGGCCGGCCGGGCATCGGTAGGGTCGCGGCTCGTGCGCGTGCTGGTGATCGGCTCCGGTGCCCGGGAGCACGCCCTGTGCGTGGCTCTCCAGTCCGACCCTGCGGTTCGCGAGCTCGCCTGCGCCCCCGGCAACGCCGGGACCCGGGTGGCCGCGCCGCCGCCCCCGGGAGGGGAACGGCTCGCCGCGGCCGATCCGGTCGCGGTGGCGGCGCTGGCCCGGGACTGGGGGGCCGACCTGGTGGTGATCGGCCCCGAGGTGCCGCTGGTCGCCGGAGCGGCCGACGCCGTCCGCGAGGCCGGCATCGCCTGCTTCGGGCCCTCGGCGCAGGCCGCGCAGCTGGAGGGCAGCAAGTCCTTCGCCAAGCACGTGATGACGGCGGCCGGCGTCCCCACCGCCCGCTCGTGGCCCGTCGGTGGCCCGGCGGAGCTGGAGACGGCGCTCGACGAGGTCGCCGCGCTCACCGGCGGCGCCCCCTACGTGGTCAAGGACGACGGGCTGGCCGCCGGCAAGGGTGTGCTGGTGACCCCGGACCGCGACGCCGCCCTGGCGCACGGGCGCGGGGTGCTCGACGCCGGGGGAGCGGTCCTGGTCGAGGAGTTCCTCGACGGCCCCGAGGTGTCGCTGTTCGCCGTCACCGACGGGACGACGGTGCTGCCGCTGGTGCCCGCGCAGGACTTCAAGCGCCGGGACGACGGTGACGGCGGTCCCAACACCGGCGGCATGGGGGCCTACGCCCCGCTGCCGTGGGCACCGCCCGGGCTGGTCGACGAGGTCCTCGCCACCGTGCTGCAGCCGACCGTGGACGAGATGGCACGCCGCGGCGAGACGTTCAGCGGCCTGCTCTACGCCGGGTTGGCCCTCACCTCCCGCGGCGTGCGGGTGGTGGAGTTCAACGCCCGGTTCGGGGACCCGGAGACGCAGGTGGTGCTGCCGCTGCTGGAGACCCCGCTGGGCGGGCTGCTGCACGCCGCGGCCACCGGCACCCTCGCCGACCACCCGCCGCTGCGCTGGCGGGACGGCGCGGCGGTGACCGTCGTCGTCGCCGCACCGGGGTACCCCGAGGCGCCGCGCACCGGCGACCCGATCACCGGGGCCGAGGGCGAGGGCGTGCTGCACGCCGGCACCGCGCTCGCCGACGACGGCACGGTCCGCTCCGCCGGTGGGCGGGTCCTCGCCGTCACCGCCACCGGCTCGGACCTGGCCGCCGCCCGGCAGGCCGCCTACGAGCGGGTCGCCGGCGTCCGGCTGGCCGACGCGCACTGGCGCACCGACATCGCGCTCGCCGCCGTCGAGGGCCGCATCGACCTTCCCGGTTAGCTCGCCGCGACCACGGGCCGCGCCCGCTCCGGGCGTGGTTCGGGCGGCCGTGGCCCCTCGTGCCGGCGGCTGAGGTAGGTGCCCGCGACGTTCACGCACGCCACCGTGGGGACGGCGATCAGCGCGCCGAAGATGCCGCCGACGAGCAGGCCCGCGGCGATCGCGAGGACCACGGCCAGCGGGTGCACGCGCACCGCCCGGCCCAGCAGCAGCGGCTGGAGCACGTGGCCCTCCAGCTGCATGACGCCGATGACGATGGCGAGCGTGATCAGCGCGGTGATCGGGCCGTTGGAGACCAGGGCCACCAGGACCGCCACCGTGCCGGCCAGGAAGCCACCGATGATCGGCACGAACGCGCCGAGGAAGACCAGCGCCGCCAGCGGGATCACCAGCGGCACCCCGAGGACGGCCAGCCCGACGCCGATGCCGACGGCATCGACCAGCGCCACGACCACGGTGGCGCGGACGTAGGAGATCAGCGTGCGCCACGAACGCCGGGCGGCCTCGTCGAGGTAGGCGCGGGAGGCGGCGGGGAACAGGCCCACCAGCCACAGCCAGATCGACCGGCCGTCCTTGAGGAAGAAGAAGAGGGTGAACAGCGCCAGCACGATGCCGGTGACGACCTCGCCCACCGTCGCCGCGGTCGTCAGCGCCCCGGAGGCCAGCGTGTCCTGGTTGTCCAGGAGCACGTCCTGGGCCTGGTCGAGGAGGTCGGCGAGCTGGCCCTCGCTGATGGGGAACCGCCGGACGACGAAGGTCTGGACCTGCTCGAGGCCCTCGCTCACCTGCTCGGCCAGGTCGGCGAAGCCCGCGGTGAACCGCTCGACGACCAGCGTGATGATCCCGGCCACCACGGTGAGGCCCACCAGCAGCATGGTGAACGCGGCCAGCGGGGGCGGCCAGCCGCGTCTGGCGAGTCCCGCGGCACCCGGTTGCAGCAGCGCCGCCAGCAGCAGCGCCACCAGCACCGGGACGACGACGACGGCGATGTAGGCGGCGGCGGAGAGCAGGACGTAGAAGCCGGCGATCACCACGATGAGCCGCCAGGACCAGGCGGCCGCCGTGCGCAGCCCGAACGGGACGTCGTCCTCCGCGTGGGCGGGGTGGACGACGGCCGGCGGCCCGGGAGTGCGCGGCCCGGACCCCTCGGGGGAGCGGGCGTCGGGCGGGCCGCCGACCCCGCCGGGACCGACCACGCCGTCCAGGTCCGGGGCGCCGGGGGCCGGGCTGACCAGGGGCGGGCTGGTGGCGCCGGCGTCGTCCGGCCGATCGCTCGGCCCGTCGGGCACGGGATCGTGCCGGATGCCGACCGGATAGGGATCGGGTGGCCCGTGGTGGTGGTGCCAGGCGTGCGGATCGTGCTCGCGGGCGGCACGGATCCGGTCGCGGGCGCGCGCGGCGAGGTCCCCGGTGCGCACGGCGAGATCACGGGCGCGACGCCGCATCGATCACCTCCGGTAGGGGCCGTTCGTGATCACGCTAGCCCTACGGGAGACTGTCCCCGTGCTGCGACGAGCTGACCGGTGGCGGGCGGTACCCGCATGATCGAGCGCTACACCCTTCCGGACATGGGCCGGGTCTGGAGCGACGCCCACAAGTACGAGCTGTGGTGCCGCGTCGAGACGCTTGTGCTCGAGGCGCACGCCGCCGCGGGCCGCGTCCCGGCCGACGTCGTCGAGCCGGTGCGCAACGCGCCCCCGCCCACCGCCGAACGGGTCGCCGAGATCGAGGAGACGACGCAGCACGACGTCATCGCCTTCCTCACGGCCTGGGCCGACAACACCGAACCCCGCTCGGCGGCGGCGTTCGTGCACCACGGCATGACGTCGTCGGACCTGCTCGACACCGCGCTGGCCGTCCAGCTCACCGAGGCCACCGACATCCTGCTGGCCAAGGCCGACCGGCTCGTGGCGGCCCTGCGCGACCACGGGCTGGCGCACCGTTCGACGATCAAGGTCGGGCGGACGCACGGCGTGCACGCCGAGCCCGTCGTGTGGGGGCACCGGGTCGCCGACCTGGCCTTCGCCGCCGCCCGCTCGCGCGACCGGCTGCGCGCGGCGCGCGATGCCGTCGGCGTGGTGGCGATCTCCGGCGCCGTGGGCACGTACTCGCTGATCGACCCCTCGGTCGAGGTCGCCGTCGCCGAGGCGCTGGACCTCCGGCCCGCCGACGCCTCCACCCAGGTGGTGCTCCGCGACGGGATCAGCGAGTGGGTCTCGGCGCTGGCGATCATCGCCACGGTCTGCGAGGCGATCGCGCTGGAGGTCCGGCACGGTCAGCGCACCGAGGTGCGCGAGCTGTCGGAGGCGTTCGGCTCGGGCCAGAAGGGCTCGAGCGCGATGCCGCACAAGAAGAACCCGATCCGATCCGAGCGCATCGCCGGGCTCGCACGGGTGGTCCGGGCGGCGATCGTGCCGGTCATGGAGGGCATCCCGCTCTGGCACGAGCGCGACATCTCGCACTCCTCCACCGAGCGGGTGTTCCTGCCCGACGCCGCCATCACCACCGACTACCTGCTGAACCTGACCGCGGGCCTGGTGGAGAACCTGGTGGTCGACGCCGACCGGATGCGGGCGAACCTCGAGTCCACCGGCGGGCTCATCTACACCTCGTCGGTGCTGCTCGAGCTGGTGGAGAGCGGGCAGTCCCGCGAGGACGCCTACGCGCTGGTCCAGTCGGCGGCCATGGAGACGTGGAACTCGGGCACTCCCTTCCGGGAGACGCTGCGGACGCGCGCTGCTGCCTCGGGCGTGACGCTGGACGAGGCGCGGCTGGACGAGATCTGCCGGCCGGAGGAGTACGTGGCCAACCTCGGTCCGCTCTTCGACCGGCTGGCGGCGCTGAGTTGATGGTGGACCTCCCGCTGGTCGCCCGCGGCAAGGTGCGGGAGATCTACGACGCCGGCGACGACCAGCTGCTGCTCGTGGCCTCGGACCGCATCTCGGCCTACGACTGGGTGCTGCCCACGCCGATCCCGGACAAGGGGCGGGTGCTCACCCAGCTGTCGGTGTGGTGGTTCGACCAGCTGACTCCGGTGCTGGACTCGTTCGGGGCCTCGCACCACCTGGTGTCGGCGGTGGACGTGCCTGCGTCGGTGACCGGGCGCGCGATGCTGGTGCGGCGGCTGGAGATGCTCCCGGTGGAGTGCGTGGCCCGCGGCTACCTGTCCGGTTCGGGGACGAAGGAGTACGAGCGGACCGGCTCGATCCGCGACGTCCCCCTGCCCGCCGGGCTGGTGGAGGGCTCGAAGCTCCCCGCGCCGGTGTTCACGCCGTCCACCAAGGCCGAGGTGGGTGAGCACGACGAGGCGATCGACTTCGCCGCCGTCGTCTCCGCGGTGGGTGCCGAACGGGCCGCGGAGCTGCGCGAGCTGACGCTGGCGCTCTACCGTCGGGGTGCGGAGATCGCGGCCGAGGCGGGCATCGTGCTGGCCGACACCAAGTTCGAGTTCGGGGTCGCGCCCGACGGCGGCCTCGTGCTCGGCGACGAGGTGCTCACCCCCGACTCCTCGCGGTTCTGGCCGGCCGACACCTGGTCGCCGGGCGCGGTGCAGCCCTCCTACGACAAGCAGTTCGTGCGCGACTGGCTGACGTCGTCCGGCTGGGACCGCGTCTCGCAGCCGCCCGAGCTGCCCGCCGACGTCGTCGCCGCCACCCGCGAGCGCTACGTGACCGCCTACGAGCAGCTCACCGGCCGCCGCTTCGCCTGACCCCGACGCGCGAGATCTGCACACTCGCCCCCATCAGGGCCGGCACAGGGGCCAGATCGCATACCTCGGAGGGGGTCTGTGGACAGCCGCCGCGCCGTGCGGCCGGCAGCGGCCACCATCCCCCGGTGCCCGCGCGTCCCGCCCGCTCCCGACTCACCGCCCCGGCGACGCGTGCGATGGCGGCGGCGGCCGGGATCAGCGGCAAGCAGCTCCGGCACCGCGACGTCGTCCGGCTGTCGAGGGACACCTACGTGCCCCGCGCCTTGGTGGACGACGTCACGGTCCGCATCGAGGCGGTGCTGCTGACCGCGCCGCCCGGCGCCGTCGTCAGCCACCGGACCGCGGCGGCGATCTGGGGCGTGGACATCCCCCTGCAGCGGGACGACGACCGGGTCCACCTGACCGTGGCCACGGGCTCGGCCGTGCGCGCCCGCGCCGACCGCTGCATCCACCGCTCCCCCCTCGGCCCCGGCGAGGTCGACCAGCGCCTCGGCTTCCCCCTGACCACCCCGCGGCGGACCTGGCGCGATCTCGCGGCGACGCTGCCGCCGGCTGCTCTCCTCGCGGTGACCGACCAGCTGCTCGGGTCGTGGTGCACGCCCGCCGACCTGGAGGAGCAGTTGGCGCTGCGACCGGCAGGGAGGGGGTCCGCGCGGGCGCGGTCGGTGCTCCCCGTCGCCGATCCGCGGGCGGAGTCGCCCATGGAGTCGGTGCTCCGGTGGCTCATCCACGCCGCCGGATTGCCGGCTCCGGTGCTGCAGCACCCCGTCCGGACGCCGGGCGGGGAGTTCCGCGCCGACCTGGCCTGGCCGGAGCGCCGGGTCCTCGTCGAGTTCGACGGCGATCTGCACCGCGACCGCGCGGTCTTCGTCCGGGACCTCCGGCGCCAGAACGCGCTGGTCGCCGCGGGGTGGACGGTCCTCCGCTTCAGCTCGGCGGACGTCCTCGGGCGTCCGGACCAGGTGGTTGCCGAGACCGCCCGGGCGCTCGCCCGGTGAGATCTGCGATGTGGCCCCGTCCAACGGGCTGATGAGGGCCGCTGTGCAGATCTCGCCGGGGCACGGGAGCACTCGGCGGGGTCCGGCCGGGGAGAGCAGGGTCACGCGGGGGTCGGGGGAGGCCCCGGTACCCTCGGCGGCATGTCCCGCGTGGTCGTCGACGTCGTCCTGAAGCCGGAGATCTCCGACCCTCAGGGGCAGGCGGTCCTCGGCGCCCTCGGCCGGCTCGGCCACGACTCCGTCCGGAGCGTCCGCCAGGGCAAGCACTTCGTGCTCGAGGTCGACGGCACCCCCGACGAGGCGGAGCTGAAGCAGATCGCCGAGACGCTGCTGGCCAACCCGGTCATCGAGGACGTCGAACTGCACCTCCCCACCGACTGAGAGAGCGACCGTGCGCATCGGTGTCATCACCTTCCCGGGCTCCCTGGACGACGTCGACGCCGCGCGCGCGGTGCGGCTCGCCGGGGGTGAGCCCGTCGCCCTCTGGCACGCCGACCACGACCTGCAGGACGTCGACGCCGTCGTCCTCCCCGGTGGCTTCTCCTACGGCGACTACCTCCGGGCCGGAGCCATCGCCGCCCGCTCCCCGCTGATGCAGGACGTCGTGGCCGCGGCGAATCGCGGCCTCCCGGTGCTCGGCATCTGCAACGGCTTCCAGGTGCTCTGCGAGGCCGGGCTCCTGCCGGGCGCGCTCACCCGCAACAGCCACCTGCACTTCCGCAACCGCGACCAGGTGCTGGTGGTCGAGCGCGCCGACACGGCCTGGACGCAGGACTACGCGACCGGCCAGCGCATCGTCATCCCCGTGAAGAACGGTGAGGGCCGCTACGTCGCCGCCGACGCCGAGCTGGACCGGCTGGAGGGCGAGGGCCGGGTCGTGTTCCGCTACGTCGACGGGAACCCGAACGGGTCCAGCCGCGACATCGCCGGCGTCACCAGCGAGAACGGCCGGGTCGTCGGCCTCATGCCGCACCCCGAGCACGCGATCGAGGATCTCACCGGGCCGTCGACCGACGGCCTGGGCTTCTTCACCAGCGTCCTGAAGGCGGTCGTGAACGCGTGAGCGACGACGTGACGGCGGGGCAGGCGAGCGCCACCGCGGGGCTCTCCGAGCTCGACACCGGTCCGGGGCGGCTGGCCAACCGGCTGGACACCGTCGAGCTGGCGGCGAGCACCCCGGACGACGAGCAGCCGTACGCCGAGCTGGGCCTCAAGGCCGACGAGTACGCCCGCATCAAGAGCATCCTCGGCCGCCGCCCGACCACGGCGGAGCTCGCGATGTACAGCGTCATGTGGAGCGAGCACTGCTCCTACAAGAGCTCCAAGGTCCACCTCCGGCAGTTCGGTGACCTGCCTCCCAGCGACGCCCTGCTGGTCGGCATCGGCGAGAACGCCGGTGTGGTCGACGTCGGCGACGGCTACGCGGTGACCTTCAAGGTCGAGAGCCACAACCACCCGAGCTACGTGGAGCCCTACCAGGGCGCGGCCACCGGCGTCGGCGGCATCGTGCGCGACATCCTGACCATGGGCGCCCGCCCGATCGCGGTCATGGACTCGCTCCGGTTCGGCCGGGCCGACGCCCCCGACACCGCCCGGGTGCTGCCCGGCGTCGTCGCCGGGGTGGGGGGCTACGGCAACTGCCTGGGCCTGCCCAACATCGGGGGCGAGGTCCTCTTCGACGACTGCTACGCCGGCAACCCGCTGGTCAACGCGCTGTGCGTCGGGGTCATGAAGCACGAGGACGTGCGGCTGGCCAAGGCCGAGGGAGTCGGGAACAAGGTCATCCTGTTCGGCGCCCGCACCGGCGGCGACGGCATCGGCGGGGTCAGCGTGCTGGCCAGCGAGACCTTCGACGCCGAGGGCCCGGCGAAGCGCCCGAGCGTGCAGGTGGGCGACCCGTTCACCGAGAAGCTGCTCATCGAGGCGTGCCTGGAGATCTTCCAGCAGGACCTCGTCACCGGCATCCAGGACCTCGGCGGCGCCGGCCTCTCCTGCGCCACCAGCGAGCTGGCCAGCGCCGGCACCGGCGGCATGCACGTCGACCTCGACACCGTCCCGCTGCGCGACAGCACCCTGACGCCCGCCGAGATCCTGATGAGCGAGTCGCAGGAGCGCATGTGCGCGATCGTCGAGCCCGACAAGGTCGACGCCTTCCTGGCCGTCTGCCGCAAGTGGGACGTGCTGGCCACCGTCATCGGTGAGGTCACCGACGGCGACCGGCTCACCGTCGACTGGCACGGCGAGCGGATCGTCGACGTCCCGCCGCGCACCGTGGCCCACGAGGGCCCGGTGTACGAGCGGCCGATGGCCCGGCCGCGCGACCTCGACGCCCTGCAGGCCGACGACGCCGGGAACCTGCCCCGGCCGCAGACCGGCGCCGAGCTCCAGGCCCACTGGCTGGCGGTCGTCAGCAGCCCGGACGGCGCGGACAAGACCTGGGTCACCGAGCAGTACGACCGCTACGTCCGCGGCAACACGGTGCTCGCCCAGCCCGACGACGCCGGGGTGGTGCGCATCGACGAGCAGAGTCACCGCGGCATCGCGCTCTCGCTCGACGGCAACGGCCGGTACGCCCGCCTGGACCCCTACACCGGCGCGCAGCTCAACCTCGCCGAGGCTTACCGCAACGTGGCCGTCTCCGGCGCGAAGCCTCTCGCCGTCACCAACTGCCTCAACTTCGGCTCCCCGGAGAACCCCGAGGTGATGTGGCAGTTCGCCGAGGCCGTGCGCGGCCTGGCCGACGGCTGCCGCGAGCTCGGCCTGCCGGTCACCGGCGGCAACGTCAGCCTCTACAACCAGACCGGCGACGTGGCGATCAACCCGACCCCGGTCATCGGTGTGCTCGGTGTGCACCAGGACGTCCGCACCCGGGTCTCCTCCGGCTGGCGGGCGGCCGGGGAGACGGTGCTCCTGCTGGGCACCACCCGCCCGGAGTTCGGCGGCTCCGCGTGGGCGAGCGTCGTGCACGACCACCTCGGGGGGCGGCCGCCGGCGGTCGACCTGGCCGCGGAGCGGGCGCTGGGCGACCTGCTGGGCGCCCTCGGCCGCGAAGGCGTGATCAGCTCCGCGCACGACCTGGCCGACGGCGGGCTGGCCCAGGCGCTCACCGAGTCGGCGCTGCGGTACGGCGTCGGCGCCGCCCTGGACCTCGGTGCGGACCCGTTCACCGCGCTGTTCAGCGAGTCCACCGCCCGGGCGGTCGTCACCACGTCCGACCCGGGCGGGGTGAAGACCACCGCCGAGTGGGCGGGCGTGCCGGTCACCGAGCTCGGGACGACGGGGGGCGACTCGGTCGCCGTGGCCGGCCTGCTCGAGCTGCCGCTGGCCGAGCTGCGCGCCGCGTGGACCGCGACGCTGCCGGCTCTCTTCGGCGGTCCGGAGCACAGCACCCCGCTCACCGTCCCGGCGGGCACCGTCCCCACCTCCTGATGCCGGCGCCCATCCCGGCCGAGGAGCTGCGTGCGGTGGTCGACCCGGTGCGGGCCTGGCTGGCGGGGGAGGCGGAGCAGCCGCCCCGGGCGGTGCTGGGTGCCGCCGTGAAGACGACGGCGCGCTGGCTGGCCCAGCAGGTGCCGGGCCGCTCGGTGGAGCTGCGGGTGCCGCCGCACGTCGCCGTCCAGTGCGTCGAGGGGCCCCGGCACACCCGCGGCACGCCGCCGAACGTCGTCGAGACCGACGCGGCGACCTGGCTCCGGCTGGCCACCGGGCAGCTCACCTGGGACGAGGCCGTCGCCGGGGGGACGCTCACCGCGAGCGGCAACCGCGCCGACCTCTCCGCTCTGCTCCCGCTGCGTCCGCTCCGCTGAGGCCCCGGGAACACGACAGCGGCGGGGATCCCGGGAGGGATCCCCGCCGCTGCGGGTGGTGCGAGGGTCAGCCGCCGAAGAGCGCGCTGGCCGCCTTCACCGTGTTGTACAGGCCGTAGGCCAGCGGGACGCCGACCAGGGTCCACGCGAATGCGATCAGGGCCACCGGCGTGTGCGTGGTCGGCTGCTCGCCGGTCCGGGACGCGGGAGTGCTCATCGGATGCTCCGTTCGGGCTCGGCGGCCGTGGTGGGGATGTCGGTCTGCTTGGGCTCGAAGTACTTCTCCGACACCGGCTTGATCAGCAGGTTCGCGACGAAGCCGACGGCCAGCAGGCCGACCATGATGAACAGCGCGGGCCGGTAGTCACCGGCGACGAGCTGACCCGGCGTCCCGCGGGCGTCGAGGACGCCGTTGATGATCAGCGGGCCGACGACGCCGGCGGCCGCCCAGGCGGTCAGCAGCCGGCCGTGGATGGCGCCCACCTGGTAGGTGCCGAAGAGATCGCGCAGGTAGGCCGGGACCGTCGCGAAGCCACCACCGTAGAAGCTGATGATGATCGCGGCGGTGACCACGAAGATCCAGGTCGCGGTGCTGCCGAGGGTCGCCAGGATGACGTACAGCACGATGCCGACGCCGAGGTAGACCATGTAGATCGGCTTGCGCCCGATGTAGTCCGACGTCGAGGACCACACGAAGCGGCCCGCCATGTTGAACAGCGACAGCAGGCCCACGAAGCCCGCGGCCGTGGCGGCGAGGACGGTGGAGGTCTCACCGGTGCGGAAGAAGTCCTGGATCATCGGCGCGGCCTGCTCGAGGATGCCGATGCCCGCGGTCACGTTGCAGAACAGCACCGTCCAGAGCAGCCAGAACTGCGGCGTCTTGATCGCGTTGTTGGCCGAGACGTTCTCCGTGGTGACCAGCGACTTCTGCTTGACGGCCGACGGGTCGAAGCCGTCGGGCCGCCAGTTGGCTGCCGGGACGCGGATGATGAACGCGCCGAACATCATGAAGACCAGGTAGATCAGGCCCAGGGTCAGGAACAGGCCCGCGACGGCGTTACCGCTGGGCACCGTGCCGGCGATGGCCGGGTCGTAGTTCGGGTCGTACCAGTTCATGAGCTGGCGGGACAGCGGCGAGGCGATGAGCGCGCCACCACCGAAGCCCATGATCGCCATGCCGGTGGCCAGGCCCGGGCGGTCGGGGAACCACTTGATGAGCGTGGAGACCGGCGAGATGTAGCCGATGCCCAGGCCGATGCCGCCGAGGAAGCCGTAGCCGAGGTAGAGCAGCCAGAGCTGCTCGGTGTAGATGCCGAGCGAGCCGACGAGGAAGCCCGACACCCAGAAGACGGCCGAGGTGAACATGGCGGCGCGGGGGCCGTTCTTGTCCACCCAGGTGCCGAAGACGGCGGCCGAGAGGCCGAGCATCACGATGGCGATCGAGAAGATGATCCCGATCTGGGTGAGGCCCGTGTCGAAGTGCTCCACGAGCGCGACCTTGTAGACACTGGTCGCGTACGCCTGGCCGATGCACAGATGGACGGCGAGAGCCGCCGGCGGGATCAGCCAGCGGTTGAATCCTGGCCGGGCGACGATGCGCTCGCGTGCCAGGAAACTGGGTACTGCCACGGGGTGTACCTCCGGGGACGGGAACCGGTGCGTCCGGATGGACACCACCGGGACGCGCCCTGTGATATGGGTCGCTATCGGGTCGCACCGTACGTGGCCGTCCGTGCTATTGCGCGCTCAACATGCAACTCGTGATCCTCGCGTGACCACCCGACCGCAGGGCGGAAGGGGATTCAGCCGCCCGCTGTGCCTCCGCCTAGGGTGCAGGCATGGCGTACGAGGTGCGGGGCGTGGTCGCCCGCGGCAAGGGACAGCCCGTCACGGTGGAAACCATCGTCGTTCCCGATCCGGGCCCCGGTGAGGCGGTCGTGGACGTGCAGGCCTGCGGGGTCTGCCACACCGACCTGCACTACCGCGAGGGCGGCATCAACGACGACTTCCCGTTCCTGCTGGGCCACGAGGCGGCCGGCGTGGTCGCGGCAGTGGGCGAGGGCGTCACGAACGTGGCCGTCGGGGACTACGTCGTCCTGAACTGGCGGGCCGTGTGCGGGGAGTGCCGCGCGTGCCGCAAGGGTGCGCTGCAGTACTGCTTCAACACCCACAACGCCGCGCAGAAGATGACGCTGGCCGACGGCACGGAGCTCTCCCCGGCCCTGGGCATCGGCGCCTTCGCCGAGAAGACGCTCGTCCACTCCGGGCAGTGCACGAAGGTCGACCCGGCTGCGCCCCCGACGGCCGCCGGGCTGCTCGGCTGCGGGGTGATGGCCGGCGTCGGCGCGGCGATCAACACCGGTGGCGTGCAGCGTGGCGAGACGGTCGCCGTCTTCGGCTGCGGCGGCGTCGGCGACGCCGCGATCGCCGGCGCGAAGCTCGCCGGCGCGACGACGATCATCGCCGTCGACATCGACGACCGGAAGCTGGAGTGGGCCCGGAAGTTCGGCGCCACCCACACCGTGAACTCGAAGGAGACCGACGCCGTCGAGGCGATCAAGGCCGCCACCGGTGGCTTCGGCGTCGACGTCGCCATCGACGCCGTGGGCCACCCGAAGGTGTTCGAGCAGGCCTTCTACGCCCGCGACCTCGCCGGCCGCGTGGTCATGGTCGGCGTCCCCACGCCGGGCATGGAGATCACCCTGCCGGCGATCGAGGTCTTCGGCCGGGGTGGGGCGGTGAAGAGCTCCTGGTACGGCGACTGCCTGCCCAGCCGCGACTTCCCGATGCTGGTCGACCTCTACCTGCAGGGCCGGTTCCCGCTCGACGACTTCGTCACCGAGACCATCGGCGTGGACGACGTCGAGGAGGCATTCCACAAGATGCACGCCGGTGACGTGCTGCGCTCGGTCGTGGTGTTCGACAAGTGAGCACCGCGCGCATCGAGAAGGTCGTGATCCCCGGCGTCTTCTCCCTGGACGGCCAGGACTTCGACGTCGAGAACAACGTGTGGCTCGTCGGCGACGACGACGAGGTGCTGGTGATCGACGCCCCGCACGACGCGGCCCCCATCGTGGCGGCCGTCGGCGGCCGGAACGTCACCGCGATCGTGCTCACGCACGGGCACAACGACCACATCACCGCCGCGCCGGCGCTCCGCGAGGCGACCGGCGCCCCGATCTGGTTCCACCCGATGGACCGGATGCTGTGGGACGTCGTGCACCCGGACGCCGCACCCGACCGGGAGCTCCTGGCCGGCACGCGGTTCACGGTGGCCGGTGCGACGCTCACCGCGTTGCACACCCCGGGTCACTCGCCGGGGAGCACCTGCCTGCACGCGCCGGACCTGAGCACGGTCTTCACCGGTGACACGCTGTTCTGCGGCGGTCCGGGAGCCACCGGGCGCTCGTTCAGCGACCGCCCGACGATCGAGCACTCGATCCGCTCGGAGCTGTTCACCCTCCACGGCGACACGGTGGTGCGGACCGGGCACGGCGACGACACCACGATCGCCGCGGAGCTCCGCACCCTCGGCTGACCCCCGCCCCTGGTTCTGGGGGACGACGCCGCCCGCTCACCCGCCGGCGGTGTCGTCCTCCGCCGGACGCCGGCGCTTGCTGCCGGACCGGCTCTTGGGCTCGGAGGACCTCTTGGGCTGGGACCGGCTCTTCGCCTCGGACCCGGCCTTGGGCTCGGACCGGCTCGTGGGCTCGGGCCGGCTCTTCGCCTCGGACCCGCTCGTGGGCTCGGACCCGGCCTCGGGCTCGGACCCGCTCGTGGCATCGGACGGGCTCGTGCGGGGCTGCGGGCTCGTCCGCTCGAGGTTCTGGCGGATCGCCGCCACGTCGAGTGCGAGGTCCTCGAGGGCCTCCACCGCGCGCGTGGCGAGGGCGAACGTCAGGTTCTCGCGCTGCTCCCTGGGGCTGGGCTCGCGATGCCGCTGTGCACTCCCGGGATCGCGGGCGGATGACTCACGCATCCGGCGCGTCGCCTCCGACCACGGATCGTCGGTGCCCCGCGCATCGCCGAGGAGATCGCGCAGCATCCGCTGCGCCATCGCCAGGAAGTCGCCCGGGTCGGGTCGGTCGTTCGCCATCGTCTGCCTCCTCCGGCGGTGAGGACGCGGCCGGTGGGGAAACGTGCGCGACCCCGCCGGGGTTCCCGTCAGGCGGCGACGCGCCGCTGCGCGGAGGCGAAGCCGAGCCAGGTGTGCCGGTTGCCGGCCCAGCACCAGCCGACCTTGGGTGCCCCCCGCCGGTCGCGGCCGTCGCGCCCGGTGCCGTTGCTGATCCACAGCGCCGGCGTCCGGGCGTCCAGGCGTCCGTCGGGCCTGCGCAGCCGCGAGCCGATCGTCATGAAGCAGGCGTTCCGGGCCAGGACCTCCGGGCACTGGAGCAGCCAGTGGATGCCCTCGCCGAGCGTGAGCGGCGTCCGGCCGGCACCCAGGATGGCGGGCAGTGCCTCGTCCGGGCTCCAGTTCCGCCACTGGTCGCCGCGCTCGAGTCCGCTCACGGCGTAGACCGGGGTGGCGGGCAGCTCGACCGACTCGACGGGTGCGAAGGCGTCGAGGTCGGTCATGTCCGCGACGACGAAACCGGCCTTGCCGGCCAGCGTCACGAGCGGGGCGAGCCCCGACACGGGTGCCCGGTCGGGGTGCACCACCAGCAGGGCGCCGGGGGCGAGTCCGTCGGCCGCGGCGCGCAGGTCGGCCGCCGTCACGTCGGCGATCCCGGGTAGGCCGAGGGCGATCAACCGCTCGGCCTGGGCCGCAGCCGGGGGGAGAGGGGCGAGCAGCGTGGGCACAGGCGGACCTCCGGGGCCGGTGGGAACTGGCCGACAACGCGCTGCCCGGACACCTGGTTCCCGCCCGCCGGTCCCGCGACCAGCGGCGACGACCCACCGGGGTGACGCGGCCCACCCGCTCGGCTCTCGGTTCGGTGGCGCGCGCCGGTACGCTCGACCCCGTGCCTCGCGGTGATGGACGGCTGACGCACGACCTCGATCCCCAGTTCCCCGGACCTCAGGACGCCTGCGGCGTCTTCGGTGTGTGGGCGCCGGGGGAGGAGGTCGCGAAGCTGACCTATTTCGGTCTGTACGCGCTCCAGCACCGCGGTCAGGAGGCGGCGGGGATCGCGGTGTCCGACGGCGCCTCGGTCGTCGTCTACAAGGACCTCGGGCTGGTCAGCCAGGTCTTCGACGAGCCGACCCTCGGCAGCCTCCGCGGCCACCTGGCCGTCGGTCACACCCGGTACTCGACGACCGGGGCCTCCACGTGGGAGAACGCGCAGCCGACGTTCCGCACCACCGAGGCCGGCACCGGCCTGGCGCTCTGCCACAACGGGAACCTGGTCAACACCGCCGAGCTCGCCAGCAAGGCCGCCGACGCCGGTGTCCCGGGGGCCTTCGTGGCGACCAACGACTCCGACCTGGTCACCGCGCTCATCGCCTCCTACCAGGACGTCTCGGTCGAGGCGGCGGCGATGGAGGTGCTGCCGCAGCTGCGGGGCGCCTTCTCCATCACCTTCATGGACGAGGACACGCTCTACGCCGCGCGTGACCCGCAGGGCGTGCGCCCGCTGGTGCTCGGCCGGCTCGAGCGCGGCTGGGTGGTGGCCAGCGAGACCGCCGCGCTGGACATCGTCGGCGCCTCCGTGGTGCGCGAGGTCGAGCCCGGCGAGCTGATCGCCATCGACGAGAACGGCCTGCGCAGCCAGCACTTCGCCCCGGCGGAGCCCAAGGGCTGCGTCTTCGAGTACGTCTACCTGGCGCGGCCCGACACCACGATCTCCGGGCGCAGCGTGCACGCGGCGCGCGTGGAGATCGGCCGCCGGCTGGCGAAGGAGCACCCCGCCGACGCCGACCTCGTGATCCCGGTGCCCGAGTCGGGCACCCCGGCGGCGGTCGGCTACGCCGAGGCCTCGGGCATCCCCTACGGGCTGGGCCTGGTCAAGAACTCCTACGTGGGCCGCACGTTCATCCAGCCCAGCCAGACCATCCGGCAGCTGGGCATCCGGCTCAAGCTGAACCCGCTGCGCGACGTCATCCGCGGCAAGCGGCTCGTGGTCGTCGACGACTCGATCGTGCGCGGGAACACGCAGCGCGCGCTGGTCCGGATGCTGCGCGAGGCCGGTGCGGTCGAGGTGCACGTCCGCATCGCGTCGCCGCCGGTCAAGTGGCCGTGCTTCTACGGCATCGACTTCGCCAGCCGGGCCGAGCTGATCGCCAACGGCCTGGACATCGACGGGGTGCGGGCGTCGGTCAACGCCGACTCCCTCGGGTACGTCTCCGAGCAGGGGCTGATCGCGGCCACCGAGCAGCCGGTCAACCGGCTGTGCACCGCCTGCTTCACCGGCGAGTACCCGATCCCGCTGGGTGCCCCCGAGGTGCTGGGCAAGCACGTGCTCGAGGGCATCGGCCAGCGCGCGGTGAGCGGCTGGACCGGTCAGCAGGCCGGTAGCGCCGCGGTCCCCGGTGGCGCCGAGGACGCGCTGAGGCGGCCGTGAGCCGCGGGAGCGACGCCGGGCAGTTCACCTACGCCGCCTCAGGCGTCGACATCGACGCCGGCGAGCGCGCCGTCACCCTCATGAAGGCCGCTGTCGAGCGGACCAACCGGCCCGAGGTGGTCGGCGGGCTCGGCGGCTTCGCCGGCCTGTTCGCCCTCGACGTGCAGAAGTACCGCAGGCCCCTGCTGGCGTCCTCGACCGACGGCGTCGGGACGAAGATCGCCCTGGCCCGGCAGCTGGACCGGCACGACACGGTGGGCATCGACCTGGTGGCGATGGTCGTCGACGACCTGGTCGCCTGCGGCGCCGAGCCGCTGTTCCTGCAGGACTACGTGGCCTGCGGGAAGGTCGTGCCGGAGCGGATCGCCGCGATCGTCACCGGCATCGCGGCAGGGTGCACCCAGGCCGGCGCCGCGCTGGTCGGCGGCGAGACCGCCGAGCACGGCGACCTCATGGGCGCCGACGACTACGACCTGGCCGCCACCGCCGTCGGGGTCGTGGAGGCCGACGCCGTCCTCGGTCCGGAGCGGGTGCGCAGCGGCGACGCGGTCGTCGCGATGGCG
This sequence comes from Blastococcus sp. SYSU DS0616, assembly GCF_054051015.1. NCBI lineage: Bacteria > Bacillati > Actinomycetota > Actinomycetes > Geodermatophilales > Geodermatophilaceae > Blastococcus > Blastococcus sp. SYSU DS0616. The sequence continues at coordinate 28,150 of NZ_JBJHAJ010000018.1, forward strand.
TCGTCCGGCTTCCACTCCAACGGCTATTCGCTGGTGCGGCGCGTGGTCTCGGCGGCGGGGCTCGACCTGGCCGCCACCCCTGCGGGCCTCGACCGGCCGCTGGGCGACGAGCTGCTCGAGCCCACCCGCATCTACGCCCGCGACTGCCTGGCGCTGGTCGAGGAGCTCGGCGTGGAGGCGGTGCACGCCTTCGCGCACATCACCGGCGGCGGGCTGGCCGGCAACACCGCGCGCGTGGTCCCCGACGGGCTGCAGGCGGTCCTGGACCGCGGCACCTGGACGCTCCCGGCCGCGGTGCGGCTCATGGAGGAGCACGGGGTGCCGCGGGCGGAGTCCGAGCGCGCCTTCAACTGCGGCGTCGGCATGGTCGCCGCCGTCGCGCCGGAGCAGGCGGACGCCACGGTCGCGCTGCTCACCGCCCGGGGCGTTCCCGCGTGGGTCGCCGGAACCGTGCTCGAGCCGGCGGGGCAGGCGCCGGCGGCGGAGCTCGTCGGCACCTACCGCTGAGCCGACCAGAGCGACACCCGCCGCTACGACACCGCTGCGACGTCACCCCAGCCCTGCGCTCGTCCTCCGAGGGCCACAGCCCTGGGATGACGACCACCGCGCTGGGGTGGTGAGCACGGTGGCCGGTGAGCTCGCCGCCGAGCCGACGCGGACCCGACACCACGACACCGCTGCCCCGAGGGGCGGCGGTGTCGTGGTGTCGACGGATCAGGTGCCCGGACCGCCGGTCAGCGGCTGGCCGCCCAGTCGTCGTCCGAGTCGTCGTCCGCCCAGCGGTCGGCGTACTCGTCGTCCTCGTCGTCGTCGTCCTTCGCCGCGCTGGGCGCGGTGTAGGTCGACGACGAACCGGCCAGCTCGCGCTGCAGCGCGGTGAGGTCGGTGTTGGGTGAGCTGTACTTGAGCTCACGGGCCACGCGTGTCTGCTTGGCCTTCGCTCGGCCGCGCCCCATCGGCTCGACCCCCTCATTACGGAGTGCGGAGGCCCAGCCAAGCGGCTGATGCGGCCCGCATGGCGACCCCGACTGAGTGACTATGTCTCGGACAACATTACGACACGGATCGGCGACGGGCACACGCCCTCCCCCTCAGGAGGTGTGCGCGCCCTCCACCGGTCGGCGCGGGAGCCGGATCGTGGCCAGCCGGCCGACCGAGCGCATCCGCTCCTCGGCGAGCCGGTCGGCGGCGGCTGCGGGGGAGATGCCCTCGGCGTCGGCGAGCGCGAACACCCGCAGCGCGACGTCGAAGATCCCCGAGGCCTTGGCCCGGGCGCGGTCGAACGAGAAGCCGTGCCGCTCGTCCTCCACCTGGATCACCCCGCCGGCGTTGACCAGGAAGTCGGGCGCGTAGAGGACGCCGCGTGCGCGGAGCCGGTCGGCCGCCCCGGGGCTGCCCAGCTGGTTGTTCGCCCCGCCGCACACGATCCGGCCCGGCAGCGCCTCCACCGTCTCGTCGTCCAGGGCCCCGCCGAGTGCGCAGGGCGCGTAGACGTCGTGCGGCGTGCGCACGAGGGCGGCGGTGTCGGCGACGGCGCGCACCTGCGGGTGCCGGGCCCGCACCCGCTCGACGGCGCCGGGGTCCACGTCGGTGACCACGACGTCGGCGCCGTCCTGCACGAGGTGGTCGACCAGCCAGGACCCGACCTTGCCGACGCCGGCGACGGCCACGGTCCGCCCGCCCAGCGCGGGGGTGCCCCAGCAGTGCTGGGCGGCGGCCCGCATGCCCTGGAAGACGCCGTAGGCGGTGAGCACGGAGGAGTCGCCGCACCCGCCGTAGGCCTCCGAGCGGCCGTGCGCGTACCGGGTCTCGCGTGCCACGACGTCCAGGTCGGCGTTGTACGTGCCGACGTCGCAGGCGGTGAGGTAGCGCCCGCCCAGGGACTCCACGAACCGGCCGTAGGCCCGCAGCAGCGCCTCGCTCCTGTCGGTGCGCGGATCGCCGATGATCACGGCCTTGCCGCCGCCGAGGTCCAGGCCGGCCAGGCTGTTCTTGTACGACATGGCGGCCGACAGCCGCAGCACGTCGGCCACCGCCGCGTCCTCGCTGGCGTAGGGGTAGAAGCGGGTGCCCCCCAGCGCCGGCCCGAGGGTCGTGGAGTGGATCGCGATGATCGCGCGCAGCCCCGAACCGGGATCGCTGCAGAAGACGACCTGCTCATGACCGGATGCCAGCACGTCCACGACGCCGAGCCTAGGCCGACCGGGCGTCGCCCGGTCGGTGGAAGTGACCTGCCGGTGCCTCCGGCGGCACCGGCGGCAGGTGGGCGGGGCATGATCCTTGGCGGACATGACGCGCGGGCCCGCACCCCGCGAGCACAGGAGGATTCCCGATGGCCGCACCGAAGCGACTGCTGGCACTCGCCGTGGCTGCACCCCTGCTCCTCTCCGCGTGCACCACCGAGGGCGGCGGGGGCGGGGAGAGCGCCGCGGGTGGTGCGGACGGCGGGGACCTCACCTTCTCGGTCGTCACGCACGGCTCGGCCGGTGACGCCTTCTGGGACGTCGTGCAGAACGGCGCCGCGGCGGCCGGGGAGGACCTCGGCATCGACGTCGACTACCAGAGCGACGGCGACCCGCAGCGCCAGGCGCAGCTGATCGACGCCGCGGTGAACCAGGACGTGGACGGGATCGTCGTCTCGCTGGCGAACCCGGACGCCCTGCGGGACTCGGTCGAGGCGGCGGTGGACGCCGGGATCCCCGTCGTCACCATCAACTCCGGCGGCGACCGGTCGGCCGAGTTCGGCGCCATCGGCCACGTCGGCCAGGACGAGGTGGTCGCGGGCCAGGGGGCGGGCCGGCGACTGGCCGAGGAAGGCGCCACGAGCGTGCTCTGCGTCATCCACGAGGCCGGCAACATCGGGCTGGACCAGCGCTGCTCGGGCGCCTCCCAGGGCTTCGCGGACGCCGGCTCGGCGCCCGGGGACTTCACCGTCGTGCAGGTGGACATCAACGACCTCACCGGCGCCCAGTCGACGATCGCCTCCCAGCTGCAGGCCGACCCGGGGATCGACGCGGTCCTCACGTTGAACTCCGCGCTCGCCCCCGTCGCCGTGGAGGCCGCCGGGGACGCCGGGTCGGAGGCGCTGGTGGCCACGTTCGACCTCAACGAGGACGTCATCAGCGGCATCCAGGACGGCGACATCGCCTTCGCCGTCGACCAGCAGCAGTACGAGCAGGGCTACCTGCCGATCGTGATGCTCAAGCTGTACGCGGAGAACCTGAACACCGTCGGCGGCGGGCAGGCCGTGCTCACCGGCCCCGGCTTCGTGGACGCCGACAACGTCGACGAGATCGCCGACCTGGCTTCGGAGGGCACCCGCTGAGCACCCGGGAGGCCTCCGCTCCGGCCGAGGAGCGGGCCGACGAGCGGCTGGCCGCACCGGGGCCGCTCCGCCGGCTGCTGGCCAAGCCGGAGCTGGGCGCGCTGGTGGGCGCGGTCGCGGTGTTCACCTTCTTCGCGGTCCAGTCCGAGGTGTTCCGGTCGCCCCGCGGCATCGCCAACTGGCTCGACCCGGCGTCGACGCTGGGGATCATGGCGGTCGCGGTCGCGCTGCTCATGATCGGCGGGCACTTCGACCTCTCCGCCGGGGTGATGACGGGGACGACGGCGCTGACCGTGGGGATCGTGGCCACGGAGCTCGGCCAGAACATCTGGGTGGCCATCGGCGTGGCGCTCGTGCTGGCGCTGGCGATCGGCTTCTTCAACGGCTGGCTGGTCACCCGCACCGGGCTGCCGAGCTTCATCATCACGCTCGGCACCTTCCTGATGCTCCAGGGGCTCAACCTGGGGCTGACGAAGTTGTTCACCAGCACGGTGACCGTCGGCGGCATCGACGACGCACCCGGTTACGCCGCCGCCGAGTGGGTCTTCGCCTCGCGCGTCCAGGTGCTGGGCGCCGATGTGCGGGTGGCGGTGTTCTGGTGGCTGCTGTTCACCGCGCTGGCGACGTGGGTGCTGCTGCGCACGCGCTTCGGCAACTGGGTCTTCGCCACCGGCGGCGACGACGTGGCCGCCCGCAACGTCGGCGTGCCCGCCCGCCGCACCACGATCACCCTGTTCATGACGACGGCGGCCGCGGCGTGGTTCGTCGGCACCACCCTGGCGGTGCGGCTGACCTCGGTGCAGGCCAACACCGGCATCGGCCAGGAGCTGATCTACATCGTGGCCGCGGTGATCGGCGGGTGCCTGCTCACCGGCGGCTTCGGCTCGGCCGTCGGCGCCGCCCTCGGGGCGCTGATCTTCGGCATGACCCTGCTGGGGATCCCCTACCTGCGCTGGGACGCCGACTGGTTCTACTTCTTCCTGGGGGCGATGCTGCTGCTCGCGGTCCTCGCCAACCGGCTGGTGCGGCGCTACGCCGAGGCGGCCCGGCGATGAGCACGGCACCGACGACCTCGCCGACGACCCCGCCGTTGCTCGAGCTGCGCGACGTGGGCAAGGACTACGGCTCGGTCATCGCGCTCGACGGGATCCGCGCGACCGTGCGAGCCGGGGAGGTCACCTGCGTCCTGGGGGACAACGGCGCCGGGAAGTCGACGCTGATCAAGGTCCTGTCGGGCGTGCACGGTGCAGACCGCGGCGCGGTCCTGCTCGACGGGCGACCCGTCGCCTTCGGCTCGCCCCGCGAGGCGCTGGACGCCGGCATCGCGACCGTCTACCAGGACCTGGCGATGATCCCGCTGATGTCGATCTGGCGGAACTTCTTCCTCGGTGCCGAGCCCACCCGTGGGTGGGGGCCGTTCCGTCGTTTCGACGTCGCGCGCGCCAAGGAGACGACCCGCCGGGAGCTGGCGGCGATGGGGATCGACATCCGCGATCCCGACCAGCCGGTGGGCACGCTCTCCGGTGGGGAGCGCCAGTCGGTGGCCATCGCGCGGGCCGTGCACTTCGGTGCGCGGGTGCTGATCCTCGACGAGCCGACCTCGGCGCTGGGGGTCAAGCAGGCGGGGGTCGTGCTGCGCTACGTGGCGCAGGCGCGGGACCGCGGGGTCGGCGTCGTGCTGATCACGCACAACCCGCACCACGCCCACCCGGTGGGTGACCGGTTCCTGGTGCTCAACCGGGGGCGCAGCATGGGGGAGTTCGCGAAGGCGGAGATCAGCCGCGAGGAGCTGACCCGGCTGATGGCCGGCGGGGCGGAGCTGGAGGCGCTGTCCCACGAGCTGGAGCGCCCATCCGGCTGAGCCCGGCCGCGGGGCGGGGACGGACGCCGTCGGCCATGTCGACATACCGATCGCGACGATGCGGTCACCGAGCGTTCTTGTTGCGGCGCGGCGAGAGTTCCGCGTGTTGCCTTTGTGACTACCGGTGACAGTGCGACTGTTCGCGGGCCACACCGCCCACCCTCTTCCCCAGGGAGCGAGCACATGTCCCAGCGCCGTCCGACCGGACCGGCGACTCCACGGGCCGGCAGCCGCCGGCCCGTTGCGGGCCGCTCTCCCCGCCCGTTCCGCACCGCCCTGATCGGGGCGGTGGCCGGCGCGACGCTCGTGCTCACCGGCACGCCCGCCGTCGCGGTGCCTCCGCCGCCGCCCAACCCGACCGACGGCGAGCTCGGTGCGGCCCGGAGCGAGCAGGACGCGGCCGCCGCGGAGGTGGGCCGCATCCGGGCCCTCGTCGCCACCGCCGAGGCCGAGCTGGAGCGCGTCGGTGTCCTGGCCGAGGCCGCCGGGACCGCTTACGAGGCGGCCGTCGAGGAGCTGCAGCTCGCCCAGGAGGCCGCCGAGCGGGCCGCTGCCGAGCTCCGGGCCGCCGACGAGGCCGTCGCCGCGGCGGGGCTGCGGATCGCGGCGTTCTCCCGCGACAGCTACATGAACGGTGGGAGCCTCACCAGCTCGGCCGCGCTCCTGGACTCCGAGGGGCCGGGCGAGCTCATCCAGCGCGCAGCGATGCTCGACTACGTCGCGGCCAACCAGCTCGACGTCCTGGCCGAGTTCGAGGTGGCTCGTGTGCGGCAGGCGAACGCCAACTCGACCGCCCGGGCCACGCGCGACGAGCGCGCTGCCGCGGAGGACACCGCCGAGGCCGCCAAGGCGGCGGCCGACGCGCAGCTCGCCACCCAGCAGGCGGCCTACGCGGGGATCGAGGCGCAGAAGGCGGAGTACGACCAGCAGTTGAAGGCCGCCCAGATCCGCCTTCTCGAGCTGCAGGGCGCGCGCAACGCCCACGACCAGTGGGTGGCTCAGAAGGCGGCCGAGGAGGCCGCCGCCCGCGAGGCGGCCGAGCGCGCCGCCCGCGAGGCCGAGCGTGCCGCCCGCGAGGCCGAGGCGGAGGCAGCCCGCAACCGTGCCAACGCCGGTGGCGGCGGCAGCGCGGGCGGCGGTAGCACTGGCGGCGGCGGCGGCGGTGGCGGCGGCACGGTCAGCGGGTCCGGCTACGTCAAGCCCACCTCGGGGCGGGTGTCCAGCTGCTACGGCTGGCGCTGGGGGGCCCTGCACGGCGGTGTGGACATCGCCGCCCCGATCGGGACCCCGGTGTACGCGGTGGCCAGCGGCGTCGTCCGGCGCGCCGGCACGGCGACCGGCTTCGGGTACGCGGTCTACATCGAGGGCGACGACGGCGCGGTCACCGTGTACGGGCACGTGAACCGGTACTTCGTCTCCGCCGGCGAGCGGGTGTCGGCCGGCGAGCGGATCGCCGAGGTCGGCAACCGTGGGCAGTCCACCGGGCCGCACCTGCACTTCGAGGTCCACCCCAGCGGCCGGATGTACGGCGGACACGTGGACCCGGTGCCGTGGCTCAACGCCCGGGGCGTCTACCTCGGTGGCTGCGGCGGCTGACCACGGCCCGGTCGGGCCGGGAACGGTCAGCTGGTGGGGGCGCTCTCCTCGGTGGGCAGGCCCAGCCCGCACTCCTCGGCGAGGTAGGCCTGCACGTTGGTCGAGGCCGTGTCCAGCTCCTGCTCCAGCGGAGCCAGCTCCTGCTCGAGGGTGGCCAGCGCCTCCGGGTCGCTGAGGTCGACGCCCTGGAGGGTGGCCGCGAGCTGCTCGGCGTCGTCGGCCAGCGCGCTCCAGTCCGGGGCGATCTCGTCCGGCGCGTCGATCGCGCGCATCTCCCGCGCCGCCGCGCGGAGGATCTCCGGCAGGTCACCGGGGTCGCCGGCGGCGGTCGCGCTGCCGGTGAGCCGCTCCTGGATGCTGACGGCCTCCGCGCAGAAACCACCGTCGGTGGCCTCGGGAGCTCCGGTCGCGGTGGTCTCCCCGGCTGCGGTGCTCCCCCCGTCGTCGTCGGAGCTCCCGCAACCGGTGAGCAGGGCCAGGGCGGTCACGGCCGGGAGCACCCCGGCGCGGAGGAGGGGGCGGCGCATGGGCGGAGGGTAGCCGCCGGGTGCGCGCCCCGGCGGCGGCGCACTAGCGTGCCGGGGGTGGCCCTCCCGACCGACCCCCGCACCTCGTGGGGGCTCCCCGCACCCGGCGCACTGCCGCGCACCGCCGAGCTGGAGCCGCTGGTCACCAGGGTGCTGGCGCCCAACCCCTCGCCGATGACCCTCGACGGCACGAACACCTACGTGGTGGGCGCCCCGGGCAGCGGCCAGGCGGTGCTGGTCGACCCGGGTCCGGACGACGCCGCGCACCTGGCCGCCGTCGAGGCCGCGCTCGCCGCACGGCAGGCGCGCTGCGTCGCCGTCCTGGTCACCCACCACCACGGGGACCACGCCGAGGCGGCGCTGCCGTGGGGGGCCCGTCTCGGCGCTCCCGTCGCGGCGGCGTCGGGTGACGTCGCGGGTCCCGCCGGGCGGGTGCTCGAACCGGGGGAACGGCTGTCCCTGGCCGGGACGGTGATCGACGTCGTCGGCACGCCCGGCCACACCGCCGACCACCTGGCGTTCCGCCTGGAGTCCGGGGCGGTCCTGGTGGGCGACCACGTCCTGGGGCGGGGCACCTCGGTCGTCACCCACCCCGAGGGCGACGTGGTGGCGTACCTGGAGTCGTTGCGGCGGGTGCACGACCTGGGGCCCAGCGCCCTCTACTGCGGCCACGGCCCGGAGCTGACCACCGATCCCGGTGCGGTCCTCGAGTACTACCTGGCGCACCGGGCGCACCGCGAGCAGCAACTGCTCGACGCGCTGGCCGGTGGCGCCCGCAGCGTCGACGAGCTCGTGGCGGCGGTCTACGCCGACGTGCCCCGCGAGGTGTGGCCGGCCGCGGCGCAGTCGACCCGGGCCACCCTGGCCAAGCTCGCCGCCGACGGCCGGGTCGAGCTCGTCGGCGGGGACGGGGTGCGGCCGGCATGACCGAGGCGGGGGTCGCCGTGGTCACCGCCGACGCCGGCGAGCGCGACCAGCGGCGCGCCGCAGCCGGGCTCGCTGCCGCCGGGGTGCGGGAGGGCGACCGCGTGCTCGTGTCCGCGGTCGCCTCGCCGGCGCTGCTCGCCGTCGTCCTCGGCGCACTGCGCACCGGCGTCGTCCCCGTGGTGCTCGACCCGGCGCTGCCGGCCGAGGAGCGCGCGGCGCTGGCCGCCGACGCCGACCCCGCGCTGGACGCCGGGACCGACCCGGCGCGTCTGCTCGGCGACGCGGAGGCCGCGCTGGCCCCGGTGCCCCTGGCGCGGCCCATGCACTACACCTCCGGCACCACCGGCCGGCGCAAGGGCGTGTGGTCCGGCGTCCTGGGCGCCGACGACGCCCGCGCCCTGGCCGGTGAGGAGATCGAGCTGTGGGGCTTCGGGCCGGGGGACCGGCACGTCGTCCTCTCGCCGCTGCACCACAGCGCGCCGCTGCGGTTCGCCGTCCACACGCTGCTGGCCGGCGGTGAGGTGCTGCTGCCCGGCCCCTTCGACGCCGCCCGCGCCGCCCGGGTGATCTCCACCCACCGGCCGACGACGGCGTTCTGCGTCCCCACCCACCTGCAGCGGCTGCTCGCCCGGGACGACGTCGACTGGTCCTCGTTCCGCCGGCTGGTGCACGCCGGCGCCGTGCCCCGAGCCGCTCAAGCGCGCGGTCCTCGCGGCGCTGCCGGAGGGCAGCGTGTGGGAGTTCTACGGGTCCACCGAGGCGCAGTTCACCGTCTGCTCGCCCGAGGACTGGCTGGCCCACCCCGGCAGCGTGGGGCGGGCCCGTCCGGGGCGGCGGCTGGAGACCGACGAGCGCGGCCAGCTCTGGTGCGCGGTGCCCCGCTGGGCCCGTTTCGAGTACTGGCGGGCGCCCGAGAAGACGGCCGCGGCGTGGCGGGGGGAGCGGGTCACCGTCGGCGACCTGGGCCGGGTCGACGACGACGGCACCGTCTGGCTGGACGGCCGGCGGGAGGACCTGGTCATCTCCGGTGGGGTGAACGTCTACCCGGCGGAGGTGGAGGCGGTCCTCGACGCCCATCCCGGTGTCGTGGAGAGCGCGGTGTTCGGCATCCCCGACCCCGAGTGGGGGCAGCGGGTGGTGGCCGCCTACGTCGGCGACGCGGACGCCGGCGCGCTGGCCGCCTGGGCCCGGGAGCGGCTGGCGCCGGCCAAGCGCCCCAAGTCGCTGCACGCGCTGGCCGACCTGCCCCGCACCTCGACCGGCAAGGTGCGCCGGCTGGACCTGCCCGGGGTGCTCGGCCTGGCCGGTGGCTGAGCACTGGGACGTCGTCGTCGTCGGCGCGGGCACGGCCGGGTGCCCGCTGGCCGCCCGACTGGCCGACGCCGGCCGGCGGGTGCTGCTGCTCGAGGCGGGGGCGCACCACCCCGACCCCGCGCGCGTCCCGCCCGAGCTCCGCGACGCCGGCACCCTGCGCGCCGCGGTGAGCGGGCACCCGGCGAACTGGGACCTGCCCGGGCTGCTGCCCGGGGGGCGGACCGTGCGGGTGCCCCGCGGCCGGGTGTCCGGCGGCTCCAGCGCGGTGAACGCCGGCTACTTCGTGCGCCCCACGCCCGCGGACGCCGCCGGCTGGGCCGCGGCGGGGAACGACCTGTGGTCGTGGGACCGGCTGCTGCCCGCGCTGGTGCGGCTGGAGAACGACCGCGACTTCGGCGACCGCCCCGGCCACGGGGCCGACGGGCCGGTGCCGGTGACGCGCCCGCGGAGCGCCCCGCCCCTCGCCGAGGCGTTCGCCGCCGCGGCCGAGGAGCTGGGGGTCCCGGCCGAGCCGGACAAGAACGCCGGTGGCGCGCCCGGCTACGGCCCGTTGCCGCGCAACGTCGTCGACGGCGTCCGGATCAGCACCGCGGCGGCCTACCTGGCCCCGCGCCGCGGGCACCCCGGCCTCACCGTGCGCGGCGGCGTCCAGGTGCTGCGGGTGCTGGTCGAGCACGGCCGCGCGGTGGGTGTGCGCACGACCGGCGGCGAGGTGCGCGCCGAGGAGGTGGTGCTGGCCGCGGGGGCGGTGGGCTCGGCGCACCTGCTGCTGCTCTCGGGGATCGGTCCACCGTCGGTGCTACGGGCCGCCGGGATCGAGCTGCTGGTCGACGCCCCGGGGGTGGGGCAGCAGTGCTCGGACCACCCGCTGGTCTACCTGCCCTTCCGTCCCGTGCCGGGCACCACGGCCCCGCCCGGCCGGTCCCCGCTGCACGGCGTCCTGCACGGGACCTCGCCCGGCGCCGAGGTGCCGGGCGACCTGGAGCTGCTGCCCTGGCTGGCCCCGTTCGCGCAGGTGATGACGGGCCACGCCGCACCCGAGGGCGAGGTGGTCGAGCTCGGGGTGGGGCTCCAGCGGACGGTCGGCCGCGGGCGGCTGGTCCTCGACCCGCGGGACCCGGCCGCCCTCCCGGTCGTGGAGTACGGGCACCTGGCGCAGGAGCCGGACCGCCGGCGGATGCGGGACGGGGTGCGGATGGCGGCGGAGCTGCTGCGGACCCGCGCGCTGGCCGCGGTGGGTGTGCCGACCGACGAGCCGACCGGCGCGGTGCTGGCCGACGACGTCGCGCTGGACGCCTGGATCCGTGCCCGCCTGACCACCGCCGTCCACCTGTCCGGGACCGCGCGCATGGGGCCGGAGAGCGATCCCGGAGCCGTGGTCGACCAGCGGCTGCGGGTCCGCGGGGTCGAGGGGCTCCGGGTGGCCGACACGTCGGTGCTCCCGCAGGTGCCCAGCCGCGGACCGGCTGCCACCGCCGTGCTGGTCGGGGAACGCGCCGCAGAGCTGATGGCCGGGAGCTGAGCCACGCGGCCGGCGGCGCGGGTCCCGGCGGCGCGAGAGGCGCGGCCGCCGGGACCCGGGCTCCGGGTCAGCGGATGGCGGACATCTCGCTGGTGGTGGTGGTCGGGGCCGACCAGGCGTCGGGGTGCGGCCGTCCGACGTCGGACGTCCAGGCCGGGGTGCGGGGCCCGCTCTGCGGCCCGCGGCTGGTGGTGGCCGGACGGGCGCTCAGGCTCACGATCGCGGCCAGGAGCACGAGCAGGCCGACCAGTACACCGCCGAGGGTCAGGAGCGTGGAGAGCATGTACACAACGTAGGCGGTTGGTGCTGTGCTGTCACCGGGCAGAACTCCCCGAAGATCGGCTGCGACGTGCGCACAGTTCACCCGCGTTCTCCCGTCGCGCCCCAGCTGCCCCAGCACCCTTCGCCGAGGGGGGCCGCCGCACTGGTCGCTCTGCCGCGGCCGGTTGCCCGACGGTCGACGGCGGGTAGGGCAGGCGCCGTCGGTCGAACGGAGGACGTGTGCCTGATCTGGTGGCAGCTGCGGGGCAGGTGGTGGCGGTGCCGCTCGGCGCGGTGGCGCGCTGGCGGCGTGGCCGCCCCATGCACCCGCGCGGGGCGGTGCTGGCCGGTGTGCTGGACCGGCAGGGCGCGCGACCGCCGTTCGGGGTCCCGTGGCTCGACGGCGCCGGTACCGACGACGTCGTCATCCGGATGTCGCGCGGCGCCGGGCTCCCGGCCCCGCTGCCCGACGTCCTGGGGCTGACGATCCGGTTGACCGGTGCGGACGGCTCCCCGGTCGACCTGCTGCTCTCGACCATCGGGCGCGGCCGCCTGACGCGGCTGGTGCCGGTGCCGCGGGCGGACGCGGCGGCGACCTACGGCTCGATCATGGCCTACCGCTCGGCCGTCGGGCCGGTGCGGCTGGCCGCCCTCCCGCAGGCATCCTCCCTGCCCACCGACCCCGCGCCGACGGCCGCGGCCGCCGTGTCGGGCGACGTCGTCTTCACCCTGGCGGCCGCCCGCGGCCTGGAGGAGTGGCGCCCCTTCGCCACGCTGCGGGCCACCGGTCGGCACGGCTCGCTGGACACCGACCTGCGCTTCGACGCGGTGCGGAACCCGCCGCCGGGGCTGGCCGCCGACGGCCCGCTCGCCCGCTTCCGCGAGCCGGCGTACGCCACGGCGCGCTGGATCGGCCGCACCGGTTCGTGACGCGCCGGAGATGCCAACTCACCCGATGGAGTTGATCACCGATTGCCCGGGGGCCGCGTGGGGTATGCAGAACCGGACCGGGCGCATGGACGTCGCCGGGCGCTGAGGACGTCGAGCGGCACCGTCGTGCTGTCGTGAAGCTCGACCGCACGAGGAGATGCACCCGCGCGTGACGCACGCAGAATCCCCGCTCCCGGGGCTGCCCCCGACGCCGGGGGCAGGCATCCGGGTGGTGTCCATCCCGCACACCGACCCCTACGTGGACGCCGTGCTCCCCGACGGGTCGATCCGGGTCGGCGACCACGTCGTCCCCAGCCCGTGGCTGGACCTCGCCCACCTGGCGGTCCACGCGGACGAGGTCGACGTCGTCCACCTGCACGCCGTCCACGGGTACCTGGGCGCGACCGAGCTGGAGGCGTGGGCCGAGGAGCTGCAGCGGCTCGGTATCCCGCTCGTCGTCACGGTCCACCAGCTGCGCGACCCGCAGCGCCCCGCGCCCGCGGAGACCGACGACCACCTCGCGGCGGTGCTCGCGACGGCGGAGGTCGTGCTCACCCTCACCCCCGGGGCGGCCGACGAGATCGCCGAGCGGTACGGGCGCACGGCGATCGTCGTGGCCCACCCGTCCATCGCCGTCCCCGACCCCGAGCTGGGCGCCGAGCGGGGGCTGGTCGGCGTGCGGGTGGGGCCGGCGTCCAGCACGATCCCCGACCCCGTGGGGATCGTCCGCGCGGCTCTCTCGGGCGCGCTGTCGGGCGGTGGCCGGCTGCGGGTCCTCGTCGACGAGGCGGAGGCGCCGGCCCTGGATCCCGAGATCGTCGCCCTCGCCGACGAGGGAGAGGTGGAGCTCGTCCTGGTCGGCGACGGTGGATGGACCGCCCAGCTGCAGCAGCTGCACGCCGCGGTGCTGCCCGAGCGGTGCGGCACCCACTCGGCCGACGTCGAGATCTGCCGGGACGTCGGCACCCGGGTGGTGGCGCCGAGCTGCGGGTGGTTCGCCGACCAGTGGTCGGACGTCGTGCCCTACACCAACGACGAGCGCACAGGCCTGGACCCGGTGTCGCTGACCGCCGCGATCGGCGCGGCGCTCACCCGGCCCATGCCGCGGCCCGCCGACCGGAGCTGGCGGGAGGACCAGCGCGCCGCCGTGCGCGAGGTGCACGGCGAGGTCTACGCCCAGGTGGTGGCCGACCGCAGCTGGGCGTGAGACGACGACGGGCCCGGCGACTGCCGGGCCCGTGCGATGAGGAGAGTGTGGGCAGGGGCGGGGTCGAACCGCCGACCTCTCGCTTTTCAGGCGAGCGCTCGTACCGACTGAGCTACCTGCCCCTTCCGGTGACCTCACCGGAGAGCGACCCTGACGGGACTCGAACCCGCGACCTCCGCCGTGACAGGGCGGCGCGCTAACCAACTGCGCTACAGGGCCTTGCTGGTGGTGCTGGTGCTGCGTGCCCCCAACGGGGTTCGAACCCGTGCTACCGCCTTGAAAGGGCGGCGTCCTGGACCGCTAGACGATGGGGGCTCGTGTTCGCCGGGGGCAGCGAGAACAATACATGGCTCCCGGGCCCCGCCCGAGGCGGGGTCCCCCGAGAGGGGGCGGCGCGCCGGACGACCCGTCTCAGCCGAGGGTGGCCCGCAGCTCCACCGAGTCGTCGGTGACGCTGGAGCAGGCGAGCTCCAGAGGGCCGGCGGAGACGCTCTCGCCCTCGGCGCAGGACACGGTGGTCCCGCCGACGGTCAGCGTGGCGCGACCGTCCTGCACGCTGTCGAACGCCAGCGTGGTGCCGAGGATCTCGGCTTCCGCGCCGTCGCCGGAGAGGGTCACCGTGCAGGTTCCCCCGGAGCACGAGACGTTCTGGGACGAGAGGGTGCAGCCGCTGAGCGCCGCGAGGGAGAGGCCGCCGGCCAGCACCCCAGCGGCCAACCGGGTGATGCGGGTCGTCGACGTCATGTCGCGAGCGTAGGACCCGGCGGTCATCCCGGCGGGGAGGTCGGCGCGAGCGGGGCGCCGCCCGGCCCGGGGGGCACGACCACGCCGCCGCCCGGCCCCGGCTCCACACCCGCGTCGGGGGGTTCCACCTCGCCGACCACCGGGGGCTCCACCCCGCCGACGGCAGGGGGCTCCACCCCGCCGACGGCAGGGGGCGCCACCCCGCCGGCGGGCAGCTGGGCCTCGTCGGCCGGCGGGCTCTCCGCGACGATGGTGCGCTCCACCGTCACCTCCGTGGAGCCCAGCCCACCGAGGGTGATGTCGTCGTAGGCCTGCAGCGCGCCGGTGGCCGGGTCGAGGTAGAGCACGGTGCAGGTGAGCGGTTCCGGGTACTCGCCCTCGAGCGCTCGCAGGCCGGCGCCGCCGGTCGAGCCCTGCACCATCAGCAGGGTTCCGTCGGAGAGCTCCTCGACCACCCGGTTGTGCGTGTGCCCGGCCAGCACCAGCGGCACGAGGCCGTCCAGCGGCGGCGCCTGCTTCGGGTCGTGCACCATCGCGATGGCCGGGTCCTCGGCCAGCGTCCGGGTGTAGTCCGCCAGCTCCTCGCCGGACCGCTCGAGGACGTCGGCGCCCGCGTCGTCGTCGCCGGTGCTCTTGTCCGGGGTGAACCGGGGATCAGGGGCGCCGACGATCCGGATGCCGGCGACGCTCACGTCCGAGTCGTCCAGGACGGTGACGTTGGGCTGGGCGGCGAGGATGCTCGCCGTGGTGGCCGAGTCGTGGTTGCCGCGGATGTAGACGTAGGGCACGCCGAGGTCGCCCACCGCGGTGATCAGCCGGTTCTCGGGCTCGCTGCCCCAGTCGGTGATGTCGCCGGTGTCGAGGATGCCGTCGATCTCGAAGCGCTGCGCCACCTGCCGCACCAGGTCGAAGCCGGCCGGGTTGAGGTGGAGGTCGGACACGTGCAGGAGGGCCACGGAGTCGCCGGTGCCGCTCGGCGAGGGCAGCGCGGACAACGTCGCGTAGAGCGTGCCCACGTTGGCCACCAGGTCCTCGAGGGACGCCCGGTAGGCATCGAACCGGGCGACGATGTCCTGGGCGTTGCCGATCAGGCTGTTGGCGTTCACCAGCAGTCCGGTGTACGTCGGCTGCGACAGCGCCTCGGGGCGCCACGTCGCGGCGCCCAGCGCGCCCGTGCCGGCCAGCAGCGCCGCGGTGATACCGACGGCGATGAGCGGCTCGCGGCGGCGGCGCAGCACGACCCAGGAGGTGAGCGCGGCTCCGGCGAGCGCCACCAGCACGGTCACCCAGACCAGCCGGACGACGGCGGACTGCAGGTCCTCGGTCACCCGGTCGACGACGCCGGCCAGCCGCACCGGGTCGGTCGCCAGCGCCTCCGCGCGGGCCTGGTCGACCCGTTGCAGCGAGATGTCCAGCCGGAGCGGCCCGTCGTAGGCGTCGACCGCCAGGGAGCCCAGCGGCGGGACGGCGACCTCCGCACCGCCGGAGGCGGGGCGGAAGGCGAGCGTGGCGTCGAACGGCCCGATGGGCGCGGAGACCCGCGCGAACAGCAGGACCGCGATGACGGCACCGACGAGCGCGATGGCCACGCGGCCGGCCCATCGGCCGGCCACCCGGGCCCGGCCGGGCCAGGGGGACGTCGACGCGGTGGGCTCGCTCACGTGGACCACGCTAGCGACGTCCGGGTCGTCGTTCCGATCGGCGCGGCGAGGCGCTCAGATCCGGGTGGGTGCGGGGCGGAAGATCCAGCGCAGCGCGAGGAACCGCATGAGGCCGATGAAGGCCGTCACGCCGGCGACCGTGGCGATCTGCAGCAGGGGGTGGGTGCCGTCGGTGAGGGCGTCCAGCAGCCCCAGGGCGGTGCTGGTCGCGAGCAGGCCCAGGACGGTGACGCCGCCGGCCTCCCACTGGGCGGTGAACCAGTGCACCCGCTGGTCGGCGTGGAACGTGCGCCGGCGGTGCAGTTCGTTGGCCAGCACCGTGGAGACCGCCGTCGCCACGAGGTGGGCCGGCAGGTAGCCCCAGCCGTGCCCCGCCACGAACAGCGCCGCGTAGACGACGGTGGTGACCGCGCCGACCAGCACGAAGCGCAGGAACTGCGCCGAGGTGGCGTCCCCGCGCAGGAACTGCGCCGAGGTGGCGTCCCCGGGCGGGCCCTGCACCGTTGCGTGCGGCAGGTCGCCGACGGCGTCGGCGGCGTGGCCGCGGCGGAGCAGGGACGGGCAGGTCACGGGGGAGGGCCTCCGGTCGGTCGCAGGTGAACAGGTCAAGGATTCTCTTCGGCAGAACCCCTGTCACCTCTGAACATGCCTGGCGTCACTGGCACTCACCCGTGTCCTTGCTCACGGTCACCTGTGAGCACCTCGGTGCAGTCGTCGGGGCGCCGTGCGTCGGGCCGGGTCCGCGCGGGTAGGGGGCGGCCATGAGTCTCATGGGCTTCCTGGACCGCATCGCGGACGTGTCGGCGTTCGACAAGGCCATCGAGCCCGCACGGCGCGCCGTCCTCGGCATGCCGAGCGCGGTCAAGGACGTCCTGCACGGGACCTGGCTGGGGCATCCGCTGCACCCGGTGCTGGTGCAGGTGCCAGTGGGCAGCTGGGTGTCGGCCGGACTGCTGGACGCCGTGCCCCCGCTGCGGCCGGCCGCCACCGTGCTGATCGGCACGGGGGTGGCCGCGGCGGTGCCGGCGGCCCTGTCGGGAGCGGCGGACTGGTCGGAGCAGGGCGCCGGCGTCCGTCGGCTCGGCGCCCTGCACGCGCTGATGAACACCGCCGCGCTGGGCCTCTACGCCGGCTCGCTGGTGGCCCGGTCCCAGGGCAGGGGCGCACTGGGCCGGGCGCTGGCGTACGCGGGCCTGGGCCTCGCGGGGAGCTCGGCGGCGATCGGCGGGCACATGTCCTACGCGCAGTCCTCGGGCGCCTCGCACGCGGCCACCGCTGTCCGGGCACTGACCACCGACTGGGTCGACCTCGGACCGCTCGACGACCTGCCCGAGGGGCGGCCGACGCTGCGCACCGGGAAGGGCGGCAGCATGTCGGTGCCGCTGGCCGTCGTCCGCCGCGGCGCGCGGGTCGACGTCTTCGTCGGGGCCTGCTCCCACCTGTCCGGCCCGCTGGACGAGGGCGCGGTGGAGACGGTGCGCGGCAGCGAGTGCCTGGTGTGCCCGTGGCACGGCTCCGCGTTCGACCTCGACAGCGGGGAGCCGCGCCGCGGGCCGGCGGCCAACCCGCAGGAGAAGCTCGAGGTGCGCATGGACGCCGGCCGGGTCATGGCCCGGGTGCCGAGCCGGCACCGCTGACGCGGGGGTGGCGCCGCTCTACGCTGCGGCGCCATGAGGCGCACGGCCGTGGGTCTGGCGGTGCTGCTGGCCGCGGCCTGCGGCACGCAACCGGCCGGAGGGCAGGCGGATCCCCCGCCGTCGACCGCCGCGGCTCCGCTGGTGCCGGCGGTGCCCGGCGTCGCCGCCGAGGCGGTCCGCCTGCGCACCGACGAGGCCGTCGGCGGGCGGATCCAGGTGCGGATCACCCACACCGGCGGCGCGCCGTACACGGTGACCGCGGTGGCGCTGGACGCGCCCGGCTTCGCGCCGCTGCCGCCGACCGAGGTGGCCACCGAGTTCGTGCCCGGGCGCGTCGTCGACCTGCCGACGCCCCACGGCGAGGCGGTGTGCCCGGCCGGTGACGGGCCCGCGACCGCCCGGCTGACGCTGCTGCGGCCCGACGGCACGGTGGAACACGTGCGGGTGGCGCTGGAGGGGGAGGCGCTCGACCGCGTCCACGGCGAGGAGTGCGGGGCCCGTGCGGTGGCCGACGCGGTGGAGCTCGGGGTGAGCGGGCCGCGGGCCGGGCCGGACCGGCTCACCGCCCGGCTGACGCTGGCCCGGCGGGGGCCCGACGCGCGGATCCTCGTGGAGCGGGTGGGCGGCAACGTCCAGTTCGACGTCGCGGCGGAGGTGCCGCTGGAGCTGCCCGCGGGGACCGGCGCTGCGGAAGGGTCGCTCACCTTCACCGTGGCCACGTGCGACGCGCACGTGCTGGCCGAGGCCAAGCAGCCGCACCTCTTCCCCGTCGGGGTGCGGATCGGCGGACGACCGGAGCTGGTGGTCGACCTCCCCGTCGACGAGGAGCTGCGTGCCGCCCTGGTCGAGCTGGTCCGGCAGGTGTGCCGGCGCGGCTGAGGCGGTGGGGGAAGAAGCCGGCCCGGCTGCCCCGGGGGGAACGGGTCAGCCGGGCCGGGGTCGTGCCCGCCCGGCGCCGGAGCGCGGGGCGGAGGATGCGGCGGACAGGGGCGCGGATTCGCGTTCCCCGACCGGAACGATGATGACGGTACGTAACCGCCGGGGTCGACCGCGATCCCCTGAACGGGTGGACCGTACCGAATCACGGTGACCCACTGCACAGGAGGTGTGGTCCGTCGGCGCGCGGGCAACTCCCGAGGATGTTCTTCCTGTTCTCCAGCCGTCTCGGCTGCCTCGGCTCGCTGCTGATCTCGGCGCTGCTGACGCTCCTGCTGCTCCTGGTGCTGGGCGTGCTGTGACGACGACGCCCGGGGAACCCGTCCTGCGCGGACCGGTTCCCCGGGCGTTGCCGTGCTGTCGAGCGGGCTACCGCTGATCAGCCGTTGAGCTCCAGCGTCTGCATGGTCTCCGCGCGTACCTGGGCCAGCAGCGCCGGCTCGTCGTTCAGCGAGTGGCCGTAGGACGGGATCGCCGTCTGCAGCAGGGGGCGCCAGGCGTCGATGCGCTGGGGGAAGCACCGCTCCAGGAGGGTCAGCATCGCCGAGACGGCGGTCGAGGCGCCGGGCGAGGCGCCGAGCAGGCCGGCGATGCTGCCGTCCCCGCCGACGATGAGCTCGGTGCCGAACTGGAGCACGCCCTTGCCCGACTTCGGGTCCTGCTTGATGACCTGCACCCGCTGGCCGGCGGTGACCATGTCCCAGTCGCCCTGCTCGGCGGTGGGCACGAACTCCTGCAGGGTGCGGTGCCGGGCCGACCGGGTCTGCATCAGCTCGCCGATCAGGTACTTGGTCAGCGCCATCTCGGTGCGGGCCACGCCGAGCATGGAGCCGAGGTTGTTCGGCTTGACGCTCTTCGGCAGGTCGAACATCGAGCCGGCCTTGAGGAACTTGGGGGAGAAGCCGGCGTAGGGCCCGAACAGCAGCGAGTACTCGCCGTCGATCAGCCGCAGGTCCAGGTGCGGCACGGACATCGGCGGGGCGCCGACGGCCGCCTGGCCGTAGACCTTCGCCTGGTGGCGGCCGACCAGCTCGGGGGACCGGGAGCGCAGGAACATGCCGCTGACCGGGAAGCCGCCGAAGCCGCGGATCTCGGGGATGCCGGCCTTCTGCAGCAGGGGCAGGGCACCGCCGCCGGCGCCGACGAAGACGAAGCCGGCGCGCATCGTCACGCGGTCGCCGGTCTGGGTGTCGCGGACGGTCACCTTCCAGCGGCCGTCGCTCTCCTTCTCGAGCGCGTCCACCCGCTGGTTGACGTGGACGTTCACCCCGCGGGTGGCGGCGTCGTCGAGCATCAGGCGGGTGAGGGCACCGAAGTTGACGTCGGTGCCGGCGACCGAGCGGGTGGCCGCGACGATCTGCTCCGGGTCGCGCCCCTCCATCATCAGCGGCAGCCAGTCGGCCATCTCCGCCGGGCTCTCGGTGTACTCCATCCCCGCGAACAGCGGCTGGGCGCTCAGCGCGGCGTACCGGTTGCGCATGTAGGTGCGACCCTGCTCGCCGGTGACGAAGCTCAGGTGCGGAACGGGCGAGATGAACTCCTTGGGGGAGCCCGTCATGCCGGCGCGGACCAGGTGCGACCAGAACTGGCGCGACACCTGGAACTGCTCGTTGATCGTGATCGCCTTGCTCGGGTCGACCCGGCCGTCGGGGCCCGCAGGCGTGTAGTTCAGCTCGCAGAGGGCGGCGTGCCCGGTGCCGGCGTTGTTCCAGGGCCCCGAGCTCTCGGCGGCGACGGCGCTGCCCGACTCGAAGACCGCGACACTCCACTCGGGGGCGACGACCTGCAGCAGCTGCGCCAGGGTCGCGCTCATGATGCCGCCGCCGACGAGTACGACGTCGGGGTTCGCGCTGTCGGGAACGCTGCGCTCGGAAGTCACGTCTGCCTCTCTGGCTGTGTGCTCGGCCCGGCGCCGCAGCGCCTCCTCAACGATCGTCGGCCGGATTCGGCCGCTACATGCGATCGCGGGCGTATGAGGTATGTCACCGCGCTTCGTGGGTGCGGCTCCTCAAGGTTATGACCGGGTGCGCCGGGGTCGATGCGTGGGCCGACCCGGCAGTTCCCGATCGGACCTCGCCGGCGCTGCTCCGCGGCTGCTCGGCCGAGTGCACGGTGCCGGCGCCGGGGCCGGGTGCGCACCCGGCGGTAGCCTTCCGCCAGGTGCCGCCGGCCCATCGGTCGCGCGCTCCCGGGCCTCTAGCTCAACTGGCAGAGCAGCGGACTTTTAATCCGCGGGTTGTGGGTTCGATCCCCACGGGGCCCACCGTCGGGCGTCCATCCGTCAGCCCCGGCGATTAGCGTGCCGCCATGGCCGAGCTGGTGCTGTTCCACCACGCGCAGGGGATGACGCCCGGGGTCGTCGCGTTCGCGGATGAGCTGCGCGCGGACGGGCACGTCGTCCACACGCCCGACCTGTACGGGGGGCGCACGTTCGACACCCTCCAGAACGGCGTCGCGCACGCTCAGGAGATCGGCTTCGGCACGGTGCTGGAGCGCGGCCGCGCGGCCGTCGCGGAGCTGCCCGAGCGGCTGGTCTACGCCGGTTTCTCCCTCGGGGTCATGCCGGCGCAGCTGCTGGCGCAGACCCGTCCGGGGGCCGCCGGCGCGGTCCTGATGCACGCCGCCGTCCCACTCGGCGAGTTCGCCGACGACTGGCCCGCGGGCGTGCCGGTGCAGTTCCACGTCATGGACGCCGATGAGTGGGGGGACGTCGACGTCGCGCGCGATCTCGCCGAGGCGATCGACGGCGCGCAGCTGTTCCTCTACCCGGGCGACCGGCACCTGTTCAGCGACAGCAGCCTGCCCGACCACGACCCGGGTGCGGCCGCCCTGCTGGCGCAGCGCGTGCGGGCGTTCCTCGCCGGCCTGCGGTAGACCCGCGACACGCCGGCGCGCCGGGTCCGCGGCGGGATGACCGACCCGGCCATCGGCCCCCGCCACGCTCGCGAACGGGTGGTTTGTCGACAGGTCGGCGTCCCGGGGAAGGGGTCACCGCGCGCCCGGGCCCCGCTCCGCAACGAAACGGACACGGGTCAGGCCCGGAACCGGTCCGAGCGGCCTTCGCGGGGGCCCGTCGTCCCTAGCCTTCGGGTCATCCGCGGTGCTTCCCAGCCGCGGAGCACCACCTGCGAGGAGCCCCCAGTGCACGCCACCGCATCACCTGTCCGCACGCCGTCCCTCCCCCTGCGCGAGGTCTTCGACGACCCGGGTCTGGACCTGCTCAGGGAGCTGATGGTGGAGGAGCCGGTCCCCGCGCCACCGGTGGTGCGCCCACCGCACCCCGGGTGGGCGGCCCGGGTGCAGGAGTGGACGAACCGCGCGGCGTCCTGGGGCGCGGGGCCGCAGGGGGCCTGGCGTGCCTGGTGAGCTGCTGGCCATCGCCGGGCCGCTGCTGGGGTGCTGCGGGCTGATCGCGCTCGTCGTCGTCCTGGCCGCGAGCTCCACCGCCCGGTACGAGTTCGAGCGCAACGCGGTGCGGGCGCACCGCGCCACCGTCCACGCGCCGCAGCCCGCCGGCCAGGGCGCGGCCGCCCGCGCGGCCGCTGACGCCGCAGGCGTCGAGTCCTCCGGCGATGCGGCCGGGCAGCCCGGGGCGGAGCGGGCGGCTGTCGGCCTGGCCACCCACCCGGCCGGCCGGAGCCTCCCCGACACCACGGGGGCGACCGGCTGGTGGCTGGTCGACGAGCACGACGGTGCGGCGGTGGCCGGTCCGTTCGCGGACTCGCTCGACGCCGAGTGGGCGCGCCTGGCCGAGGACCTGACCGACCGCACGCGGGTCGTCCACGGCGGTCGGCGGGCGGACGGCGGCGTGGTCCGGCGGCAGTCGGCGGAGGAGCGCGACTGGCTGGCCGACCTGGGGGACCAGCTCGACCTGCTCCCGGAGGACTGGGACCCGTTCATGACCGACGACGACGACGTGCTGACCACGCTGGCCGTCGACGTCACCGCCGCGCTGCTCGAGGCCGGGTTGCCCCTGCACGACTGCGACGGCCGGGAAGGCGTGGGGCACGCCGTGGGCGGGGTCTGCCTGACCCCGCACCCGGACTCGGCCGGGGTCCTCGTGACCTGGCGTCAGCACGACCGGATGAGCGTCCACCAGGCCCGTGGCGGTGCCATGGAGGCCGCCGTGCAGCGGTCGATGACCGCGGCCGTCGTCACCGTGCTGCGGCTGATGGGCTTCGAGGTGGAGGAGTTCGGCTCCCCCGGGTGCCACCTGGTGACGGCACCAGCCCGCTGACCCGGGGGCGCGGACCGGTGTCACTCCCGGCGGTCGGCCCCCGGAACGGGTGGCACCACGAGCACGGCGCGCTGGCGCAAGCGGGCCGGTAGGCGGGCGCCGGCCGACGGCAGGCGCGCGGACTGCGGGCGGGTGGGACGGGGGGCCAGGTCGATCACGGATCTCCTCGGGGCTGGGGCGTGCCGTGAGCATCCCCGGCAGGTCTGACGGTTTCCCTCGGCAGCGCCTGCGAACTGCCTGTGCCCCCCTGCCCGTGTCACCTCACCTGGACGGGTGGGGACCGACCTCAAGTGCCGTGGATCACGGCCCGATAGGAGCAGCGTGCGCACACACCAGGACGTGGATAGCGGGCGACGGCGCGGGTTCCCGCTGCGGCGGTACCTGATCGCCCTGGTGCTCCTGCCCATGGTCGGCGTCGGGGTCCTCACCGTCGCGGCGGCCCAGGCGCGCGCGGCCGAGGTCGCCGGCGCGGAGCGTGCCGAGGTCGCCGTGCGCGCGCTGGCCCTGCTCGATGCCGCGCGCAGCGGTGTGGAGCAGGAGATGATCCCGGTCCTGTCGCTGTCGGTCATCGGCGATCCGGCGGCCGCGGCGGCCCTCGGGCTGCCCGAGTTCTTCCTGCGCACCCAGCGGCAGACCGCGATCGACGAGGCGGCTCGTGCGCGAGCAGTCACCGACCAGGCCCTGGCCCGGGTCTCGGCGGGCTCCGTCGGGGCGGCGGCCGCGGCGCGTGCCGCCGATGACCTGGCGGAGTTGCGCCAGGCCGACCAGGCGGGCCGGCTGGACATCGAGGCGCTGCACCTCCGGTTCCTGCGCGTCTCCAACGACCTCATGAACGCGCAGGCGGCGGCCGCCGCGGCAGCGACCTCCGAGGGCGTGCCCGGGAACACGCTGCGGGCCATCCGTGACGTCCAGACCGTGGCCCAGCTGGCGCAGGCCGCCGGCCGGCAGATGCCCCTCTTCATCGGCTCCCTGCTGGCCGAGGGCGGCGACGAGCTGATCGGCTCCCGCACCGCCTGGGAGACCCAGTGGCTGGACTACCTGGACGCCCAGCGCCGGATGGACACTGTCTCGGGGCAGGGCCTGCGGGATGCCTGGGAGGAGGTCCGCACCTCCGACGTCGTCACCCAGCTGGACGGCCTGCTCGCGCAGGGACTCACCGACGACGGCGGCGCCGCCATGCCGCTCAGCGACCTGGTCACCGTGCTGTTCCAGAGCCAGGACCGCAGCACGATGCTGGCCGAGCTGGTCGGGACGGCGGTCGACGAGGCCCGGCAGCTCGTGGCCGCCGACCTCGAGCGCGCCGGCGACCGGCTCCAGTTCGTCCTGCTGATGGGAGCCGGCCTGCTCGTCGCCTCGCTGCTCGGCGCCTTCGTCCTCGGCCGCAGCGTCACCGGGGCGCTCCGCCTGCTCGCCGCCCAGGCGACCGAGATCAGCGAGGGATCGCTGGTGGCGGTCGAGGTCGCCGGGCCGCGGGAGGTCCGGACGGTCTCGGCCGCGCTCGGGTCGGCCGTCGCCGGGCTGCGCCGGATCCAGGACCAGGCGCAGGCCGTGGCCCGCGGCGACCTCGACGACGCGCTCCTCGACGAGCCCCTGCCCGGCCCGCTCGGCGAGGTCGTGCACGCCTCGGTCAAGGCGATCGTCACCTCGGTGCGCCAGCGCGAGGAGCTGCAGTTCGCTCTCGCGCACCAGGCCACGCACGACCCGCTGACCGAGCTGCCCAACCGCGCGCAGGCCCTCACCCTCGTGACCTCGGCCCTGCACCGCGGCCGGCGGTCCGGGGAGATGACCGGTCTCCTCTTCATCGACCTGGACGGCTTCAAGGCCGTCAACGACGGCCACGGCCACGCGGCCGGCGACGAGGTGCTGCGCGCGGTGGCGGGCCGGCTCCGGGCGGCCGTGCGCCCGGGTGACGTCGTCTGCCGCCTCGGCGGCGACGAGTTCGTCGTCCTGGTCGAGCCGGTGCACGCCGAGCACGACCTGATCGACCTCGCCGAGCGGCTCATCGCCTCGGTCAGCGAGCCGATCCCGGTGGGGGCGCTGACGGTCGGCGTCGGCGCCAGCGTCGGCGTGGCGATCAGCCGCGACGGCGGCACCGACGCCGACGTGCTCTTCGCCGAGGCCGACACCGCCGCGTACCGGGCCAAGGCGCACGGCCGGGGCCGGGCGGAGATCTTCGACGAGACGCTCCGGCTGCAGCTGACCGAGCAGGCCGAGCTCGAGGCGGCCATCAGCCACGGCCTGGCCAGCGGCGAGATGCACCTGGTCTACCAGCCGGTCATGGACCTGGCGTCCGACCGGCTGACCGGGTACGAGGCACTGGTCCGCTGGGACCGGCCGGGCGTCGGCCCGGTCCCGCCGGACCAGTTCATCCCGGTCGCCGAGCGGTCCCGCCTCGTCGGGGACATCGACCGCTTCGTGCTGCAGGAGGCGACCCGTCAGCTGGCGCAGTGGCGGAAGGAGTTCCCGGTGGCCCCGGGGCGGCCCGAGCCGACGATCGCGGTGAACATCTCCGGCCGGCACCTCGCCGACCGGCGGGTGGTCACCGACGTCGCGGACGCGCTCGCCACCTCCGGGCTGCCGGCGCGGCTGCTGGTCCTCGAGGTCACCGAGACGGTGCTGGTGGACGACCCGGCCGCGTACGACCACCTGACCGAGCTGCGGGACATGGGCGTCGGCATCGCCATCGACGACTTCGGCACCGGGTACACCTCGATCGGGCAGCTGCGGAACATGCCCGTGGACACGCTGAAGATCGACCGCAGCTTCGTGGCGTCGGGGGAGCCCGCCCACCTCGAACTGGTCGCCCTGATGATCCGCGCGGCGCACACGTTCGGTCTCACCGTGGTCGCCGAGGGGGTCGAGGAGGACGCGCAGATGGCGCGGCTCCGGGCACAGGCGTGCGACCGGGCGCAGGGCTACCTGCTGTCCCGGCCGCTGCCCGCGGCCGAGGCCGGAGCGCTGCTGCGCCGGGAGGAGACGGCCGCCCCCACCACCTGAGCCCGTCGGCCCGGGCTGCCGTGCGGCTGCCGCACGCCGCCGGGTGTGCCACCATCCGGCCGGTGAGCGGCACATCGAAGACGTCGGCAGCGCACCTCGCGACAGAGTGGGGGAAGCGGGCATGAGCGAGCCCGGCACCCGGTCCCCCGACGCGGGCTCCGGGATCAAACGGCGCGTCTTCTACGGCTCGGTCGCCGGCGTCCTCGCGATCGCGCTCTGGGCGACGGCGACCCCGACGTCGGCCGCGGAGACGATCGGCTCCCTGGTCGGCTGGACGTCGGAGTGGTTCGGCTGGTTCTACATCGCCTTCGCCACCGCCGTGCTCGTCTTCGTCCTGGCCATCGCCTTCTCGCGGTACGGGAAGGTCAAGCTCGGCCCCGAGCACTCCACCCCGCAGTTCAGCACCTTCGCCTGGGCGTCGATGCTCTTCGCCGCCGGCATCGGCACCGACCTGATGTTCTTCGCCGTCGCCGAGCCGGTCACGCAGTACCTGGCCCCGCCGGTGGTTGAGGGCGAGACGGTGGAGGCCGCCCGCGAGGCGACCGTGTGGACGCTGTTCCACTACGGCATCAACGGCTGGGGCATGTACGCGCTGATGGGGATGGCGCTGGCCTACTTCGCCTACCGCATGAACATGCCGCTGGCCATCCGCTCGGTGCTGTACCCGATCTTCGGCCGGCGCGTGCACGGCTCGCTGGGCGACGCCGTGGACGTCGCGGCGGTCCTCGGCACGATCTTCGGCGTCGCCACGTCGCTGGGCATCGGTGTGGTGCAGCTGAACTACGGGTTGTCGGTGCTGTTCGGCATCCCCGAGGGCCGGGCCGCGCAGCTGGGGTTGATCGCCCTGGCCGTGGGCGTGGCGACGGTGTCCGCGGTGAGCGGTGTCGACCGGGGCATCAAGCGGCTCTCCCAGCTCAACGTCGTCCTCGCCCTGGGGCTGGCCGGCTTCGTGCTGGTGACCGGCAACACCGCGTTCCTGCTCAACGGGCTGGTCCAGAACGTCGGGGACTTCGTGAGCAGCTTCCCCGGCCTCACCATGGAGACCTTCGCCTACGACCGGCCGGACGAGTGGCTGAACGGCTGGACGCTGTTCTTCTGGGCGTGGTGGATCGCCTGGGCGTCCTTCGTCGGGCTCTTCCTCGCCCGCATCTCGCGGGGCCGGACGATCCGCCAGTTCGTGGCCGGGACGCTGCTGCTGCCCTTCAGCTACATCCTGATGTGGGTGTCGATCTTCGGGAACAGCGCCATCGACCGCATCCGGCAGGGCGATGCGGCGTTCGGCGAGACGGCGATGAACATCCCGGAGCGGGGCTTCTACACCCTCCTGGCGGACTACCCGGCCTTTCCGTTCATCGCCTCGATCGCGACCTTCATCGGCCTGCTGTTCTACGTGACGTCCGCGGACTCCGGCGCGCTGGTGATGGCGAACCTGTCCTCGCGGCTGCGCCGGCCGCAGGACGACGCGGCCGCCGGCGTCCGGATCGTCTGGGCGGTCGTGACCGGCGTGCTCACCGCTGCGATGCTGCTGGTCGGCGGCGTGCCCGCGCTCCAGAACGCGACCATCATCATGGGCCTGCCCTTCGCCTTCGTGATGGTGGCGGTGATGGTCGGGCTGCACCGCGCGCTGCGCAGCGAGGCCGATCGCGCCGTCAACCGCCACCGGATCGCTCCCTCCGGCCGGCCGGCCGCGCGGCGGCGCGCCCGGCTGCGACGGCGCCGGGCACCTGTCCCCACCGGCCGTGAGCGGGTCGACCAGTACCTCCACGAGACGGCGCGGCCGGCCCTGGCGGAGGCCGCGGCCGAGCTGCGCGCCCGGGAGGTCGAGTCGGACATGCACTGGGCCGTCGACGACTCCGGCGCGCCCTGCGTCGAGCTCACGGCGCAGGCCGACGGCGGCGCGCCGTTCCGCTACCGCATCCGGCCCAGCCGCCCGCCGCGCCGCGGGGACGGCGCCCGGCCGTCGTCGGACCCGGGTGCCTCCCGGCTCGACGTCCAGGTCGAGCCGGGCAGCCCGGCGGGGGCGGGCGGCTACGACGTCATGAACTACACCCACGCCCAGCTCATCGACGACGTGATGGACCGCTTCGAGCAGCACGTCGCCGCCGCGGCCGCCCGCGGCTGAACCGCCCGGTCAGCCGTCGAGGAACGACTCGATCACCGGGGCCAGCTCGTCGGCCTCGGTGACCAGCGCGATGTGCCCGCCGCGGTAGACGTGCAGCTGCGCCCGGGGGATCAGCCGGGCCATCACCCGGGCGTTCACGACCGGGATGATCGGGTCGTCGTCCCCCGCCACCACCAGCGTCGGCTGCCGGATGAGCCGCAGGAACGGCAGGCTGCTCCACCCGGTGCTCGAGGCGAGCTGGTAGTAGTAGCCGCGCTTCGGGCCGACCCGGGTGTGCGTGTGCAGCGCCGCCGCCGCCCGCTCGGGGTCGGTGCGCATAGTCCCGCCGTAGATCAGGCCGGCGATCTCGCGGGCGTACTCCGGGTCGCGGTGCCGCCGCGGGGTCAGCATGCGGGCCAGCACGGCGGGGCGGGCCGGCACCATGAGGGAGCCGGTCGCCGTCGCGGCCAGCACCAGCCGCCGGCAGCGGCGCCGGTGCTGCACCGCGAAGTGCTGGGCCAGCCCTCCGCCCCAGGACAGCCCGAGGACGTCCACCGGCCGGTGTTGGCCCAGCCGGTTCAGCAGCCCGGCGACCACGGGGCTCAGCGTGGAGAGCAGGTAGGGGACGACGGGTGGCGGTGAGCCGCCCACGCCCGGCACGTCGAACCGGATGACGGTGCGCCGGGGATCCAGCGCGTCGACGAAGGGCTGCAGCACCTCCAGGCTGGCGCCGATGCCGTTCATCAGCAGCAGCGGCGGCACCGCGTCGTCGGTACCCGGCCGCACGGCGGTCCGGAGCGTCCGGCCCCCGACGGTGAGGCTGCGGACGACCTCCCGACTACTTGTCGAAGACATAGGTGCCCGGGGCCTCGGCGAGCACCTCGAGGCCGTTCCCACCCAGCTCGGCCGGCGCCGGCACCTCCTCGCCCGACCGCTCGCCGAGCCAGGCCATGAAGTCCGGCCACCAGGAGCCCTGCACCGTCTCGGCCGACCGCAGCCACTCCTGGGGGTCGGGTGGCGTGGCGCCCGCCACCTGGAAGGTGGACTTCGGGTTGCCCGGCGGGTTCACCAGGGAGGCGATGTGGCCGCTGGTGGAGAGGATGAACCGGCTCTCCCCGCCGAGCAGCTGGGTGGTCCGGTAGCAGGCCTGCCACGGGCACAGGTGGTCGGCGATCCCCGCGGTGACGTAGGAGTCGACGGTGACCGCCGACAGGTCCACCGGCGAGCCGAGCATGGTGGCCCGGCCGGGCTCGGTCAGCGCGTTGCCCAGTGCCACCTCGATGAAGTCGCGGTGCAGGGCCGCGCTCATCCGGGTCGTGTCGGCGTTCCAGAACAGGATGTCGAAGTTCGGCGGCGGCTTGCCCTGCAGGTAGTTGTTGACCCAGTAGTTCCAGATCAGGTCGTTGGGTCGCAGCCAGGCGAACACCTCCGCCAGCTGGGCGCCGTCGAGGTAGCCCTTCTTCCGGGAGCGTTCGGTGGCGGCCTGCACCTCGTCCTCGTCCATGAGGGCGGAGATGGTGCCGGCGCGGGCCCAGTCAAGGACGGTGACGGCGTAGCTGGCCGCGCGCACCCGGTCCTGCCGGCCGGTCGCGGCCAGGTGGGCCAGCACCATCGCGGTGATGATGCCGCCGGAGCAGAACGCCTGGACGCTCACCTGCTCCTGCCCGGTGACCCGCTCGACGGCGTCCATCGCGTCGAGGACCGCCTGCCCGTAGGCGTCCAGGCCCCAGTCTGCGTGCCGCTCGTCGGGGTTGCGCCACGAGATCATGAAGACCTGCTGGCCGCTGGCCACGTAGTGCTCCACGATGCTGCGGCCAGGCGCCAGGTCGGTGATGTAGTACTTGTTGATCGTCGGCGGGACGATCACCAGCGGCACCGCGCGCACCCGCTCCGTCGTCGGCCGGTACTGGATCAGCTCGAAGACATCGGTGCGGAACACCACGGCCCCCGGCGTCACCGCGAGGTCCTCCCCGACGGTGAAGGCGTCGGGCTCGACCATCGACGGCACCCGGGGCGGGTTCGCCAGGTCCTTGACCATCCGCCGCACGCCCTCGACGGCGTTCTTGCCGCCGGTGTCGATGACCGCCTTGAGGGCCAGCGGGTTGAGCACCGGCACGTTGCTGGGGGCGAGCGCGTCGACCAGGTTCGTGGCGGTGAACCGGATCCGCTCGTCGTCCTGCCAGTCGAGGTCGGCGTCCTCGATCAGCTCCCAGGCCACCCGCGCCGTCGCCAGGTGCGCCTGCATGGCCCGCCGGAGCAGCGGGTTGCCGCTCCACGCGGGGTCGGCGAACCGCTTGTCCTTCTTCCCGGGCGCGAGCTCCGAGCGGCCGAGCACGACCTTGCCGAGCTCGCGGGCCAGTTCCCCGCCGCGGCGGGCCACCACGTCCGGCTTGCGGGCCAGCGCCGAGCCGAAGCGCAGCGCGGTGCCGGCCGGCGGGACCAGCCGGCGCAGCGGCCCGCGGGCGGCGTCGACCAGGACCATGTCGAGGCCCGTAGCGGCCTCGGCGGCCTGCTCGGGGGTCCCGGCGGGGAGGTCGCTCTCGGGGCGGCCGGCGGTGGGTGTGGAGGCCGTCCGGTCCGGTTCGGTCGCGGGCTGGGCCATGGCGGTTCCCTTCGTGCGCTTCCCCGGGCCGGCGACGTCGCCGGCCCCTGGGAGGGGCAGTGTGTGACCCCGACCACTCAACCACAGCCCTCGGTACCCGGCAGGCCGTGCGCGCAGCCCGTCAGACGATCGCGCTGGCCCCCGTGACGCCGCGGCCGACGATGAGCGTGTTCACCTCGCGCGTGCCCTCGTAGGAGTAGATCGCCTCGGCGTCGGCGACGTACCGGCCGACGTGGTTCTCCAGCAGGATCCCGTTCCCGCCCATGAGCTCGCGGGCCCAGCCCACGGTCTCGCGCATGCGCATCGTGCAGAAGGCCTTGGCCAGCGACGCGTGCTCGTCGGTCATGGTGCCCGCCATCTGCAGCTGGGACAGCCGGGCGCACATCGCCCCCGAGGCGGTGATGTTGCCGAGCATCCGCACCAGCAGGTCCTGCACGAGCTGGAACTCCACGATGGGCTGCCCGAACTGCTCGCGCTCCAGCGCGTAGCGCAGCGCGTGCTCGTAGGCGCCGCGCGAGCACCCGACCGCCGACCAGGCGACCCCGGCCCGGGTGGTGCGCAGCACGTTGGCCGTCTCCCGGAAGCTGTGCGCCTCCTGCAGCCGGTTCTCCTCCGGCACCCGCACACTGTCCAGGGTGATGTGCGCGTTCTGCACGGCGCGGAGCGCGATCTTGTCCTGGAGGTCGACGGCGGTGAAGCCTGGCGTCCCCTGCTCGACGACGAAGCCCAACACGCGTTCGGTGGCCACGTCGCGCGCCCAGATGATGACCAGGTCGGCGAAGCTGGCGTTGCCGATCCACTTCTTCTCGCCGTCGAGCGCCCACTCGTCGCCGTCCCGGCGGCACGTCGTCTGCAGGCCGCGGGCGACGTCGGAGCCGTGGTCGGGCTCGGTCAGCCCGAACGCGCCGATGAGCTCCATGCGGGCCATCGCCGGGAGCCAGCGCTCCTTCTGCTCCTCTGAGCCGCAGAGGTAGATCGAGCCCATGGCCAGGCCGCCGTGCACGCCCATGAACGTCGAGATGGAGGGATCGCCCTTGGAGAGCTCCATCGCGATCATGCCGTCGAGCAGGGATGAGCGCCCCGGGCAGCCGTAGCCCTGGAGCGAGACGCCGGCGATGCCCAGCTCGGCCATGGCGGGGATGAGCTGACGGGGGAACTCCGCGCGGGTCCAGTACTCGTTGATGACCGGCGTCACCTGCTCGTCCATGAAGGTGCGAACCCGGTGCAGCAGCGCCCGGTCGTCGTCGTCGAGCAGCGCCTCGAGGTCGTAGAAGTCGGAGGTGATCGTCGACGGTTCGCTGCTCATGGGGGCTCGGGCCTCCTGGATCGGGGAACGGTGGTCCGCACCTACCCGGGGGTCGTGGTGGCAACCAGGCGTGCCGCGGGCCCACCGGGGGCAGGACACCAGGTGACCGACCGACCGGAGGAGTTCCTGATGCGTTCCATCGCCGACCAGACCGTCGAGGAGCTGGGCGGGCCGGGCAGCGTGCTCGTCCGCCAGCGCCGCGACCACGCGGAGCTCGACCGGCTGCTGCACGAGCTCGACGGCACGACCGGCGCCGCCCAGGAGGAGGTGCTCACCCGCATCGACCGGCTGGTGTTCAGCCACGCCTTCGCGGAGGAGACCGTCCTCTGGCCGGTGATCCGCCGGGCGCTGCCCGACGGGGACGCCCTCACGCGGCAGGTGGAGGAGGAGCACCAGGAGGTCAACGAGCTGGTCAGCGCGCTGGAGCGCGACGGCCTGGACCACCCCGAGCGCCCGGCGCGGCTGCGGCGGCTGGTGGAGGTGCTCCGCGAGGACGTGCGCGACGAGGAGGACGTGATGTTCCCGCGGCTCCAGGAGGCGCTCAACCCCGAGGAGCTCCGCGCCCTGGGCCGGCGCTGGGCGGTGATGCGGCGGATCTCGCCCACCCGCCCGCACCCCACCGTCTCCCGTCGCCCTCCGGGCAACGCGCTGTCCGGGCTGCCGCTGTCGCTGATCGACCGCACCCGCGACGTCGTCGACGCCGGGGTGCGCCGTGTGCCGGACCGGTTCGCCCCCGCCGGGCGGGCGGTGAGCCAGGGCCTGGCCGCCGTCGCCGGCGTGGTGGAGCGGGTGCCCCTGGCCCGGCGCGGCGACGGGCCGCCGACCAGCCGCTGAGCCGCGCGCCGCAGCCCGGGCGGCCCCGGCCTCGCCCGATGAACGTCGACGGCCCCCTCCCGCAGCGGGAGGGGGCCGTCAGCCGCAGTGCGTGCTGCGCCTACGTCGCACTCGGGCAGTCCGGTCAGGTCGTCTGCTTGTCGTCGGGCTCGTCCCGGGCGTCGAGCTGGATCTCCTTCTCCGCCCGCGGCACGCCCTCCTTCAGCTCCTTGGTGCGCTCCATCTCGGCGTCGAGCTCGATGCCGAAGAGCAGCGAGACGTTGATCAGCCAGAACCAGATCAGGAAGATGACGACGCCCGCGAGCGCCCCGTAGGTGGCGTTGTAGCTGCCGAAGTTCGCCACGTAGAAGGCGAACGCGGCCGACGCGACGACCGCCACCAGGATGGCGACGCCGGCCCCGGGGCTGATGAACTTGAAGCCGCGCAGCTTGGCGTTCGGCGTCGAGTAGTAGAGCACCGCGATCATCAGCGCCAGGATCACCAGCATGACCGGCCACTTGGCCCAGCTCCAGACGGTCAGGACGGTGTCACCCAGGCCGATCGCCTGGCCGACCGCGTCGACCACCGGGCCGCTGAGCACCAGCATGGCGACGAGCAGCGCCGCGAACAGGATGCCGACCAGGGTGATCAGGATCTGCAGCGGCTTGAGCTTCCAGACCTTGCGCCCCTCGCGCGTCTCGTAGACGACGTTCGCCGCGCGGGTGAAGGCGCCGACGTAACCGGAGGCCGTCCACAGCGAACCGAGGAGACCGAGGACGAGGGCGAAGCCCAGGGGCGCGGTGTTGCCGGCGATGTCCTCGATGGCCGGTCTGATGGTCTCGGCCGCGGACTGCGGGACGACCTGCGTCAACGCGTCGGTGAGCTGCTGCGGGCTGGTGAACAGACCCACGACGGCGGCCAGGGCGGCGAGCGCGGGGAACAGCGCCAGCACCCCGTAGTAGGTCAGCGCGGCGGCCCAGTCGGTGAGGTTGTCCTCGCTGAACTCCTTGGCCGCGCGCTTGAGCGTGCCGCCCGTCGTGGGCTTCGGATCGGCGCCGGTGGGCGCGTAATCGGCCCGCGTGCCGCTGATGTTGTCGTCCTGCGGCGCGGGATCGCCGCCGGCGCGGTTGTCGGTGAAGCGCGTCTCAGCCTTGGTGCGGCTGGACGAGCCGGTGGGTCGGGCCATGAAGAAGTCCTCCTGGGACGCGGGCGGTCGCGCCTGTCGATGCCCCGGACGAACTCGTTCCATGCCGGACGCGCCGGTAACGGTCCGGCCACACCTCTCACCGGCGCCCGTGCCCCGGTCAGCGCACCCCGGACACCGGTGACCACTCGCCCGCCCCGGCGGTGGCCTGTTCCACCTCCGCCAGCGGATCGCGGCGGCCTCGCCCGCCGCGGCGGTCGGCGAGCATGCCGAGCAGCGCGACGAGCACGACCACGACCGAGGCGCCGACGCCGACGAGCGCGACCAGCGTGAAGGCGATGGTCCGCGGCAACCCGGTGGCGGCGTCGATGCTGCCCGCGATCAGCGTGACGGCGAGCGTGCTGCCCAGCGCCTGCCCGACCGAGCGGGCGATCGAGTTCACCGCGTTCGCCACCCCGGTCTCCTCCTCCTGGACCGCGTCGACGACGAGCGCGGGCAGCGCCGCGTAGGCCACGGTGACCGAGACCTGGGTGAGCAGGCCGGCGACGATCACCAGCCACGGTTCGCCGCGTGCCCCGGCGAGCAGGGCGAAGCCGGCGACCCCGCACGAGGCGCCCGCGGTCAGGGTGGGCAGGCCGCCCAGGCGGTGGACGACCCGGCCCGCGAAGGGCGCGAGCAGGATGCCGACCACCCCGCCGGGCAGCAGGTAGACCACTGCTGCCTCCAGCACGCTCGCGTCGAAGCCGTACCCGGTGACCTCCGGGTCGGCCTGCACGTACTGCAGGACGGCGAGGAAGGAGGCGAACAGCGCGATCCCGCTCATGAGGCCGGCCACGTTCGGGACGAGGGTGCGCCGGTCGGCGAGCATGGACGGGCGCACCAGCGGTTCGGCGGTGCGCCGCTGCAGCGCCACCCACGCGGTCAGGACGACGCCCGAGCCGGCGAGGCAGCCGAGCGTGCCCGGTGAGGCCCAACCCCAGGTGTGCCCCTGGGAGAGGGGCAGGAGAAGGAGCACCAGGCCCAAGCCCAGCACCAGGGCGCCCCACCAGTCGACCCGGCCGCTCGCCGAGACCCGGCGGCGGGGGAGCAGCCAGGCGGCGAGCAGCAGGGCGACGAGGGCGATGCCCAGCCCCAGCCAGAAGGCGTGCCGGTAGTCGCCGTCGTCGCCGGTGATCAGCCCGGTGGCGACCAGGCCGACGACGCCGCCCACCGCGAGCGTGCTGCTGACCACCGACATCGCCACGCTCAGCCGGGCCTCGGGGAGCTCCCGTCGCAGGACGCTGATCGACAGGGGGAAGAGGCCGTAGGACGCCCCCTGCAGGACCCGGCCGGCCAGCAGCAGCGGCAGGGACTCCGTCAGGACGATCAGCAGGGTGCCCAGCACGACCGCGACCAGGATGCCGAGGATGACGGGGCGCTCGCCCTTCAGGTCGCCGAGCCGGCCGAGCACCGGGGTCAGGACGGCGGCGGCGAGCAGGTTGGCGGTGAGCACCCAGCCAGCGGCCCCGGCTGAGACCCCGAGCTGCTCCTCGATCCGTCCCAGCGCCGGCACGACCAGGCTCTGCAGCAGCGACAGCGTGGTGACGCCCAGGGAGAGGGCCACGACCAACGCCACGGGACGGGTGCCGGAACCGGTGCCGGCCGCCGGAGCTGCTGTGGGTTCGGACACGCTGTGATGCAACCACGCCGCGGTTCCCCGCTCGGCGCGCGTAACGGTTGTGCATCGGATCACACCCGGCCAGGTGAACTCCCGGAACCGACGATTGAGACGGGTTCGAGCGGGGGACAGTGAGCCCCGACGACGTGCCGCCGTCCCTGACCCGGTGGTGGCATCCGCGAGTTCTGCGAGGAGAGCGATCTGATGATGTTGTGGCCGGCCGTGACCCTGCTGGGGTTCTTCGTCCTGACGGCCCTGGTCATCGCGATGGGCACCCAGTCCACCGCCCGGTACGAGCAGGAGCAGCGGGCGGCCCGCGGTGCCGCGAACGCCCGGCGCTCCGGCTCCGAGCCCGTGGGGGCCGCACGAGCCTGACCCCCGCAGCACAGCGAACGACGGCGCCCCGCCGCTCCACCCGGAGCGGCGGGGCGCCGTCGTCGCGTCTCAGAACCAGGCGTCGCGGGCGTCCAGCACCGTGCGGTCCAGCGACTCCAGCAGGTCGAACCAGCCCCGGGTGCGGGGCAGCTCCCAGCGCCAGAAGTAGCGGGCCGCGGCGCGCTTGCCCTCGTGGAAGTCGGTGGTGCCGGCCTCGGCGGCCAGCGCCTGCTCCAGCCACAGCCACGCGACCACGATGTGGCCCGCCGCCTCCAGGTAGACGTGGGAGTTGGCCAGGGCCAGGTCGGGGTCGCCGGTGCCCCAGAGGGTGGCGGTGACCGCTCCCATCCGGGCGACCGCGGCGTCCAGGTCCGCGGCGAAGCCGGCCCACTGCGTGCCGGCGGCGCGGGCGGTGGTCGCGGCGATCGTCTCGCCCAGCAGGGCGAGCCCCGCCCCGCCCTGCATGACGACCTTGCGGCCGAGCAGGTCGAGGGACTGGATGCCCTGGGTGCCCTCGTGGATCGGGTTGAGCCGGTTGTCCCGGTAGAACTGCTCCACCGGGTAGTCCCGCGTGTACCCGTAGCCGCCGTGCACCTGGATGGCCAGGTCGTTGGCGGCCAGCCCCCACTGCGAGGGCCACGCCTTGGCGACCGGGGTGAGCATGTCGAGCAGGAGGTGCGCTCGCTCCCGCTCCTCCTGGGTCTCCGCGGTCTGCTCCTCGTCGACCAGGCGCGCGCAGTACAGGCCCAGGGCCAGGCCGCCCTCGGCGTAGGACTTCGCGGCCAGCAGCATCCGGCGGACGTCGGCGTGCTCGATGATCGGCACCATCGGCGAGGCCGGGTCCTTCGCGCCCGCCGGCCGCCCCTGCGTGCGGGTGCGCGCGTACTCGAGCGCGTGCAGGTAACCGGTGTAGCCGAGCACGGTCGCGCCCATCCCGACGCCGATCCGGGCCTCGTTCATCATGTGGAACATGTAGGTGAGGCCCTTGTGCGGCTCACCGACCAGGTAGCCGACGGCGCCGGGCTGCCCGCCCGGCCTGTGCACGCCCTCTCCGAAGTTGAGCAGCGTGTTCGTCGTCCCCCGGTAGCCCATCTTGTGGTTGAGCCCGGCCAGGACGACGTCGTTGCGCTCGCCCAGCGAGCCGTCCTCGTTCACCAGGAACTTCGGGACGATGAACAGCGAGATGCCCTTCACCCCGGGCGGGCCGCCGGGGATCTTGGCCAGCACCAGGTGGACGATGTTCTCGGTGAGCTCGTGGTCGCCACCGGAGATCCACATCTTGTTGCCGGTGAGCCGGTAGGTGCCGTCGTCCTGCGGCACCGCCCGGGTGGTGATGTCGGCCAGCGAGGAGCCGGCCTGCGGCTCGGACAGCGCCATGGTGCCGAACCAGCGGCCCTCGATCTCCGGGGCCACGTAGGTGTCGATCTGCTCCCGGCTGCCGTGGGCCAGCAGCAGGCGCGCGTTGCCCATCGTGAGGAACGGGTAGGCCGACGTGCCCACGTTGGCCGCCTTGAACCACGCGAAGACGGCCTGCCCGACCACGTGCGGCAGCTGCATGCCGCCGAACTCCTCGTCGAACTCGCCGGCCATCAGCCCGGCCTCGGCGAAGACCTGGAGCGCCTCGGCGACCTCCGGGATCAGCTCGACCTTGCCGTCGACGAACCGCGGCTCGTTCTCGTCGGCCTTGCGGTTGTGCGGGGCGAAGTGCTCGGTGGCGATCTGCTCGGCCAGGTCGAGCACCGCGTCGAAGGTCTCTCGCGAGTGCTCGGTGAAGCGTGACCGCTTGGTGAGCGACTCGACGTCGAGCCACTCGTTCAGCAGGAAGTCCAGGTCACGGCGGGACAGGATCAGCGACGACGGCACGAGGTCTCCAGGGCGCGGGTCTCCGGGGCGGTGCGAACCACCTCACACTAGGCCGGTTGCCCCGGCGGCATGTGCGGGTAGGTCGGGACCGTCGTCGACCGAGGAGGAGCCATGGAGCTACCCGCCATCGTCAGCCGCGCCGGAGGCGCGCTGCTGAGCACCCTGCAGCACGTCCGCATCCCGGGCGTGGGGCAGGCGTCGGTGACCGACGACCCGGCGACCGCCGCCCGCCGCTGGCGGGCGGTCACCGTGCTGAAGGCGCCTGACCAGGTCGGTTCGCCGGCGTCGCCGCCGCCCCCGCTGGACCGCTTCGGCGACCGGGTCGAGGTGCGCATCGCCGCAGCCCCCGGGGACAGGGGGACCGAGCTCGCGGCCCGCTTCAAGGAGACGCCGACCGACGACGAGATCGGCGAGCTGCGCGCCGCGCTGCGCGAGGCGAAGCAGCGGCTGGAGACCGGTGAGGTGCTGCGCGTGGACCCGCAGCCGCACGGCTTCCGCAAGCCGACCCCCCAGGGCGCGGCCCTGGAGGGCATGACGGGATCGGCTGCGAAGGAGGGTGTGCTGTGAAGGCCGCGACGTGGACCGGGGTCAACGAGGTGTCGGTGGAGGACGTCCCCGAGCCGCAGCTCCTCAACGACCACGACGTGATCCTGAAGATCAGCCAGTCGGTCACCTGCGGCTCCGACCTGCACCTGATCGGCGGCTACATCCCGTTCATGCGCGCCGGTGACGTGCTGGGCCACGAGTTCATCGGCGAGGTCGTCGAGGTCGGCAAGGAGGTCCGGAACCGCAAGGTCGGCGACCGCGTCGTCGTCGCGCCGTTCGCGGCCTGCGGCAGCTGCTGGTACTGCAAGCAGGAGCTGTACTCGCTCTGCGACAACGGCAACGCGAACCCGGGGATCACCGAGGGGCTGTGGGGCCAGAGCCCCGGCGGGTGCTTCGGCTACTCGCACGCGATGGGCGGGTACGCCGGCAGCCACGCGGAGTTCATGCGGGTGCCCTACGCCGACGTCGGCACCTTCGTCGTCCCCGACGGGGTCTCCGACACCCGGGCGCTGTTCGCCTCCGACGCCGCATCGACCGGCTGGATGGGCGCCGACCTGGCCGGGACGAAGCCCGGTGACGTCGTCGCGGTCTGGGGGGCCGGCGGCGTCGGTCAGATGGCCGCCCGCGCGGCGATGCTGCTGGGTGCCGAGCAGGTCGTGGTGATCGATCGGATCCCCGAGCGGCTCGCGCAGGTGCGCGACCACGTGGGCGCCGAGGCCGTGGACTACACGACCACCGACGTCGTCGCGGAGCTGCGCGAGCGCACCGGCGGGCGAGGCCCGGACGTCTGCATCGAGGCCGTGGGGATGGAGGCGCACGCCCCGGGAGCGCCCGGCATCTACGACCAGGTCAAGCAGCAGCTGCGGCTGCAGACCGACCGGCCGACCGCGGTGCGCGAGGCGATCATGGCGTGCCGGAAGGGCGGCACGGTCTTCACCCTCGGGGTCTTCGCCGCGATGGTGGACAAGTTCCCCCTGGGAGCGGCCATGAACAAGGGCCTCACGATCCGCGGCGCCCAGGTCCACGCCCAGCGCTACATCCCGGAGCTGCTGCGCCGGATGGAGGCCGGGGAGCTGGTCACCGAGCACCTGGCCACCCACGTCATGCCGCTGACCGAGGCGCCGGAGGGCTACCGGCTGTTCAAGGAGAAGGAGGACGGCTGCGTGCGCGCGGTCTTCCTGCCCTGACCGCGGGCGGCGCAGCCCGGCATTGACCCCGAGGCGGACATCCTGCCCGCCGGGATGTCCGCCCGCGGGTCACCGCCGTAGGGCTGCTGCCCGCCCGATGCGTGACGACCCCCTCCCGCGGTGCGGGAAGGGGTCGTCGGCGGTCGCGGTCAGCGCCGGGCGTCGGGCCGGTCGCCGGGCTGGCCCACCGGCGGCGGGACCGACGTCGGCGCGGCCGCGCCCACGGCCTCGGTCGCCTCCTCCGCGGGATCTCCGGGGTCGCTGGTCGCCGTGCCGGCCGCCTCGCCCTGGCGGGCCTGGATGCCCGACTTGGTGCTCAGCGCCAGCTGGGGCAGGAAGAGGAAAACGAAGAACCCGACCGCCACGACGCAGGCGGCGATGAGGAACACCAGGTCGATCGAGTTCGAGAAGCCGACCTTGAAGGGCTGGGCCAGGGCGGCCGGGAGCTCCTGGATGAAGGAGGTGTCGTCCAGCGCTGCTCCGCCGCCGGCGTCCAGCTGCTGGAACTGCGGGGCCAGCTCCGGGTTGGCCCGCACGGTGTCCTGCACGGCGGCGTCGATGTCCCGGGGCAGCCGGGTGAACAGGATCGACAGGAAGGCCGCCGTCCCGATCGTGCCGCCCATCTGGCGGAAGAACGTGACCGAGGAGGTGGCCACGCCCATCTCCCGGGGGGAGACGGCGTTCTGGACGGCGAGGATGACCGGCTGGAAGTTGAAGCCCAACCCCAGGCCCAGCAGCACCATGAACGGGACCAGGGACCAGATGGAGGTGTCGGCCTCGACGAGGAAGGACATCGCCAGCAGCGCGGTCACCATGAGGGCGATCCCGACGAGCGGGAAGACCTTGTACTTGCCGGTCCTGGAGATGGCGATGCCGGAGCTCATCGCGCCGACCATGATCCCGCCGACGAGGGGGATCATCTGCAGCCCCGCCACCGTGGCGCTGGAACCCTGCACGATCTGCAGGTACTGCGGCAGCAGCAGCAGGCCGCCGAACATCCCGGCACCCATGACCACGCTGCCCACACCGCTCACCGCGAAGCTGCGGTTGCCGAACAGCCGCAGGGGCAGCAGGGCGTCGTCCCCGTACGCGCGCTCGGCCAGGAGGAACAGCACGAAGCCGACGGCGCCGATCACATAGCAGGTGACGGCCGCCGAGGAGGTCCAGCCCCAGGTGCGGCCCTGCTCGGCGACGATCAGCAGGGGGACGAGGAAGGTGACCAGCGCCAGGGCGCCGGGCCAGTCGATCCGGTGCTCACGGCGCTCGTGCGGGAGGTGGAGCACCCGCCACACGGCGGCGAAGGCCAGCACGCCGAGCGGCACGTTGATCCAGAAGATCCAGCGCCAGCCGTCGACGCCGAGGATCGAGTCGTGGCCGGCGAAGAAGCCGCCGATGACCGGGCCGAGCACGCTCGAGGTGCCGAAGACGGCCATGAAGTAGCCCTGGTACCGCGACCGCTCCCGGGGCGGGACGATGTCGCCGATGATCGCCAGCGCCAGGGACATCAGGCCACCGGCGCCGATGCCCTGGACCGCCCGGTAGGCGGCGAGCTGGTACATCGTGTCGGCGATGCCGCACAGCGCCGAGCCGACCACGAAGATCGTGATGGCGAACAGGTAGAACGGCCGCCGGCCGTAGATGTCGGAGAGCTTGCCGTAGAGCGGCGTGGCGATGGTCGAGGTGATGAGGAAGGCCGTCGTCGCCCAGGCCTGCAGGTCGTAGCCCTGCAGGTCGTCGGCGATCGTGCGGATCGCGGTGGC
Source organism: Blastococcus sp. SYSU DS0616 (assembly GCF_054051015.1). Lineage (NCBI taxonomy): Bacteria > Bacillati > Actinomycetota > Actinomycetes > Geodermatophilales > Geodermatophilaceae > Blastococcus > Blastococcus sp. SYSU DS0616. The sequence goes on from NZ_JBJHAJ010000018.1 coordinate 69,186, forward strand.
CACGACGGTCTGGTCCAGGGCCGCCAGGAACATCGCGACCATCAGGCCGACCAGGATGGTGACGATCTGCCGGTGGCTGAAGGTCCCGCCGGAATCGGGTGCGGCGGCGGCCGCGCGGGCGCTGCGGCGCGCCGCCGCGGCGTTGCGGGTGGTCTGGCTCATCGGGTCTCTCCGGCTGGATCGGTGCTCGGGGTGGAGGCGGCGGCGTTCTCGGCGGCTCCGGGCAGGTCGGCCGCGATGTCGTCGAGCAGGCGGCCGAACAGGGTGGTCAGGGCGGCGAGGTCGGCCTCGTCCCAGTGCGCGGTCACCCGCGCCAGGTGCGCCGTCCGCTCGCTGTGCAGCGCTTCCAGGGCGGCGCGTCCGGCATCGGTGACGACGAGCAGGCTGGCCCGGCCGTCGCTCTCGTCGGCGACCCGGCGCACCAGCCCCTGCTCCACCAGTGCCGCCACGTGCCGGCTGATCGTGGAGGGGTCGGCGTGCACCAGGTCCGCCAGGGCTCCTTGGCGGAGGGCTCCGAGGCGCACCAGGGGGAAGAGCAGGACGAGCGCTGCGCGGTCGCGGTTCTCCGGGCCGGAGGCCTGGTTCTTCAGGGCCTGGACCAGTCGCATGAACCGGGGCAGCTGCTCGGAGAGCAGTTCCACCTGCGGACGGCCGCCCGTGGGGGTGGTGGCCGCTCCGGGGCGCGCGGGGGAAGACATGGGCCTCCAGGAACGGGGAAATTGGATGTAACGTACAACCCGTTGTGCGGTGCATGCAACGAGTTGCGGTCCGCACGGTGGTGACCTGTCCCACCGCCGCCGCGCCGGGCGGTCGGGCAGTGGGATCCTGGACGGCGGCCCGCCCGTCCCGGGGTCGGCGCCCCGGTACCCCGTCCCGGCCGAGAGGAACGCGAGCGCCCCCGTGAGCCATGTGCACCCCGAGCAGCGGGCGCCGCGCGACGATCTCCGGGAGCGCCTCGCCGGCCTGACTCTCGCCGACGAGCACCGGCTGCGCCGCCGGCTGGACGGGCTGCGCCGGACGAAGGACCAGGGGGCGCGCGACCGGCAGCGGGAGCGCATCGCCGCCGACGTCGCGGCGGCCGAGGAGCGGATCGCACGGCGGCGGGCCGCCGTGCCGGCGATCGGCTACCCCGAGGAGCTGCCGGTCAGCGCCCGGCGCGAGGACATCGCCGCCGCGCTCCGGGACGCCCAGGTCGTGGTCGTCGCCGGCGAGACCGGGTCGGGGAAGACCACCCAGCTGCCCAAGATCGCCCTCGAGCTCGGCCGTGGCGTGCGAGGCCGGATCGGGCACACCCAGCCGCGGCGGATCGCGGCACGCAGCGTGGCCGAGCGGATCGCCGAGGAGCTCGGCACGCCCCTCGGCGAGGTCGTCGGCTTCAAGATGCGCTTCGCCGACCAGGTGTCGGACTCGACGCTGGTGAAGCTGATGACCGACGGCGTGCTGCTGGCCGAGATCGGGCACGACCGGCTGCTGCGCCAGTACGACACGATCATCATCGACGAGGCGCACGAGCGGAGCCTCAACATCGACTTCCTGCTGGGCTACCTCGCCCAGCTGCTGCCGAAGCGGCCCGACCTGAAGGTCGTCATCACCTCCGCGACGATCGACGTCGAGCGGGTCGCGAAGCACTTCGGTGATGCGCCGGTGGTGGAGGTCAGTGGCCGCACCTACCCGGTCGAGGTCCGCTACCGCCCCGTGGTGGACCCGGACGATCCGGACGCCGATCCGGACCGCGACCAGGTGAGCGCGATCCTCGACGCGGTTGACGAGCTGGTCGCCGAGGGGCCGGGCGACATCCTGGTCTTCCTCGCCGGCGAGCGGGAGATCCGCGACACCGCCGACGCGCTGGCCGACCGCGCCCTGCTGAACACCGAGGTGGTGCCGCTCTACAGTCGGCTCTCGGCCGCCGAGCAGCACCGGGTGTTCCAGCCGCACACCGGCCGGCGGGTCGTGCTCTCGACCAACGTCGCCGAGACGTCACTGACGGTTCCGGGCATCCGCTACGTGATCGACCCGGGCACCGCGCGCATCTCCCGGTACAGCCATCGCACGAAGGTCCAGCGGCTGCCCATCGAGCCGGTCAGCCAGGCGTCGGCCCGCCAGCGCTCGGGACGGTGCGGGCGGCTCGGCCCGGGCGTCGCGATCCGGCTCTACAGCGAGGAGGACTTCCTCGCCCGGCCGGAGTTCACCGATCCCGAGATCCTGCGCACCAACCTGGCGTCCGTGCTGCTCCAGATGGCCGCGCTGGACCTCGGGGAGGTCGCCGAGTTCCCGTTCATCGACCCGCCCGACCGCCGCTCCGTCGCCGACGGGCTGGCGCTGCTGGAGGAGCTGCACGCCCTCGACGAGCACGGCAGGCTCACCCCGACCGGCCGCGCCCTGGCCGCGCTGCCGCTGGACCCCCGCATGGCCCGCATGGTGGTGGAGGCCGACCGGCGCGGCGTCCTCGACGAGGTGCTGGTCATCGCCGCAGGCCTGACCATCCAGGACCCGCGCGAGCGGCCCGCCGAGCACCAGCAGGCCGCCGACCAGATGCACGCCCGGTTCGCCGACGAGAACTCCGACTTCCTGGCCCTGCTCAACCTGTGGCGCTACCTCGGCGAGCAGCAGGACGCGCTGTCCGGCAACCAGTTCCGCCGGACCGTGAAGCGGGAGTTCCTGCACTATCTCCGCATCCGCGAGTGGCAGGACCTGCACGGCCAGCTGCGCGGCACCGCGCGGCGGCTGGGCATGGCGGTCGGCGAGCCGGCCGGCGAGCCCGACGAGCGGGGCATCCACGCGTCCCTGCTCGCCGGGCTGCTCAGCCACGTGGGGCTGCAGGTCGAGCACGGCCAGGGGCGGCGGGGCGGGCAGGAAGCAGAGCGTGACAAGCGCCCCGGTCGCGAGTACCTGGGCACCCGGAACACCCGGTTCGTGATCGCGCCGGGCACCCCGCTGGCGAAGAAGCCGCCCCGCTGGGTCGTCGCCGCCGAACTGGTCGAGACCAGCCGGCTGTTCGCCCGCACGGTGGCCCGCATCGACCCCGAGACCGTCGAGAAGCTCGCCGACCACCTGGTCAAGCGCCAGTACTCCGAGCCGCGCTGGGACGCCAAGCGGGGCTCGGTCGTCGCCACCGAGCGGGTGACCCTCTACGGGCTCCCGCTGGTCGTGGGCCGGCGCGTCCAGTACGGCTCCATCGACCCGGTCGTCTCCCGCGAGCTGTTCATCCGGCACGCCCTGGTCCAGGGGGAGTGGACCACCCACCACCGCTTCTGGGCGGAGAACCAGCGCGCGATCGAGCGGGTCGCGGAGCTGGAGGAGCGGGCCCGCCGGCGCGACATCGGCGTCGACGACGAGACGCTGTTCGAGCTGTACGACGCCCGCATCCCCGCCGACGTCGTCTCCACCCGGCACTTCGACCGCTGGTGGAAGCGCGCCCGCCACGAACAGCCGGACCTGCTGACCTTCACGCCGGAGATGCTCACCAACGCCGCCGCGGCGGCGCAGGTCCGGCCGGAGGACTACCCCGACGAGGTGCGCCTGACCCAGGGCCTCGCCCTGCCGCTCTCGTACGCCTTCGCCCCCGGCAGCGCCGAGGACGGCGTGACCGTCGACGTGCCGCTGGGCGTGCTGGACTCGGTGGCGCAGCGCACGTCGGGCGAATCGCTGGCGTTCACCGTGCCGGGGCTGCGCGAGGAGCTGGTGACGGCGCTGCTGCGCACGCTGCCCAAGCCGCAGCGCCGGGCGCTGGTCCCGATCCCCGACCGGGTCCGCGCCGTCCTGCCCCGGATCGACCCCGGCGAGCCCCTGTTGCCGGCCCTGGAGCGGGAACTGCGACGGACGGCCGGTGTGGTGATCCCGCCGGACGCCTGGCAGCCGGACCAGGTGCCCGATCACCTGCGTGCCACCTTCCGCGTGCTCGACGACCAGCAGCGGCCGCTGGCGACCGGCAAGGACCTCGCGGCGCTCAAGGCCCAGGTGGCGCCGCAGGCCCGGGCCAGCCTGGCGCGGGCGGCGTCGGACCTCGAGCGGACCGGCTGCACGTCGTGGCAGTTCGGTGAGCTGCCGCGCACCGTGGAGGTGCGCCGCGGCGACCACGTCGTCACCGCCTATCCCGCGCTGGTGGACGAGGGGACGACGGTCGGCGTCCGGGTGGTCCCCACCGAGGCGGAGGCGAGCCGGCTGACCTGGCGTGGCGCCCGCCGGCTGCTGGTCCTGGTCGCGGGCTCGCCGGTCAAGCAGGTGGTGAAGGGGCTGCGGCCCGCCACCCGGCTGGCCCTGCAGTTCAACCCGGACGGCGAGATCCCCGACCTCGTGGCCGACTGCGTCGACGCGGCCGCCGACGAGCTGATCGCCGCGGCGGGCGGCCCTCCGCGGGAACCGGAGGCCTTCGCGGCACTGGTGACCACGGCCAAGGCGCAGTTGCAGCCGCTCGCCGTCGACGTCGTCGGCCGGGTCGAGGCCGTGCTGACCCGGGCGCGCGAGGTGGCGGTGGCGATCGGTGCGGCGCCGGGCCGCCGGGTGCCCGACGCGGCGGTCGCCGACCTCCGGCGCCAGATGACCGGGCTGCTGCACCGCGGCTTCGTGGCCGCGACCGGTCGCCGGCGCCTGCCCGACGTCGTCCGGTACCTCACGGCGATGGCACACCGGCTCGAGAAGCTGCCGACGAACGCGGCGCGCGACGAGCTGTGGATGCAGCAGGTGGCCGCGGTGACGGCCGAGTACGAGCAGCTGCGGCGGCAGGTCCCGCCGACCGGGGCGCCGGACGACCCGGTCGTCCGGGTGCGCTGGATGATCGAGGAGCTGCGGGTTGCTCTCTTCGCCCAGAACGTCGGCACGCCGCGCCCGGTCTCCGAGCAGCGCATCTACAAGGCGATCGACGCGATCCTGGGGTAGTCCGACGGGCTCACCCGGCCGCGCCGGCGCCGCTCTCCTTCAGCAGCGCCGAGATGCGCTGGCGGGTGACGCCGAACAGCGCGGCGATCCGGTTGATGCTCACCTGCTCGCGCTGCAGCGCCGCCGCCTCCTCGCACCGCCAGGTGTGGCCGGCCGTCGCCAGGGAGGTCAGCACGGTGGAGACCCTCTCGACGACCAGCGGGCGGGACTCCTCCGTCACCAGCTCCAGCCAGGGCCGGCCCGCGCGGCGCTCGACCAGCAGCCGGTCGGCCCGGGCGCGAGCGCGTTGCAGCTCTACGAGCGAGCCGTCGATGCAGGCGATCAGGCCTTCGAGCGCCTGCGTGGCGGGCTCGTCCGGTGCTGCGTCCGGACTGGGCATGCTGCTCCTCACGGACGCGGGCAACGGGACGGGCGAACTCTAGCGGGATATATATCGCACACAACCGGCATGGGGCGCAAGGGGGGTTGCGCCCCACGCCCCGACAGTGGACAGTTGCGCACAACACAGTCGAGTTCCCCGTCCGAACTGCCGATGAGTCCGGCATCGGGCGGCCGCGCCGACACCCGCCCGCCGGCAGAACGGAACGCTCCATGTCCACGCTCAGCGCCAGCCTCGACCTCCCCCCGGTCGCCGCCAGTGTCCCGGCGGCCCGGCGGCTGGTGCGCGAGCTGCTGCGGTCGTGGGGCGCCCGCCAGGACCACGACGACGCGGCCCTCCTGGTGACCGAACTGGTGGCCAACGTCGTGGACCACGTGGGCGGCAGCGCGTGTCTCACCGTGGAGGCGACCTACTCCGAGGACTGGCTCCGGCTCGCCGTCGTCGACTGCTCCCCGGTCCGGCCGGCGGTCCAGCAGCTCTCCCCGGACCGACCCCGCGGGAGGGGCATGCTGATGGTGGAGGTCCTCGCCGACCGGTGGGGGTGCGAGGACTACCGCGACGGCAAGCGGGTGTGGTTCGAGCTGCGTCCGCCCCGGCTGTGATCCACCAGCTGGTTTGCCGCCCTCGCCGAGCGGGGACGGGCGGAGGGGAAGCCAGCCGAAGGAAGGGACTGCGCGATGAGCGAGCCGAACACCCACGCTGCAGGTGAGGGAGTCTCCGACGAGGAGATGATCGAGACCGTCGCCGGCCAGACCGACAGCGCGTCGGAGAACGCCGACGTGGCGGGCAAGGACTGGGACGGCGATCCGGGCGCGGCGCCCGCGCCCACCGACGAGGCCTGACCTCCCGACGTCCCGCACCGCCCCCGTCCCGCTCCCGGGACGGGGGCGGCGCCGCGTTCCGTCGCCGGGTCCGCGCTGGCAGACTTCGGTGATGACCGCCACAGCCGAGGTGCGGCCCGCACCCTCCGGGGCGGCGCTCGGGCCGCTCGCCCGCCCCGCGCGCACCGCGGTGCGCTGGGCCGTCCGGCACGCCCTGCCGACGGTCTACCTGTCCCGCAGTGCGCGCCGCGGTGACCTGGTCGGCCGGCTGATGCGTGATCCGGCGCTGCGCGAGCACCCCTACGACCTCTACGAGCAGCTGCGCGCCCGCGGCCCGCTCCCAGGCAGCAGCCTGGGGCTGGTGACGACGTCGCACCCCGTCGCGCAGGAGGTCCTGCGCAGCGACCGGTTCGGCGTCGGCTGGGACCGTTCGGCCGCCCCCGGGGTGATCCGCTGGGCGCTGGAGTTCGGCGACGACCCCACGGCGGCCGGTGTCGCCGAACCGCCGTCCATGCTCGTGGTCGACCCACCCGACCACACCCGGTTCCGCCGGCTGGTGAGCCGGGCCTTCACCCCCCGGGCGACGGCGGCGTTCGAGCCGGTCATCCGGCGCACGGCCGAGCGCCTCCTGGACGACCTGGCGCGCCGCGACGGCACGGTCGACCTCGTCGGTGCCTACGCCGCCCAGCTGCCGGTGCTGGTGATCGCGGACCTGCTCGGCGTGCCTCTCGAGCGCCGGGAGGACTTCCTGCGGTGGGGCGCAGCGGCCGCCGCGACCCTGGACCCCGGCCTGCCGCTGCGCCGCTACCTCGCCGCCGAGAAGGCGCTGCGGGCCATGCACCGATTCCTGGCGGAGCACTTCGCGCGGCTGCGCCACGACCCGGCCGACGACCTGGTCAGCCGGCTGGTCACCCTGCCGGCGGAGGAGGCGCTCACCGACCGGGAGCTGCACGCCACGGTGCTGCTCCTGCTCGGCGCCGGCTTCGAGACCACGATGAACCTGCTGGGCAACGCCGTCGTGCTGCTCGACGTGCACCCCGGCGAGCGGGAGCTCCTCCGCAGCGGCGCCGCAGGCTGGGACGACGCCGTCGAGGAGGTGCTCCGGCTGGACAGCCCCGTGCAGCTGACCGGCCGGACGGCGCGCGCGGAGGTCGAGCTCGCCGGGCGGACGGTGGCCGCCGGCACCCGGGTGACGCTGCTGCTGGGGGCGGCCAACCGCGACCCCGAGGTGTTCCCCGACCCGGCGAGGTTCGACGTCACCCGGGCCAACGCGCGGGAGCACCTGGCCTTCTCCGGCGGCATCCACTACTGCCTGGGCGCGGGGCTGGCGCGGCTGGAGGGCGCCGTCGGGTTGCAGGCGCTCGACGAGCGCTTCCCGCGGCTGCGGGTGGCCGGCCGTCCGCGGCGCCGCGACCTGCGGACCCTCCGCGGCTTCGAGGTCCTCCCGGTGACCCTGCGCTAGGAGCCCGCTCCGCTCCCTGTTGATCAGGTCACCTGATCAACAGGGGTCCTGGCTCACGGTGGACGGTGAGCCAGGACCCCTGCAGGTGAGCCAGGACCCTCGAGGTGAGCCAGGACCGCCCGTTCAGCTGCCGGGGACCAGCATCCCGGCGCCGACCGTCGCGTTGGTCGCCTCGTCCACCAGGATGAACCGGCCGGTCACCCGGTTGCGGCTGTACTCGTCCACGAACAGCGGCTGGGTGGTGCGCAGCCGCACCCGGCCGATGTCGTTGAGGCCGAGCTCGGTCGCGCCCTGCTCGCGGTGCAGCGTGTTGACGTCCAGCCGGTACTGCAGCTCCTTGACCACCGCGCGCACCGAGCGGGTCGTGTGCTTGACGGCCAGTCGCTGCCGGGGACGCAGCGGCTCGTCGGTCATCCAGCACACCAGCGCGTCCAGGTCCTGCGTCACGTGCGGGGCGTTCGCGGGCCGGCAGATCAGGTCGCCGCGGGAGACGTCCAGGTCGTCGGCCAGCCGGACGGTCACCGACATCGGGGCGAAGGCCTCCTCGACGGGGCCGCGCGGCCCGTCGATGCCGGCGATCGTCGTCGTCAGCCCGCTGGGCAGCACCTGGACCTCGTCGCCGGGGCGCAGCACCCCGCTGGCGACCGTCCCGGCGTAGCCCCGGTAGTCGTGGTGCGCGTCCGACTGCGGGCGGATCACGTACTGCACCGGGAACCGGACGTCGATGAGGTTCCGGTCGCTGGCCACGTGCACGTGCTCGAGGTGGTGCAGCAGCGAGGAACCCTGGTACCAGGGGGTGTGCTCGGAGCGGCGGACGACGTTGTCGCCGTGCAGCGCCGAGATCGGGACGACGGTGAGGTCGGGGACGTCGAGCTTCGCGGCGAACGCGGTGAACTCGTCGCGGATCGCCTCGTAGGTGTCCTCCGACCAGTCGACGAGATCCATCTTGTTGACCGCGACGACCAGGTGGGGCACTCGCAGCAGCGAGGCGAGGAAGGCATGGCGCCGGCTCTGCTCCAGCATGCCCTTGCGCGCGTCGACCAGCACGATCGCCAGGTCGGCGGTCGAGGCGCCGGTGACCATGTTCCGCGTGTACTGCACGTGACCGGGGGTGTCGGCCAGGATGAAGGTGCGCCGCGGGGTGGCGAAGTACCGGTAGGCGACGTCGATGGTGATGCCCTGCTCGCGCTCGGCGCGCAGGCCGTCGGTGAGCAGGGCCAGGTCGACGTAGTCACCCTTGCTCGCGCGCTCGACCGCCTCGTACTGGTCCTCGAACACCGCCTTGCTGTCGTAGAGCAGGCGGCCGATGAGCGTGCTCTTGCCGTCGTCCACCGAGCCCGCGGTGGCGATGCGCAGGATGTCCTTGCGCGCGGTGGCGATCTCCGCCGCCGCCTCCGCCGCGGGTGAGTGGACGTCGATGGGGGCGTCGGGGTGGACGCCGGGCTGGTCGGCGGAGCCGGCGGTCATCGGGAGATCTCCTGGCAGAGGACGGCGGAGCGGCGGACGCTGGGGTCCGTCGTCCGGGGAGGCAGAGCGTGTTCGTGCTGGTGGCGGCGGTACCGGCGCTGCTCGTCGTGGTCGCCGGCTACGTCGTCGGCTTCGCGGTGGCGGGCTGGGTCTGCGACCTGCTCGGCGCGCGACCGGGCAGCACGCCGGAGGTGACCGGCTGGTCGACGGGCGTGGTGCTGCTCGCCGCCGTGGTGCGGGTGCTGCTCGTGCTCCGGCGTCGCCGCGGACGGGAGGGGCATCAGAAGTAGCCCTCCTTCTTGCGGTCCTCCATCGCGGCGTCGCTGACCTTGTCGTCGCCCCGGGTGGCGCCGCGCTCGGTCATGCGGGTCACCGCGATCTCGGCGATGACCTCCTCGACCGTGGTGGCGGTCGACGGCACGGCGGCGGTCAGGTTCGCGTCACCGACGGTGCGGTAGCGGACGCTCCGGCGCTGGACCTCCTCGCCCTCGCGCGGGGAGATGAACTGGTTGACCGCGTACAGCATGCCCTGGCGCTCCACGACGTCCCGCTCCTGCGCGAGGTACAGCGGGGGGATGGCGATCTCCTCGCGGAGGATGTACTGCCAGATGTCGAGCTCGGTCCAGTTCGACAGCGGGAACACCCGGATCGACTCGCCGAGGTGGATCCGGCCGTTGTAGAGGTCCCAGAGCTCGGGCCGCTGGTTCTTCGGGTCCCACTGGCCGAACTCGTCGCGGAAGGAGAACACCCGCTCCTTGGCGCGGGCCTTGTCCTCGTCGCGCCGGGCGCCGCCGAACAGCGCGGTGAACCCGTGCTCCTCGACCGCGTCGAGCAGCACCGGCGTCTGGATGCGGTTGCGGGAGCCGTTGGGCTCCTCCTTCACCGTGCCCGCCGCGATCGCCTCGGGCACCGAGGCGACCACGAGCTGGACACCCAGCTCCGCCACCCTCCGGTCGCGGAACTCCAGGACCTCCGGGAAGTTCAGCCCGGTGTCCACGTGCATGACCGGGAACGGGATGCGCGCCGGCGCGAAGGCCTTGCGGGCCAGCTCCAGCATCACGATGGAGTCCTTGCCGCCGGAGAACAGCAGCACCGGCCGCTCCAGTTCGGCGACCACCTCACGGATGACGTGGATGGACTCGGCCTCCAGCGTCTCCAGCTGGCTGAGCCGGTAGTCGGGCGTCGTCACGCTCTCGTGCTCCACGGGGCTAGGGGTCGGGCGACCCGACCGGCGCAACCCGGTCGGATCGGTGGGGATTGGTGCCCAGTGTCCGCTATCGGGCGGCGGCGACCGCAGCCAGGACCTCGTCGGCCAGCTCCGGACGCGCGACGACCAGGTCGGGCAGGTAGGGGTCGGGGGCGTTGTAGACCAGCGGCGACCCGTCCAGCCGGCAGGTCACCAGGCCGGCGGCGCGAGCGACGCCGACCGGCGCGGCGGAGTCCCACTGGTACATGCCGCCGCCGTGCACGTAGGCGTCGACCTCGCCGCGCACCACCGCGAGGGTCTTGTAGCCGGCCGAGCCCATCGGCACCAGCTCGCCGCCCAGAGCGGCGGCCACGGCCTGCGCCTCGGCCGGAGGGCGGGTGCGGCTGACGGCGATGCGGACCGGCCCCGCCGGCCGGGGTGGCAGCACCGGTGCGGGGTCGGTGACGTGCACCTCGCCGAGCGCCGGCAGCGCCACGGCCGCCGCCACCAGGTCACCGCCGGCCCACAGCGCGACGTGCACCGCCCAGTCGCTCCGGGCGGGATCGGAGTACTCGCGGGTGCCGTCGAGCGGATCGACGATCCAGACGCGGTCGGCGGTCAGCCGGCGGGGGTCGTCCACGGCCTCCTCGCTGAACACGGCGTCGCCGGGGCGCGCGTCGGTGAGCACGGCGAGGATCGCCCGCTGCGCGGCGGCGTCCCCGGCGTCTCCCAGCGCCCGCCCGCCGGGCCCGCCGGTCCGCAGCGGCAGGAGGGCGGTGGCCGCGGCGCGGGCGGCCGCCACCGCGACCGCGACGTCGCCGCCCGGGGTCAGCTCCACTGGACGGAGGTGGCGTCGCCGGGCCGGCGGGGCGGGGTGTGCCGGCCCTCGACGTCGGTGATGGCGCCGAAGTAGGCCCGGGCCTTCTCCGGGCGCGGCATGACGAAGATCCCGCGCGCCTCGACGAGCGGCTGCCCGGGCTCGGCGGCCAGCGCGATCGTGCCGGCGATGACCGACTTGCGGCCCTCGGTGCTCTCGACCCACGCGCGCAGCACCAGCGGGGTCTCCAGCGGCAGCGGGCCGCGGTAGTCCAGCTCCAGGTGCGCGGTCATGCCCCACAGGCCCGCCGCGCCGGCCGCGCTGCCGAGCAGCTGGTCCATGAACAGGGCGCTCATGCCGCCGTGCACGTAGCTGGGCGGGCCCTCGTAGGCGACACCCAGGGTGACCTCGGCGACCACACCGCCCTCCTCCCGGCGCACCACGAGCGGCGGCGCGAGGGCGTTCCCGGTGCCGACGACCGGATTGAAGACCCGTCGGCCCACGGACGGGTCGTCGAGCGCCGGCAGCACCGAGGCCGGGCGCCGGGAGGCGGCGATGCGGGCGGTCGCCTGCCGCACCAGGTCGGTCGCGGCCGCGATCTCGGTCGCCGGCTCCGTCGTGGTGACCGACATCTCGATCAGCTCGCGGATCGCCGCCCCCAGGTCGGTGGACGCCGCCATCAGCGCCGGGTCGTAGGAGGCCGCGGTGTCCGGGTGGCCGTCGTTCGTCGTCACCACCAGATGGTCGCAAGCCGGGTCACGACGAACTCGTCGCACCCCCGTCCGGGCCGCCGCGGGGCAGTCGCACGGTGACGGCCAGGCCCGCCCCGGGCGCGGTCTCCAGCGAGGCGGATCCGCCGTGGGCAGCCGCGAGCGAGGCGACGATCGACAGCCCGAGGCCGGTGCCGCCGGCCGCCCGCGTGCGGGAGGCGTCGGCCCGGTAGAAGCGCTCGAACGCGCGCTCGGCGTCGGCCGGCTCCATGCCCGGGCCCTCGTCGGCGACCCGGAGCAGGAGGACGTCGTCGTCGGCGGGGTCCTGTGCCACGGAGACCTGCACGCGGGTTCCCGCCGGGGTGTGCGTGAGCGCGTTCGTGACGAGGTTGCCGACCACCTGCCGCAGGCGGCTCTCGTCGCCGAGCACGACCGGCACGTCGGTGAGCGACTCGTCCAGGTGCAGGCTGATCGGCCGGTCCGGCTGGACGGCGCGGGCGTCGTGCACCGCGTCGCCGGCGATCGCGGCCAGGTCGACCGGGGCCAGGGACAGCGGTCGCTGCTGGTCCATCCGGGCCAGCAGCAGCAGGTCCTCGACGAGCAGTCCCATCCGGCTGCCCTCGGCCTCGATCCGCTGCATCAGCCGGGCGACGTCCGCCTCCTCCCGGACGGCCCCCTGCCGGTACAGCTCGGCGAAGCCGCGGATGGAGGTCAGCGGGGTGCGCAGCTCGTGGCTGGCGTCGGCGACGAACCGGCGCAGCCGCTGCTCGGAGCCGCGTGCCTGCTCCTCCGACGCCTGCTGGGCGCGGAAGGCGGTCTCGATCCGGGCGAGCATGCCGTTGAGCGCCGTGGAGAGACGGCCCACCTCCGTACGGTCGTCGCCGACCGGGACCCGCCGCGAGAGATCGCCCGCGGCGATGGCCCGGGCGGTCTCCTCGACCTCGGCCAGCGGCCGGAGGCTGTTGCGCACCAGGACGTAGCCGGCGGCGCCCAGCAGCGCCAGCACCGCCAGACCCACGACCAGCTCGATGCGGATCAGCCGGGAGATCGCCCCTCCGTCGCGCCCCTGGTCCTCGCCGACCACCAGGGTGTAGCCCCCCGGCAGCTCGCCCGAGGCCATGCGCCACGCGTTCCGGCCGGAGCCGACCGTGATCGCGGGACCGCCCTCGCGGAGGGCCTCGACGTCCGCCTCGTCCAGCTCCGGCAGCTCGTGGACGCCGGGGCCGTACGGCTCCCCGATGACCACGGGCTCGTCGCTGTCCGGCGGGAGGCAGGCGACGTAGAGGGGGCTGGGTTCCGAGATCTCCCGGAGGCAGGTGCTGACCAGCCGCGGGCCCTGGTTGCTGGCGACGATGGCCTGCAGCTCGTCGTCCTGCTGCTCCTGCAGGTAGTCCGCGAGCAGGGACGTCGCGGCGGCCCCGGTGGCCAGGAGCGCGACCGAGACGAGGGCGACCAGGAGCGCGACCAGGGTCACGCGCAGGGGGATCTGCTGCCCCCCGGCGCGCACGGGGCCCTGCCCGTCCATCGCGGTCAGGAGCCGCGCGGCAGCCGCAGGGTGTAGCCGACCCCGCGGATCGTCTGCAGCAGGCGCGGCTCGGTCGTGTCGATCTTGCGGCGTAGGTAGGAGATGTAGGACTCCACGACGTTCGCCTCGCCGTTGAAGTCGTAGTTCCACACGTGGTCGAGGATCTGCGCCTTCGACAGCACCCGCCCGGCGTTGGCCATCAGGTAGCGCAGCAGCTTGAATTCGGTGGGGGAGAGGCTGATGACCTCGCCGGCCTTGATGACCTCGTGGGTCTCCTCGTCCAGCTCGATGTCGGCGAACGTCATCCGGGGGGCATCGGCCTCCCGCTGCGTTCCCGCCGTGCGCCGCAGGACGGCCCGGATGCGGGCCACGACCTCGTCCAGGCTGAACGGCTTGGTCACGTAGTCGTCGCCGCCGAGGGTCAGCCCGGAGATCTTGTCCTCCGCGGCATCCCGGGCGGTGAGGAAGAGCACCGGGGTGTGGCGGCCGGTCTCCCGGAGGCGCCGCACGACACCGAAGCCGTCGAGGCCCGGCATCATGACGTCCAGCACCAGGAGGTCGGGCCGGAACGAGGCGGCCAGCGCGAGGGCCTGCTGACCGTCGGCGGCGGTGGCCACCTCGAAGCCCGCGTAGCGGAGGCTGGCCGACAGCAGCTCGCGGATGTTCGGCTCGTCGTCGACCACGAGCAGGCGGGCCTCCGGCGCCGTGCGCCCGGTGGGCTGGGTGCCGGACATCGCTCCTCCGGTGGCGTGCGCCGATGCCGTCGTCATGCCCCCAGGGTGGGGACGCCGGCTGCGGTGGATCTGGACGCTACCTGTGAACCTCCTGGGAACCGACCCGGGCCACGCGGCGGACGGGTCAGTCGGCCGGCGCCATCGCCCGGCCGCGCCGCCAGTAACCGATGGCATGGTGCTGGGCCCGGCCGAGCCCCCAGCGACCGCGCAGGTCGGCCCGGATGGCCCGCACGGCGGCCGACTCGGCGCCCACCCAGGCGAAGACGTCGTCACCCGGGGGCCGCTCCAGGGCCGCCACGGCGTCGACGAGCAGCGTGCTCTCCCCGGGAGGCGTCGCGCCCCGGTGCAGCCAGCGCAGGTCGACGCCCGGTGGGGCGGCCAGCTGCTGCTCCTCCTCCGGTCCGGCCACCTCGAGGTAGGCCACACCGGTCGTCTCCGGCGGTGCGGCGGCGAGGATGCGGCTCACGGCGGGCAGCGCCGTCTCGTCCGCGGCGAGGAGCAGCCACCGGGCCGGGCGTTCGGCGAGCGAGGCGGCGCCGGCGACGCCGAGCAGGGCGCCGGGGCGGGCCGCCGCGGCCCAGGACGCGGCCGGGCCGTCGCCGTGGAGCACGAAGTCGATGTCCAGCTCGCCCGCGGCCGGGTCCTGCCGGCGGGCGGTGTAGCTGCGCAGTGCGACGCCGTGGCTGCCGTCGGGCCACACGACCCGGCCGTCGCGCTGGATCAGCGGCCAGCGGGGAGCCGGGTCGTCCACCCGGGGCACCAGCAGGTTCACCGTCGGCCCGGCCGCCGCCACCGCCTCCGCCGTCCCGGTGAGGGTCACCCGGCGGACCGAGGGCGTCACGTCGGTGACCGCGACGACGGTGAGGACGTCGACCGGGCGCAGGCCGTCCACGAGGGCGGCGTCGTTCGCGGTGGTCACGTCCGACGAGCCTAGGCGGGCGGCTGGCCCGGTCTGCGCATGTGTGTCCGGGCCTTGCTGCGGGCAGGGGCAGGGGCAGCACCGTCCGACGAACGGAGACCACGATGGCCGACGAGTTCGACAAGGGCACCACGTCACCTGGAAGAGCCACGGCTCGACGACGGAGGGCACGGTCGAGCGGAAGATCACCTCCGACACCGAGGCCTCCGGCCGCACCGTGCGCGCCAGCGAGGACGACCCGCAGTACGAGGTGCGCAGCGAGAAGTCCGGGCGCACCGCGGTGCACAAGCCGGGTGCCCTCGACGAGGCCTGACCCCCTTCGCGGACGGATCCACGGCCCGGCGGTGCCGGGCCCCAACACCAGGAGGCACACGTGACCGAGTCCGCAGGCGAGTTCGCCGGCTCGCGCAGCACCAAGCACAACCCGCGCCTCGACGAGGAGCTCGAGCACGAGACGCAGGGGATGATGAAGGCCGAGCGGGCCACCCGGTCGCACGAGTGGCGCGAGGTCGAGCCGGTCGCCGAAGGTGACCCCGACGTCGACGCCGACCCGGCCGGCACCCTCGTCGGTGGCACCCCCGTGGGCATGACCGAGGACGCGGTCGTGGCGCGCGCCGAGCTCGCGCGGTGGCTGGACCGGGCCGACTTCCCGAGCACCGGCCCCGACCTGGTCGAGGCGGCCCGCGACCACCGGGCCCCCGACGTCGTCGTCAGCGAGCTGGAGCGACTGCCCGAGGGGGAGACCTACGAGCGGATCGGCGACGTGGTCCGCGCGCTGGGCTACCCCACCGAGACCGGCTCCGGTCCGGGCGCCTAGCCCGGACGCCCCTCCGGTCGCCTCGACCGCCCGGGGTGGGAGGGCGTCGGCTCAGGAGCCGGCGCCCTCCGACTCTCTCTCCCGCGCCTCGCCGTCGGCGATCTCCTCGGCACCGCGCCGGCGGAACAGCTTCGAGCCGGGGAAACCCTTCACGATCTGCCGCATGTCCTGGACCGTGTCGACGAGGTCCCGGACGTCGGTCCCCACGTTCTCCAGCCCCTCCAGCGCGGGGAGGACCTGCTCGTCGAGGTGCCCGAGCACCTGCGGCAGCCGGTCGATGAGCGTGATGAGCGCGTCCACCTCCGTCGCGTCGAACTCGGCCGCCAGTCGCCGGATGGACGGCGCCAGGGCGGTGAGCGCGGGCTCGTAGTCGGTCAGCAGCGGCTCGACGCGACCGACCAGCCCCTCCGCGCGCCCGACGATGCCGTCGGCCCGTTCCGTGGTGCCGGCGACCCGGTCGATGGCGTCGTCGGCCTTGGTGCGGGTGTGGCCCATGGCCTCGATGGCGTCGTCGGCTTTGGTGCGGGTGTGGCCCATGGCCTCGATGGCGTCGTCGGCTTTGGTGCGGGTGTGGCCCATGGCCTCGATGGCGTCGTCGGCTT
>NZ_JBJHAJ010000019.1:0-77396 GCF_054051015.1 Blastococcus sp. SYSU DS0616
AGGGGTCCTGGCTCAGCGTCGACGGTGAGCCAGGACCCCACCAGGTGAGCCAGGACGTCGGTCGGCGCGGGTCACGTCACCCGGCGGGCCATCGGCAGCCGGGAGCGGACGACGAGGCCGGTGACGGCGACGGCGAGCAGCGGCACCGCCACGGCCACGCCGGCGAGCAGCAACCAGGGGACGTCGATCAGCGGCCGCGCGCCCGTCCCGTAGTCGGTGCTGGTGAGCGGGTACGCGACGGCGATGCCCGGCCCGGCGCCCACCAGCAGGCCCAGCAGCGCCCCGCCGACACCGATGACCGCCGCCGACCCCATTGCGATGAACCGGCGGGTGCGGGGCGCCGCACCGATCGCCGCGAGCGTGGCGAGATCGGGACGGGCATCGGCCAGCGCGAGCCCGGTCGCGGTCAGCGTCGCCACGAGCACCAGCAGCCCGCCCACCGCGAACAGCAGCAGCCGGGCGATCGCCAGGTAGTCGCTCCACCCCCGTTCCACGTACACCGACGCCTGGACCCCCAGGGCGTTCACCGCCTCCGTGAACGCCCGTTCCTCGGCCACGGTGACCGGCGCCTCCGGGCCGCCGATCACCAGCGACGTCGTGGCGAGCGGTACGGGCAGCCGGTCGGCCAGCGCCGGGGGCACGACCACCAGAGCGGGGGCGCGGAGCTCGTCGGTTGCGGACACCTCGATCTCGGTCGCGGGCAGCGACACGCGGCCGAGCTCCACCTCCCGGGTGCCGTTCCACGTGGAACCGGCGAGCGTCACCTGCCCGGCGGCGTCGACGGCACCCGAGCCGAAGACGACCGCACGCCCCGCCCGCAGCGCGGCACCGACCTCGTCCCGCCACGGGGCAGCGCTCGCCGCGGTCGCGGTGGCGACGTCGGCCACGATCACCTCACCGCCGAAGATGGGCTGGAACCAGCCGATGTCGTCCGGGAACCAGCTGCACTCCGGTAGCTCCGCCGTGCAGCCGGCGCGGACGGTGCCCAGGGAGCGCGGGTCCTCCGGGGTCGCCGCGACCGTGGAGAGGCGGCCGACGGGCCGTCCGGGCAGGTGCTCGGCCGCGGCCTGCTCGACGGCGGACCAGCCGGCCGCCCCGGCCTGGTGCACGAAGACCGTCGCCGCTCCCATCGGCGCCTGCGGTACGTAGTCGCGACGAGCCTGGGCGCTGTCGCTCTGGCTGCCGATCGCCATCGTCGTCACCACGGCGACGGTGGCCATGACGGCGGCGACGGCCGACGCGGTGCGGGTCCGGTTGCGGGCGGCGTCCCGGACGGCGATCAGCCCCGCTGTCGGCAGCCGGCGCGCCAGCGGGGCCAGCAGCCCGACCAGCCACGGCGTCGCGGCGACGGTGCCGAGGACGAGCAGCGCCGCGCCGCCCGCGACGGCGAACTCGCTCCCCCGCGCGCCGAGCACGGTGAGCACCGCGCCGATCCCGACCGCGGCCAGCCCGGCGACCGGCAGCCGCCAGGAGGTGCGCACCTGCCCCCGGCGGCCGCCGAGCGCCGGCACGACGTCGGTGCGGGCCGCCTGCCGGGCCGGGACGGCCGAGGCGGCGAGGCCCGCCAGCAGGCCGGTGACGACGACGGCCAGGACGTCGAGAGGGGCGACGTCGAACGGACCGAACCGCACGTCGGCCCAACCGCCCACGAGCGGGAGCGCCAGCCACGCCAGGCCGATGCCCAGCAGCGCCCCGCCGACCGCCGCCCCGCCGCCGAGCACCACGCCCGACGCCAGCACGGTCCGCCGCAGGTCCGCGGGGCTCCCACCGGCCGCGGCCAGCAGGGCGAGATCCCGCCGCTGCCGCCGGAGCCCCACCGCGAACGCGGGCCCGGCCAGCAGCACGACCTCGAGCAGGATGCCGACCACGATGAGCGCCAGCACGGCCATCTCGGCGGCGTTCGCGCCGCTCGTCGAGCGGTACTCCTCCGCGGGCGGCGGGTCGGCCACCACCGCCCGCGAGACGACGGCGAGGCCCTCGGCGTTGAGTTCTCGCACGGTCGGCCAGTCCAGCTCGCCGGGCACCGAGACGTAGAACTCGCTGCTGCGCGAGCGCAGCAGGTCGGCCGAGCCCGGTGCCACCACGACGAGGTCGTCCCGCTCACCGGCACCCGGCGCGACGATCCCGACGACCGTCAGTGGGACGTCCTCCTGAGTCACCTCGAGGGTGTCCCCGAGCGCGACGCGGGCGCGCTCGGCCACCCCGCCGCTCACCGCGACCTCCTCGGTCGTGGCCGGCACCCGCCCCTCCACCACCTCGACGGCGCCGTTCCGGATCGGCAGGCCGAGGTCGTCGGCGTAGGCGGTCACGTCGGCGTAGCCCACCCCGGTCCGGTAGGCGAGCCGTCCGACGGTGCGCTCGACGACCTCCGCGCCGTCCGGCAGCAGGCCACGGACCTCTGCGGCGGACCACGGTGACAGCTCCTCGTCCGGCTCGTAGACCAGCGGGTCGCCGGTGAGCGGGTCGGCCTCGATGGGGCTCCGGGCGATCCCCTCGATGCGCGCGTCCGCCGCGCCCAGCGTCGCGGGCAGCGACTCGACGGGGTCGAGCTGCCAGGTGCGCAGCAGCGTGTCGGCGCCGACGACGACGAGGACGGGCAGCCCGACCATCACCAGCACCAGCGCGGTGCGGCCGCGGTGGCGGAGCGCGTCGCGGCGGGCGATGCGCAGCGCCATCCGCCAGCGGGTCAGCCAGGCGCTCACCCGACGCCGCCGGCGGGCAGCAGCGACTCCGCCGCGGCGGCCGGCCCGCTCTGGTCGACGACGACGCCGTCACGCAGGAAGACCACCCGGTCGGCCCAGGCGGCGTGCCGGGCCTCGTGGGTCACCAGCACGCCGGCGGCGCCGGCCTCGCACCGGGCGCGCAGCACCCGCAGCACCTCCTCGCCCGTGGTGGAGTCCAGGGCGCCGGTGGGCTCGTCGGCGAGCAGCAGTCGGCGCGGGCCGACGAGCGCTCGGGCGATGGCCACCCGCTGCTGCTGCCCGCCGGACATCTCGTCGGGGAAGCGCCCGGCCAGCGCGCCCACCCCTACCTCGTCCAGCGCCTCCCGGGCCGCGCGCCGCGCCACCCCGCCCCGGACGCCGTCCAGCTCCAGCGGCAGCGCGACGTTCTCGACGGCCGACAGGGACGGCAGGAGGTTGAGGTCCTGGAAGACGTAGCCGACGCTGCGGCGCCGGACGGCGGCCAGCTGTGCCGCCGACAGACCGGCCAGGTCGCGGCCCTCGACGACGACCGCGCCCGACGTCGGGCTGTCCAGCCCGCCGGCGAGGTGCAGCAGGGTCGACTTGCCCGAGCCCGACGGCCCCATGACGGCGACCAGCTCCCCCGGGTGGACGGCGAGATCCACCCCGCGCAACGCCTGGACGACGACGTCGCCCTGCCGGTGGTCGCGGGTCACCCCGGACAGCCGCAGCACCGCCTCGTTCATCGCCGGCCCCGCTTCCCGGCCGGGACGACGTCGGTCGCCGGAGCCGGTGGGGTGGGCGCCGCGCCGCGCCGTCCGGCCGCCGCGCGGGCGACCCGGGCCTCGCAGTGGTCCAGCCAGCGGATCTCGGCCTCCGCGCGGAAGACCAGGGAGTCCAGCACCAGGGACCACGCGAGCTCGGCGTCGCCGGTGACGCGTGTCTTCAGCCGGGTGATCTCCTGCAGGCCGGTCATGGTGGCGGTGCGCTGGGTCTGCACCACGTCCAGGACGTCGACCCCCGGCGTCGTGACCGCCAGCGCCAGCTTGATCGCCAGCTCGTCGCGCGGGGCGCCCTTCGGGCTGACCGGGGAGGCGAACCAGCCGCGCAGCTCCGCCTGGCCGGCGTCGGTGATCCGGTAGGCGATCCGGCCATCGGCGTCCGGCGGCCCGTCCTGGGCCACCAGCCCGTCGCGCTCGAGCCGGTCGAGCGTCGAGTAGACCTGCCCGACGTTCAAGGGCCAGGTGGCGCCGGTGGCCGCGTCGAACTCCGCGCGGAGCTGGTAACCGTGACTGGGGCCGCGCTCCAGGAGCGCGAGCAGGCCGTGTCGGATGGACATGGATACGGAGTATGCATACTTAGTATTTATGTCGCAAGGGGCCCGCCGACCGGCTTGACAGGCCGCCCCCGCCACGTCATTGTCTCAATCCCTTGAGTCATTGACTGTGTGGAGGTCGACGTGGCAGGGCTCTCGTTCCTCCTGCTGCTCACGGCGGTCGTCACCGTGGTCGCCGGCGCGGGCCTGGCGCGCCGGTCGCCACCCAGCCGCGAGCACGCCGTCGCCGCCGCGCGCCGGCATGCCACCCGAACCGCGGCGGCCGCCTACGCCCTGGGGGCGGCTGCCGCCTTCGCCTTCCTGGCGGCCGAGGTGGGCAACACCTCCCCGGGCGGCTTCGGCGTCACCGTCCTGCTCACGCCCGTGGCGTTCGGGGTCGTGCACGTCGTCGTCCTGGCGCTCGGCGAGCTGACCTGGCCGCGGCCGGCCGGGGACGTGCGCCGGGCCCGGCTGGTCCGCCGGGGCCCGCTCGACGCGGCGCCGCGGTGGCTGCTGCGCACCACCGCGGCCGCCTTCGCCCTCGCCGCGCTCACGGTCGTCGGTGGGGCCCTGCTCGCCGCGCCCGACGGCCGCAGCGTCACCTACTCACCCGACGCCTTCTCCTCGGCCGCCGCGAGCCCCTTCCCGGGCCTCTTCTACGGCGGGCCTGCGGCGGCAGGCCTGCTCGCGGTCGCGGTCGCCGCCGCGGTGGCCCTCTGGGTCGTCGCCGCCCGGCCGGCGGTGGCCACCGAGGACGAGCGGATCGAGGACGCCCTCCGCCGCGCCTCCGCGCACCGGGTGCTGCGCATCGCCGCCGGCGTTCCGCTGGTCGTGGCCGGGGGGCTCCTCTTCGTCGCCGGGACGGCGCTGCACGGGCTGGGCACCGGCTCCACCGGCGCGGGTCCGTGGGACGGCGCGAGCCCCGTGATCGCGCTCGCGGGCGTCGCGGCGATGCTCGGCGGCGTGGCCGTCGCCTGCTGGCGCGCCCCCGCGGTGCCGGCGGACCGCGTGCCGGCCGCGGCATGAGCTCCCCACCACCGGCCCTCACCGTCGACGTCGGCAGCCCGGTCCCGCCCTACGAGCAGATCCGCAGCCAGATCGCCGCGGCGGTGCACGGCGGCCTGCTCCCCTCCGGCAGCCGGTTGCCGACGATGCGTGCCCTCGCCGCCGACCTGGGCGTGGCCGTCGGCACGGTCGCCCGGGCCTACTCGGAGCTGGAGGCGGCCGGCCTGGTCGCCAGCCGGCGGCGCACCGGCACGGTCGTCACCGGCGCGGCGCCCCCGCCGCGCGTCCAGGAGCGGATCCGCAGCGCTGCCGATGCGCTGGCCCGGACGGCACGCGAGGACGGCGTGGACGACGCGACCGTGCTGGCCGTCGTCCACGCCGCCCTCGCGCGCGCTGCCACCGGCTGAGGCTGCCCTTGATGATCAGGTGACCTGATCATTCGGGGTCCTGGCTCACGGTCGGTGCTGAGCCAGGACCCCGAACGGTGAGCCAGGACGGTCGGGTCAGCCGGGGATGTAGTTGAACGTGTCCGGGTCGGGGCCGGTGCGCTCGCCGCGGTCCAGGCCGGTCAGCGCGGACATGTCCTCGCGGCTGAGCTCGAAGTCGAACAGCGCGAAGTTCTCCGCCATGCGCTCACGGGAGGACGACTTCGGGAAGACGACGTCGCCGCGCTGGATGTGCCACCGCAGGACGACCTGGGCCGGGGTGCGGCCGAGCCGCTCGGCGATCGCGGTGATGCCGGGGTCGCCGAGCACCTTGCCCTGCGCGATCGGCGACCAGGCCTCGGTGACGATCTCGTGCTCGGCGTCGAAGGCGCGCAGCGCGTCCTGCGCCAGGTAGGGGTGCACCTCGATCTGGTTCACGGCCGGGGTGATCTCGGTGTCCGAGAACAGCCGGCGCAGGTGGTGCTCCTGGAAGTTGGAGACGCCGATGGCGCGGCAGCGGCCGTCGCGGTAGATCTCCTCCAGCGCCTTCCAGGTCTCGATGTAGTCGACGTCGATGCCCGGCAGCGGCCAGTGGATGAGGAACAGGTCGAGGTACTCGAAGCCGAGGTCGGCCAGCGTCCGGTCGAAGGCGCGCAGCGCGTCGTCGCGGCGGTGGAAGCCGTTGTTCAGCTTGCTCGTCACGAAGATCTCGCCGCGGTCGATGCCGGAGCGGGCGACGGCCTCGCCGACCCCCTTCTCGTTGCCGTACATCTCGGCGGTGTCGATGTGCCGGTAGCCGACCTCGAGCGCGGTCGCCACGGTGTCGGCGGTCTGCTCGGGCGGCACCTGGTAGACGCCGAACCCCAGCTGCGGGATCTGGACGCCGTTGTTGAGTGCGAGGGTGGGCACGGTGGCCACAGGCTGATCCTTCCGGTTCGGGAAAGGCCGCGAGCCGCACGGTCGGTCGTGCGCGATCGGCCCCGACCCCGCCTACCCGGTGATGCGGTCCTCAACCAGCTCCGCGGGGGCCGGGCGGTCCCCGACCAGCGCCACCCCACCCAGCGCGAGCAGACCCGCGAGGGCGGCGGCGACCGCCGGCACGGCGAACGCGGCCTCGGCGCCCCAGGCGTCCACCGCGGCACCCGCGAGCGCCGAGCCCACGGTCACGCCGAGGGTGAGACCGGAGATCGTCCACGCCAGCGACTCGGTGAGCATGCCGGGGACGACCCGGGACTCCACGAGCGAGGTGCCCGACACGAGCACCGGGGCGATGGTCAGCCCCGCCAGGAAGCCGCCACCGATCAGCACGGTCAGCGAGCCGACCCCCCACAACAGCTGCGCGGCGAGGGCGAAGGCGACGGCCGTCGCCACGAACCGGGTGGACAGCGTGCCGGGCAGTCGGGCCAGCCCGTAGACCAGCCCGGCCAGCAGGCTGCCCGCGGCGAAGACGGCCAGGGCCACCCCGGACAGCGCAGGCGCCCCCTCGGCCTCGGCGAAGCCCACGACCACCACGTCGATGGCGCCGAACACCGTGCCCACCGCGAGGTAGGTGACGACGACGACCAGCAGCGTGGGCGTCAGCACGGCCCACCACCGGACCGGGGACGGACCGGCGACGGGGTGCGCCGGCGGGTCGGTGTCGCGCAGGGCGGCCAGCCAGAGGCCTCCGACGGTGCCCAGGACGACGCCGGTGAGGAACCCGACGGGCGGGGCGACGAGGGTGGCCAGGAGAGTCACCAGCGGCGGCCCGACGACGAAGACCACCTCGTCGGCGACGGCCTCGAAGGCGAACGCCGTCTGCCGGCCCGCGGGGTCGAGCACCGCGGCCCACCGGGCGCGCACCAGCGAACCCACGTTGGGGCTGCTGCCCCCCACCGCCGCCGCGAGCAGGAACCAGCTCCAGCGGGGCCCGCCCGCGACCACCGCCGCGACGAACCCGACGCCGGAGAGGGCGAAGCAGGCCATTGCCAGGCGCAGCACCGGGCTCTGGCCGCGGCGGTCCATGGCCCGCGCCCACTGGGGGCCGGCGATGCCGTAGCTGAGGGCGAGGGCGCCGGAGACGGCCCCGGCGAGGCCGTAGCTGCCCGTCTCCTGCGAGACCAGGAGCACCGCCCCCAGGCCGAGCATGGGGGCGGGCAGCCGCCCCACCCACCCGGCCAGGGAGAAGGCCACCGACCCGGGGACGGCGAAGAGGCGACGGTAGGGGCTGAAGACGGTGCTGACCGACACTGTTCTCTCGCGCTTCCTGGCCACGGGCGAGTGCGGGACGTCCTCCGCCGGTCTCTCGGGTGGCGAGGGGCAGGCTAGCAACACGGCCCCGCCGCCGGCCGCGCATTTCCTGCTCCGCACGCATCACCGGTCGCGGCTACATTCGGGCCATGACCAGCGCCTCGCTCCCCGACCCCGCGGTGCGCCCCGCCGTGGGCGCGGTGCCCGCGGGCTCCGGCGGTCTGGTCGACCGGTACGGCCGCACCGCCACGGATCTACGGGTCTCGCTCACCGACCGGTGCAACCTGCGCTGCACCTACTGCATGCCGCCCGAGGGGCTGGACTGGCTGCCCAAGGTGGAGGTGCTCACCGACGAGGAGATCGTCCGGCTGGTGCGCATCGGGGTGGAGCAGCTCGGCATCCGCGAGGTGCGCTTCACCGGCGGTGAGCCGCTGCTGCGCCCGGGCCTGGTGGGCATCGTCGACGCGGTGACCGCGCTGCACCCCCGCCCCGAGGTCAGCCTCACCACCAACGCCATCGGGCTGTCCCGGACCGCGCCGGCGCTGGCCGCGGCGGGGCTGGACCGGATCAACGTCAGCCTCGACACCATCGACCGCGACCGGTTCAAGCAGCTGACCCACCGCGACCGCCTCGACGACGTGCTGGCCGGGCTGGCCGCCGCGCGCGACGCCGGGCTGACCCCGGTCAAGGTCAACGCCGTGCTGCTGCACGGGATCAACGACGTCGACGCCGTCCCGCTGCTGGACTACTGCCTGGAGCAGGGCTACCAGCTGCGGTTCATCGAGCAGATGCCGCTGGACGCCCACCACGCCTGGACCCGCGGGCGGATGGTCACCGCCGAGGACATCCTGGAACGGCTCTCGGCGGCGCACACCCTCACACCCGACAGCGAGGAACGCGGCTCCGCGCCGGCCGAGCGGTGGCTGGTCGACGGCGGCCCGGCCACCGTCGGGGTGATCGCCTCGGTGACCCGCTCGTTCTGCGGCGCCTGCGACCGCACCCGGCTCACCGCCGACGGGCAGATCCGCAACTGCCTGTTCGCCCGCGAGGAGTCCGACCTGCGCACCGCGATGCGCGACGGCGCCACCGACACCGAGCTCGCCGACCGGTGGCGGATCGCCACCCTGGGCAAGCTGCCCGGCCACGGCATCGACGACCCCAGCTTCCTGCAGCCCACCCGCCCCATGTCCGCGATCGGCGGCTGACGTGGACGACCAGGCGCGCGTCACCGTCCGCTACTTCGCCGGAGCCCGCGCGGCCGCCGGCGTCGAGACCGAGGCCCGCGAGGCGGGCAGCCTCGACGAGCTGGTCGGGCAGATCGTCGCCCACCACGGCGAGCGGCTGGAGCGTGTGCTCACCGCCTGCTCGTTCCTCGTCGACGGCGCGCAGGCCCGCGACCGGGCCGCGCGGCTGCCCGCCGGCGCGGTGGTCGACGTGCTCCCGCCCTTTGCCGGAGGCTGATCAGCGCGCCAGGATGGGCGCATGAGCATCTTCGACAAGGCCAAGGCGAAGGCCGAGGAACTGTACGGCCGGGCCGAAGAGCTGTACGGCGAGTCGCACGGCGACCCCGCCGCCAAGATCGACGGCGAGGCGCACCGGCTGGAGGCCGAGGCCGAGGAGGCCGAGCTGGAGCGCGAGGACGCGGCCGGCGAGGACGGGCCCGCGGGCACGCGCTGACCGTGCGCGCCGAGCAGATCACCGGGCCGGTCGCCCACCACGCGGAGGGGCCGGTCTGGTCGGCGGGGTGGGGCGGGCTGCGCTGGGTCGACATGCAGGCCGGCGACGTCCTCTCGCTGGCGGCGGACGGAACGGTCCGCCGCGAGCACGTGGGGGAGGTGGCGGCGGCACTGCGGCCGCGCCGGGGCGGCGGCGCGGTGATCGGCGTCGAGCGCGGCTTCACCCTGCAGGACGCCGACGGCACGCTCACCCCCCTCGGCGCCGTGTGGGACGACCCGTCGGTGCGCATGAACGACGGCGGCTGCGACCCCGACGGCCGGTTCTGGTGCGGGTCGATGGCCTACGACCAGCGGCCGGGCGCCGCCGCCCTCTACCGGCTCGACCCCGACGGCGCCGTCCACCGGGCGCTGACCGGCGTCACCGTCTCCAACGGGCTGGACTGGAGCCCCGACGGGTCGCGGGCGTTCTACAACGACACGGCGACCCACCGCATCGACGTCTTCGACTACGACCCGGGCACGGGCCTGACCGGGCGCCGTCCGTTCGTGACCTTCCCGGACGACGGAAACCCCGACGGGCTGACCGTCGACAGCACCGGCGGGGTGTGGGTCGCGCTGTACGGCAGCGGAACGGTGCACCGGTACTCCCCCGACGGGCGGCTCGACGCGGTGGTCGAGCTCCCGACGCCCCAGGTGACCGCCTGCACGCTCGGCGGCCCGGGGCTGGACCAGCTCTTCATCACCACGTCCGCCGAGGGCGGGCTCGACGACGGCGTGGCCGGGTCGCTGTTCCGGGTGGACGTGGGGGTCCGCGGACAGCCGGCGCGCCTGTTCGCCGGTTGACGCTGCCGCTGGTCGTCGCGTCGTCCGGGTACCTGGCGTGGAGCAGCCTGGTCGTCCCGGCGCTCCCACCTGCCGCTGCGGTGCGCACGGCGGCGAACGCGGGGGCTGCCGCCGCCCTCTGGCGGGGCGCCCGCTCGGCGGGGTTCACGACCCGGGAGCTCGGGGTGCACCGCTGCGCACGACGGGCGGGCGCGCGCTGGGGCGGCGCGGGGGTCGCCGGTGCCGCGGCGGGCTACCTCCTCGCCCTGGGGGTGCCTGCGGCGCGGGAAGCCCTGGCCCGCTCGCCCGCCGGCGCGGCGCCGCCCCGCGAGGTGGCGGCGCGCCTGCTCGTCCACATCCCGCTGGGCACCGTGTTCGCCGAGGAGGTTGCCTTCCGCGGCGTCCTCCTGGCGGTCGCCCGCCGGCGACTCGGCGACCACGGGGCCACCGCCGCCACCGCGCTCGTCTTCGCGCTGTGGCACCTCCGCGGTGCCGTCGACGCGGGTGGTCCCGTCACGGCGATCCTGACGGCGACCGGGCTCGGCGGCGGCGTGCTGGGCTGGCTGCGGCTGCGGAGCGGGAGCCTGCTCGCCCCCGCGGGCCTGCACCTGGGCGCCAACGGCGCCGGGCTGCTGGCGGCGGTGACCGCGCGGGCGCTCAGTCGACGAGGACGCTCCGCGCACGCTCGGTATCGGCCGCCGTCCAGCGGTCCCCGGGCCGTCGTCACGGGCAGGCGACCCACTCCTCCTCGCCGTCGGTGAAGACCTGCCGCTTCCAGATCGGCAGCCGCTTCTTCACCTCGTCGACGAGCTCGGCGCAGGCGGCGAACGCCTGGGCACGGTGCGAGGCGCTCACCGCGCAGGCCAGGGCGACGTCACCGATCCCCAGCAGGCCGATGCGGTGGCTGACCGCGACGGCGTGCACCTCCGGGCGCGCCGCGAACTCCTCGGCCAGTTCCGTGATGACCTCGGCCGCGCTCGGGTGCCCGACGTACTCCAGCTCCGTCACCGAGCGGCCGCCGTCGTGGTCCCGCACGACCCCGGCGAAGGAGACCACCGCGCCGGCCGCCTTGTCGGCGACGGCGTCCTCGTGTTCGGGAACGGACAGCGGCGCATCGACGACCCGGGCGATCACGGGCCCGACGCTACCCCTGGCGGCGGCACGTCGAGGTCGACCGGATCGGCCAACCCGGTGCAGTCGACCTCGACGACGTCGTGCGCGGCGAGGTAGCCACGGGCGCCCTCGTCCCCGGTCGCCGTCTCCACGACCCCGGCCCAGTGGTCGCGCCCGAGCAGCACCGGGTGGCCGCGGACGCCGTCGTAGGTGGCGACGGCGAGCGCGTCCGGGGCGGCGTGCGCGGCGACGGAGGCCAGCGCCGCGGGCGTCATGCCCGGCATGTCCACCAGCGTGACGAGCGCGGCGTCGACGGTTCCCGGGAAGCCGCGCAGCCCCTCCAGCGCGGCGCGCAGCGAGGAGGCCATCCCGGTCTCCCACTCCTTGTTGGCCAGCACGGTGGCCCCGGTGAGGTCGGCGCTGCGCCAGACGTCGACCGCCCGCGCGCCGAGGACGACAAGCACGACCTCGCAGGTGGCCCGCGCCGTCCGTACCGCCCGTTCCACCAGCAGGCTGCCCTCGTACTCGACCAGCGCCTTGGGCATCCCGTAGCGGCGGCCGCCCCCGGCGGCCAGGACGACGGCGGCGGTGCTCATGCCCCCAGCCTCCCAGCGTGCTCAGCGGGCGTAGACGGCGACCTCCGACGCCTTCACGCCCGCCCAGACCTCCACGCCGGGGGCGAGCCCCATCTCGGCGAAAGAGGTGGCGGTGACGTCGGCGACCAGCGGCACCTCGCCGGCGAGCTCGCAGCGCACCGTGGCGCCGTGCGGAGTCGCCCCCACCACCCGCTCCCGCCACAGGTTGCGGGTGCTGCCGTCGGGCCGCGACGCATACAGCGCCACCGACTCGGGGCGCACCGCCGCGAACACCGGGCCGCGCGCCTCCTCGGCCACCGCCACCACCGCCCCGCCGTCGAGGCGCACCAGCCGGCCCTCGCCGGCGCCGGGCAGCAGCGAGAGCCCGACCAACCGGGCCACGTAGTCGGTGCGCGGTCGGCGGGCCACCTCCGCGGGGGTGCCGGCCTGCACGACGCGTCCCTCCTCCAGGACGACGACGTGATCGGCCAGCGCCATCGCGTCCACCGGGTCGTGGGTGACCAGCACCGTGCTGCCGCGGAAGCCGGCCAGGTGCCGGCGCAGCTCGGCCCGGACCGCCAGCCGGGTGCGCGCGTCCAGCGCCGACAGCGGCTCGTCGAGCAGCAGCAGGGCCGGGTCTCCGACCAGGGCGCGGGCCAGCGCCGCCCGCTGGGCCTGGCCCCCGGAGAGCTCCGCCGGCCGCCGCGGGCCCAGCCCGTCGAGCCCGACCCGGGCCAGCCACCCCGCCGCGGCCGTCCGGGCTGCCGCCCGGCCGGCCCCGCGCGCCCGCAGGCCGAAGGCGACGTTGTCGGCCACGCTCAGGTGCGGGAAGAGCAGGGCGTCCTGGAACACCATGCCCAGCGCCCGCTCGTGCGCCGGGCGCGACGTGCCCGCGTCGTCCCAGATCTCGCCGTCGACCACGACCCGGCCGGCATCGGGCCGCACCAGCCCGGCCAGGACGCGCAGGAAGGTGCTCTTCCCCGCCCCGTTCGGGCCCAGCACCGCCAGCACCTCGCCGTCTGCCACCTCGACGTCCACCCGCAGGTCGAGGGCTCCCCGGCGGGTGGCGACCGTCGCGGCCAGGCTCACGCCGCCCCCCGGCCGAGCCAGCGGTCCCGGAGCAGCAGCAGCGTGGCCAGCGAGACGGCCAGCAGCACGATCGAGAGCACGATCGCCGCGTCCGGGTCGCGCTGCAGCGCCAGGTACACCGCCAGCGGCATCGTCTGCGTGGTGCCGGGGAAGTTGCCGGCGAAGGTGATGGTGGCGCCGAACTCGCCCAGCGCCCGGGCCCAGCAGAGCACCGCACCGGCCGCGACCCCGGGCGCGACCAGCGGCAGGGTGACCCGGCGGAACGTCGTCCAGCGGCCGGCGCCCAGGGTGGCGGCGACGTCCTCGAACCGGGCGTCGGCGGCGCGCAGGGCCCCCTCCACGCTGATCACGAGGAACGGCATCGCGACGAACGTCTGGGAGATGACGACCGCCGCCGTCGTGAACGGGATGGTGATCCCGAAGGCGTCGTGCAGCCAGGAGCCGACGATCCCCTGCCGGCCCAGCACGAGGAACAGCGCGACGCCACCCACGACCGGCGGCAGGACCAGCGGCACCGTCACCAGCGCGCGCAGCACCGAGCGGCCGCGCGCCCGGGAGCGGGCCAGCACCCAGGCCAGGGGGACGCCGAGCAGCAGCGACAGCGCCGTGGCGAGCGTCGCCGACACCAGCGACAGCCGCAGCGCCTCCCCCACCCCCGGGGCGGCGAGCTGGGCACCGAGCTGGGACCACGGCGTCCGCACCACCAGACCCACCAGGGGCAGCACCAGGAAGGCGACGCCGAGCGCGGCGGGCAGCAGCAGCGGCGCCGGGACGCGGGCGGTCTCGCGGGTCACGGCGTCCGGAACCCCGCGTCCCGCAGCACCTCGCGGCCCTCGGCAGACAGCACCAGGTCGACGAAGGCGCGCGCCGCCTCCGGGTTCCGGGCCTCCGCCAGCACGCTGATCGGGTACCGGTTGACCGCCGCCCCGGCCTCCGGCACCTCGATCGCGTCGACCGCATGGTGCCGGGCGGCCGCGTCGGTGACGTAGACCAGCGCCGCGTCGACCTCGCCGAGCTCGACCTTCTGCAGGGTGGCGCGGGAGTCCTCCTCGTAGGTGTCCGGGCGGGCGGTCACGCCGACGGCGGCGAGGAGCCGTTCCGCGGCCGCACCGCAGGGCGCCTGGGGCGCGCAGAGGGCGACGGCCAGCTCCTCGCGGGCCAGGTCGGCCGGCCCGGTGACGCCGGCCGGGTTCCCCTCGGGCACGGCGAGGGTCAGCACGTTCGCGGCGAAGACCTGCGGCTCCTCGGCCAGGCCCGCGTCGACGACCAGCTGCATCTGCCGCTCGTCGGCGGAGGCGAAGACGTCGATCGGCGCGCCCTGCCTGATCGCCGCCGCGGCAGCCGCGCTGCTGAGGTAGCCGATGTCCACCTCCACGTCCGGGTGGCGCTCGCGGTACTCGGCCTCCAGCCGGTCGAAGACGTCCACGAGCGACGCGGCGGCGTACACCGTGAGCGTGCCGCCGGACCGGTCGCCGTCCGGCCCCTCCCCCGCACAGCCGGCGAGGAGGGGCGCCGCCGCGAGCAGCGCGAGCAGCGGACGCGAACGCATGAACCCCTCCCGGGCGACGGCTCCGGTGGCCGCGCCTGCGGAACATCAGAGCAGCGATCCCCGAATCTGCGCAAGGCAGTGGGCTGCGAGATCCGCAGATGCGGACTACGGCACGTCGACGCTGACCTGGGTGGCCTTGACGGTGGCGACCGCCCGGACGCCGACCACCAGCCCCAGCTCGTCGGCCGCCTCGCGGGACATGAGGGACACGATGCGGAAGGGGCCCGCCTGGATCTCCACCTGGGCCATGACGCCGTCGCGGACGACGTTGGTGACGATGCCGGCGAGCCGGTTGCGCGCCGAGGACGGCGTGGTCCCGGGCTCGGGCGCCTCGCGCAGCTGCGTGGCCAGCCGGGCGAGGTCGGCGCCGTCGACGACGGCCGGCCCCCCGCCCTCCCGGCGCGCCGGCAGGCGACCCCCGTCGACCCAGCGCCGCACCGTGTCGTCGCTGACGCCGAGCAGCGTCGCCGCCTCGGCGATGCGGTAGGTGGCGGCCACGGCCAGACCCTAGCCGCGGCTGTGGACGGCGGGTGTCGTCCACAGCCGGTCCGGGCGAGCGTCGGCGCGGGCGGGCAGCATGCCGGTCGTGATCGACGACGCCTCGCTCGCGGACCTGCTCCAGCACCGGGCCCCGCTGCTCGCCGACGCCGGGGTCGCCGCGGAGCTGGCGGCCACGCTGAGCACGCGCGGGGTCGGCCTCGACGACGGCGGCCTGGTCACGCGGGCCCTGCTCGACGCGCTCGACGAGACCTGGGAGCGCGGCTGGCAGCCGGCCGACGTCGCCCACGCGGCCCGGCGCCAGGTGGGTGCGGCGTCGGTGCCACTGCTCGTCGCGCTGGTCGCCGAGCACGCGCGCCGCACCGATGCGGTGTCCCGGGCGCCGGAGAGCTGGGTCGACCAGCTGCGCGAGCTGGGAGCGCTGGACGCCGGGGGCGCCACGGGGGATGCCACGGGGGATGCCACGGGGGATGCCACGGTCACCGCCTGGCACCGGTCCGAGCGGCGGGCGCCGGCCGAGGCGTGGCGCATCGCGCTGCAGCTGACCGGGATGCTGCGCACCACCGCCCGGATCGAGCTCCTCGTGCCGCCGCCGTCACGGTGGGGCGCCGCCCGGCCGCGCGCCGAGCGGCGCTCCGCGAGCGACGACGACCGGGCGTTGCGGCGCATCCGCGCACTGCTGGCCAAGGCGGAGTCGACCGGGTTCCCCGACGAGGCCGAGGCGCTGACGGCCAAGGCGCAGGAGCTCATGACCCGGCACGCGGTGGATGCGGCCCTGCTCGACGGCGGCCCACCGTCCGGCGCCGACGTCGACACCCGCCGGGTGCACCTCGCCGACCCGTACGCGCGGGCCAAGACGCAGCTGCTGGGCGCCGTCGCGGAGGCCAACGACGTGCGGCTGGTCTGGTACCAGGGCCTGGGCATCGCCACCCTGGTGGGCATCCGATCCGATCTGGACGCGGTGGAGCTGCTGTTCACCTCGCTGCTGCTCCAGGTCGCCCAGGCGCTGGCCACCGCCGAGCGGCAGGACGGCCGCCGCCCGGCCTCGCGGTCGTTCCGCCGCGCGTTCCTGCTGGGCTACGCCCACCGCATCGGGGAGCGGCTCGTCGCGGCGCGCCGGCGGGCGACCGCCGAGGCGGCCGCGGAGCGGGGCGCGGACCTGCTCCCGGTGCTGCGCTCGCGGCAGGAGGCCGTGGCGGCCCGCACCGCCGAGCTGTTCCCGCGGGTCCGGGCCGGCCGCAGCCGCTCCTCGGTGGACGCGGGCGGCTGGTACGCCGGCCGGGCCGCGGCCGAGCGCGCCGACGTCGCGCCCCGGCGCTCGCCCCTGCGCTGACGCCGCCAGCTACCGACACCACCGCCGCAGGGGCATGATCACCTCGTCGGTGCGGGCACCGCGTTGCCGGCGCCCTCCACGGCGCCGTGGCGCCTCCCCCACGCGAACACGGGTTCCAGCGACCACGCCGTCACCCGCAGGAGCGCCTCCCGCACGATGCGCCCGCTCATCTTGCTCGCGCCCAGCTCGCGGTCGAGGAAGAGGATCGGCACCTCCGTCACGCGCAGCCCCGCGGCGACGAGCCGCCGGGCGACGTCGACCTGGAAGCAGTACCCCTCGCACTGCAGGGAGTCCAGCTCCACCCGCTCGAGGGCATGGCGGCGGAAGGCCCGGAAGCCGCCGGTCGCGTCGCGCAGGGGGAGCCGCAGGGCCGAGCGCACGTACCGGTTGGCGGTACGGCTCAGCAGTTCCCGGCTGCGCGGCCAGTTCCGGACGGCGCCGCCCGGCACCCACCGGGACCCGAGGACCGCGTCGGCCTCGGCGAGGGCCGTCAGCAGCCGCGGGAGGTCCTCGGGGCGGTGCGATCCGTCGGCGTCCATCTGGGCGACGACGTCGAACCCCTGGGCCAGGGCCCAGCGGAAGCCGGCCACGTAGGCCGGGCCCAGACCCGCTTTCCCCGGCCGGTGGAGAACCCGGACCTGCGGGTCGCGGCCGGCGATCTCCTCGGCCACCGCCCCGGTGCCGTCGGGGCTGTTGTCGTCGATGACCAGGACGTGCGCCCCGGGCACCGCACGCCGGACGGCCGCCAGCGTGCGCGGCAGGCTCTCCCGCTCCTCGTACGTGGGAATGCAGACGCACACGCTGGGAGCGATCATCCCGCGGCATTTCCCCGTTCAGGCCGAGCCGACACACTTCCTGCGACATCGCGCCGAGACATCCACCGTGATGCATTCGTGACCACGGCATCGCGTGTACCCGGGGACTCAGCGGACATGGAACGGGCTCGCACGCACGCCGAACGCACGTGACAGGAGAGCGACATGAATCGACTCACCCGAGGCGTCGCCGCCGCCTCGTTCTCCGGCTTCCTGGCGCTGGGCCTCGCGGCCTGCGGGGAGGACGAGCCCGGAACGGTCACCGAGACCGAGACCGAGCAGGTCACCGAGACCGAGGAGGAGCAGACCGAGGTCACCGAGACCCTCGAGCCGACCGAGACCGAGACCGAGACCGAGACCGAGGTCGTCGAGACCGAGACCGAGGTCGACACCGAGACCGAGACCGAGTTCGGCACCGAGTGACCGGGTGAGCACTGCCGCCGTCCAGGCGGACCAGCCGGCAGCGGGCGGCGCCTCCGGGCGCCGTCCGCTGTCGTCGCGGTGGGTCCCGGTGGCCCTGGTCGTCCTCGCGGCCGCCATCCGGCTGTGGGACCTGGGCGACCCCGACCGGCTGTTCTTCGACGAGAAGTACTACGGCTCGGACGGGTACGAATACGTGACCCGGGGGGTGGAGGAGGAGCGCCCGGCGCATCCACCGCTGGGCAAGTGGGTCATCGCCCTGGGCATCAAGCTCTTCGGCTTCACGCCCTTCGGCTGGCGGATCGGCGTCGCCGTGGCCGGGACCGCCTCGGTGCTGCTGGTCTACCTCAGCGGGTTGCGCCTCTTCCGGCGGGTGGCGCCGGCGGCCCTCGCCGCCGCGCTCGTCGCGCTCGACGGGCTGGCGGTGACGACCAGTCGCATGGCGATGCTCGACGCCACGCTCGCACTGTGCGTCATCGCGGCGTTCTGGCTCCTCCTGCTCGACCGGGATGCCCGCCGCTCCGCACGGGGAGCCGGCGAACCGTTCCACCGGTCCCTGCTCGGTTCCCCCTACCGCTGGCTGGCCGGCGTGGCGCTGGGCCTGGCGGTGGCCACCAAGTGGTCCGGCCTGCTGGCCGTCGGCGCGGCCGGGCTGCTCGTCCTGGGAACCGAACTGGCCGGGCGCGGAGAAGGCGTGCGCCGGGCGGCGCAGCGAGCGGTCGCCGTCACCGCTGGAGCCGTGCTCAGCCTGCTGGTCGTCCCCGCGGCCGTCTACGTCGCGAGCTTCGCGGGCTGGTTCGCCAACTACGAGGACAGCTACGCCGGCTCGCGCGCCTGCGGCCCCGGCGCCTGCTCCGCCGACGCCGGGGAGCGGCTCTCGACGTGGTGGGACACCCAGGTCGATCTCGTCAGCTACCACCGGAACCTGGAGGCGACTCACCCGTACCGCTCGGACCCGCTGGGCTGGGTGTGGCTGGAACGGCCGGTGCTCGCCTACGCCGAGAGCTGCACGACGCGGCAGCAGGAGGCGGGCGAGTGCGAGGTCCCGCCCCAGACGGTCGCCCGCATCACCTTGGTCGGCAGTCCCGCGTTGTGGTGGCCGGCGCTGCTCGCCTACCCGGTGCTGCTCTGGCGGGCCGCGGTACGTCGGGACGGCGTCGCGGCCACGATCCTCGTCCCGTTGGCCCTGCTCTGGCTCCCCTGGCTGGCCGCGGGCAAGCCGGGCTACTTCTTCTACCTGGTCCCGGCGGTGCCGTTCATCGCCCTAGGCCTGGTCCGGGCCATCCAGGTCGGCCCCAGGCCCCGCCTCGTCGGGACTGCGCTGCTCGTCCTGGCGGTGGCCTGCTTCGCCTTCTTCGCCCCGATCTGGCTAGGCATCCCGCTGGCTCGGGACGCCCTCGACCTCCGGTACTGGCTGTCGTCCTGGCGGTGACCCTGCCGGGCGGCGCACCGCCTCGACGAGCACCCACACCAGGGCGGCGGCCCGCAGAGCGACGGCCGCACCCATCACCGGATAGGGGAGCTCGTCCCCGTGGCCCGCGCGCCCGGCGAGGAAGGGGAACTCGACCGCGTGCACCAGGACGTCGGCGGCCACCACGGCGATGAACGGGGCCGCGCGGGGGAGGACGAGAGCCATCAGCGGCACCAGCCACAGGGTGTACTGCGGGGAGTAGACCTTGTTGGCGAGGATGAAGCAGACCAGCACCGGCAGCAGCACCTGCCACCACTCCTCGGGCGGACGCCGCCGGATCCCGAGGACGACGACCACGACCGCGCCGGCCGCGAACACCAGCAGACTGGCGACGCCGAGCGCCGCCGGTCCGGGCTGCGGGCCACCCAGCTGCGCGAGCAGGTACCAGAGGCTGTCGACGTGCATGGCCCGTCGGCGGCTCAACTCGTAGAAGCGATCCCAGCCTTCGGGGGCCAGCAGGTAGCCGGGCACGTGCACCGCGGCGAACGCCAGCGCCGCGGCACCGCCGTGCAACAGGGCGGCGCGTGGACGACGACGGGCCAGGAGCGCCAGGACGACCAGCGGTACCAGGAACCCGGGGAACACCTTCGCGGCCGCACCGAGGCCGGCGACGACCCCGGAGGCCGTGTGCCGACCGCGCTGGTGCAGCAGGACCGCCCCCAGCAGCAGGGCCACCGGCAGGGTGTCCCAGTTGTAGAAGGCGTACAGGAACAGCGCCGGGGCGGCGGCCCACCAGAGCAACCTGCGCGGCGACAGGCCCAATCGCCGGAGCAGCACCAGGGAGACCAGCACCTCGACCACCACGAACAGGCCGTTGGTGGCGAAGAAGGTGCTGACCGTGGCGTCACCCGGGAGGGCATGGGCGAGGACGGCGGCAAGCCAGATGCGCACGGCGAGCACCGGGGGGTACTCCAGGGGGTCGGACCCGTAGGGGCCGGCCCCGTCGGCCAGCCCCCGCACGTACCACAGCGGAGCGACGTCGGTGTAGCAGTAGCCGTAGTACTGCTCGCCGTCGACCCAGCCACCGCCCAGGCACCGCGCCCTCGCCCACCAGCCCCCGGCGAGCACGAGCAGCGCGACGGCGATCACCGCACCGTGACCGACCCGCCGGTCGCGGACACGCAGCCGTCCGCCGCCAGTCATCGAACCGTCCCCCCGGCTGCAGGTCCCCGCGTTCCCGGGCCACCGCCCCCACCAGAGCTGCGCGAGTGGGGGGAGGCAGCCGACCCGGCGGGGCAGCGGTGCGACGACGCGCTCACCCTCGATCGGCTGACCATCGACCGCCACGTCACACCGCTCGTGCTCCTCTCGTCGACGCCGCGCGGGCTCGCGCCGGGGCGGGTCGCGCCCATTGTGGGCCGCATGCCCCGCCGCTCGCCCCTCGCGGATGCCCGCCGACCCGCGAGAACGTCCGGCCGGCGCAGGCGAGCGGCTCTGCCGGCCCCCGGAAGACGGCGGGACGCTCGAGGCGATGGGCGGTCGCGAGGAGCGCGCGTTCCCGCGGGAACGCGGGGTGGGCCAGCGCACCGTTTGCCGCGCACCGGCAGCGGGGAGAGGCAGCCGGTGCCTCCCTCCCCCGAGCGCGACAACCCCGCCGGTGCCACCGCCTCCGTCCGCACCCGCCGCATCCGCGAGTTCGCCCGCGAGGTGCTCGGGTACGACGACTTCCGCCCGGGGCAGGAGGCGGCGATGCAGGCCGTCGTCGGCGGGCAGGACACCCTCGCCGTGCTGCCGTCGGGCGCCGGGAAGACCGCGATCTACCAGGTCGCCGGCCAGCTGCTCGACGGCCCGGTGCTCGTCGTCTCCCCGCTCATCGCCCTCCAGCGCGACCAGGTCGACCGGCTCACCGAGCTGGCGGAGCGCGCCGGGCGGGCCGCGCAGCTGAACTCCACGCTGTCGGCCGGCGACCAGCAGGAGGCGCTCGAAGGGCTGGCGGAGGGAACGGTCCGCTTCCTCTTCCTCGCCCCGGAGCAGCTGACCAAGCCCGAGGTCGTCGACGTGATCGCGAAGGCCCGGCCCGCGCTGTTCGTCGTCGACGAGGCGCACTGCGTCTCCGCCTGGGGCCACGACTTCCGCCCGGACTACCTGCGGCTGGGCGGGGTCATCGAGCAGCTGGACCACCCGACGGTGCTGGCGCTCACCGCCACCGCCGCGCCTCCGGTGCGCGCGGAGATCGTCGAGCAGCTCGGCATGCGCGAGCCCGAGGTCGTCGTCGCCGGCTTCGACCGCCCGGAGATCCGGCTGGAGGTCGACCACTACGCCGACGCCCACGCCAAGGAGCAGGGCGTGCTGGACCGGGTGGTCGCCGAGGTCGGCGAGGGGCGTGGCCCCGGCATCGTCTACAGCGCCACGCGGAAGGGCACCCAGGAGATCGCCGCCGAGCTGGCCGGGCGCGGGCTCCGCACGCTCGCCTACCACGCCGGGATGAAGAAGTCCGAGCGCGAGGAGGCGCAGCGGGCCTGGATGGACGACGAGCTGGACGTCGTCGTCGCCACCACCGCGTTCGGCATGGGCATCGACAAGCCCGGCACCCGCTTCGTGGTGCACGCCGAGCCCGCCGACTCCCTCGACAGCTACTACCAGGAGATCGGCCGGGCCGGTCGCGACGGCGAACCGGCGCTCGCCGTCCTGGTCTACCGGCAGGAGGACCTCGGGCTGCGCCGGTTCTTCGCCGCCGGCGCGCCGGCCGAGGAGGAGCTGCAGCAGGTCGCCGGGCTCGTCCAGGCCGCCGCCGCGGCGGGCATCGACGACGGCGTCGACGTCAAGGCGCTCCGCGAGGAGACCGGCCGGGCCGCGACCCCCCTGGTGCGCGACCTCAACCTGCTGGAGCAGGTGTCGGCCGTCGTCCTGGACGAGGACGGCGCCGCCCACCCCGCCGACGGCGCCCCGCCGCCAGGCGAGGCCGCCGAGCAGGCCCGGGAGCTCGCCGAGCACCACGAGAAGGTCGACCAGTCGCGCGTGGAGATGATGCGCGGGTACGCCGAGACCGCCGAGTGCCGCCGCCAGTTCCTGCTGGGCTACTTCGGCGAGCAGCTCGACGAGCCGTGCGGCAACTGCGACAACTGCTCGGCCGGCACCGCGCACGAGCACGTCGCCACCGAGCCCGAGGACACGCCCTTCCCGGTGGAGACGCCGGTCGAGCACAGCGAGTGGGGGAACGGCGTCGTGATGCGGGTCGAGGACGACCGGCTCACCGTGCTGTTCGACGAGGTGGGCTACAAGACCCTCGGGCTGGCCGCCGTCCTCGACAACGACCTGCTCACCGCTCGACCCCGGGACTGACGCCACGGGCGACCTGCCCCGCCAGCCACCGGTGCAGGGTCGTCGCGAGCCGCACCGGCTGGTCGAGCTGGACCAGGTGCCCGGCGCCCGGGAGGAGCTCCAGCCGGGCCCCGGGGATCAGTGCGGCGAGGCGGTGCGCCCGATCAGCGGGAATCCAGGTGTCCTCGCTGCCCCACACCACGAGCACCGGCAGGTCCAGGTCCGGGTAACGAGGCTCCAGCACGTCGGTGTACGCCTCGTCGGCCTGGGCGATCTGCCGGTAGAAGGCAGCCTGCCCCTCGGGGCCGGTCCACGGCGCCACCAGCTCGTCGACCTGGCCGACGGTCAGCCCGCGATGGCTGGCCCCGGCGATGTAGGCGCGCAGCGCCCCCTCGTGCACCGCCGGGGGCAGGGCCGCGAAGACGTCGGCGTGGGCGCGCACCAACCGGAAGAAGTCCGATCCCCACGGTGCCAGCGCCACGACGTCGACCAGGGCCAGGGAGGCGTAGGGCACCCCGTGCAGCAGGTGCGCCCGAAGGGCGACCGCACCTCCGTAGTCGTGGGCGACGACGTGCGGGGAGCGCAGCCCCCACCGCTCCACCAGCTCCGCCAGCAGCTCGCCCTGCACGTCCAGGGAGACCGCGTGCCCGGCGTCCTTGGAGGAGGCCCCGTAGCCGGGCATGTCCCACAGGTGCACGGTGAAGTCGCCGGCGAGCGCTTCGGCGTAGGGCCGCCAGAGCTCCGCGGACCAGGGGGTGCCGTGGCACATCACCACGTCGGGGCCCGATCCGACGTGCCAGTGCCGCACCCGCCGGCCGCGCCATCCCAGCGTCCCGGAATCCACACCGGCACCCTGCCAGACGGGCCCGCGGCCGCGCTGCCCGTCCGAGGGACGTCGCCTCGCTCGCCGTGCGGGGTCGGCGGACCGGCGTGATCATGAGACCGGACCGGGAGGCGTCAGCCCGGCCAGGAGGAGAGCACAGCGTGAAGGTCCTCGGCATCAACGCGATCTACCACGACCCCGCCGCGGCGCTGGTCGTCGACGGCCGGATCGTGGCCGCCGCCGAGGAGGAGCGGTTCAGCCGGCGCAAGCACGGCAAGCGCCCCCTGCCGTGGAGCGCGTGGGAACTGCCGGAGCTCTCGGCGGCCTGGTGCCTGAAGGAGGCGGGCATCCGGCCCGAGGAGCTCGACGCCGTCGCCTACTCATTCGACCCGTCCCTCATGGGGACGCCGGAGGAGTCCGGGCTCTTCGACGACGGCGACACCATGCGCAAGAAGTACGCCGAGATGGCGCCGGACTTCCTGGCCCACGCCCTGCCCGGGCTGGACCCGGCGAAGGTCCGCTTCGTCAAGCACCACGTGGCCCACGCCGCCTCCGCGGGCAAGGCCGCGCCGCAGCGGGACAACGCCGTCCTCGTGCTCGACGGTCGCGGGGAGGCGCACAGCCACCTGGCCGGCCGCTACGTGGACGGCCACCTGGAGGTGCTCGCCGGCCAGGCGCTGCCCCACTCCCTCGGGCTGATGTACGAGGAGCTCACCGACCACCTCGGCTTCCTGCGCAGCTCCGACGAGTTCAAGGTCATGGCGATGGCCTCCTACGGCAAGCCGCGCTTCCTCGGCGAGCTCTCCGAGCTCATCCGCGCGACCGACGACGGCGGCTTCCGCACCGAGAAGATCGACTTCGCCGAGTTCGCGCCCCGCCTGGCCAAGGGCGAGGACTGGACCGAGGCCCACGCCGACCTGGCCGCCAGCGTGCAGACCCGCCTCGAGGAGGTGCTGGTCGACCTCGCCCGCTGGGTGCACGAGCAGACCGGCGAGAAGACCCTCACCATGGCCGGCGGCACCGCGCTCAACTGCGTGGCCAACACCCGCGTCCTCGCCGAGAGCCCGTTCGAGCAGGTCTGGGTGCAGCCGGCGGCCGGCGACGCCGGCACCGCGCTGGGTGCGGCGCTGCACGTCGCCGCGGAGCTCGGCGAGCGCACCGAGCCGATGGCAGGGGCGGCGCTCGGCCGCGGGTGGAGCGACGACGAGATCGAGCAGTTCCTGCAGACGGCGGCCATCGACTACGAGCGGCCCGACGACGTCGCCGAGGCCGTCGCCGAGGTGCTCGCCGACAACGGGATCGTCGCCTGGTTCCAGGGCCGCAGCGAGTACGGCCCGCGCGCGCTGGGGCACCGCTCGCTGCTCGCCCACCCCGGCTTCGAGGCCAACCTCGAGCGGATGAACGACGTCAAGGGCCGCGAGCAGTTCCGCCCGGTGGCACCGATGGTCCTGCTGGAGCGGGCGCCGGAGATCTTCAGCCGTGGCCCGATCCCCTCGCCGTACATGCTGTTCGTCCACGACGTCGCCGAGGAGTGGCGGGAGCGCATCCCCACGGTCACCCACGTGGACGGCACGGCGCGGATCCAGACCATCGACCCGGAGACCGAGCCGCTGGTGCACCGCATGATCTCGGCCTTCGAGCGGCGCACCGGCCTGCCCGTGGTCGTGAACACCAGCCTGAACACCGCCGGGCGCCCGATGGTCGACGACCCCCGGGACGCCCTGGAGTGCTTCGGCTCGGCACCGGTCGACCTGCTGGCCATCGGCCCGTTCGTCGTCCGCCGGGCGAGGGCCACGCCGCGCCCCGGGCGCGGCTGAACCCCGCGACGCCGCACGTCCCCGCCGGCGACGCGGCCCGCCGTCGTGACCGGCGCGGGTCACGCGCTCCACGGGCGGGTCGCCGCCAGGTGACGATCCGGCAACGGCCGTCCCCCGAACCGGTGGCCCTCGTTAGTCGTGCTCAGCCCCGGGTAACGGGCTGCTGGCAGCCACCTGTCAAGAACCTGGCAGGTCTCACGACCCATGGGAGGACACGATGTCTGCAACAGGCAACACCGGAGCGGACCGGCGGGGCATGACCTGGCCGCAGATGCTGGCACTGGCCATCGGTGCGATCTATCTGCTGGTCGGCATCATCGGCTTCTTCGTCACCGGCTTCGACGACTTCTTCGCCCACGACACGAACGAGACGATCCTGGGCTTCGAGGTCAACCCGTTCCACAACATCGTGCACATCGTCATCGGCGCGGCGGGCCTGGCCCTGTTCCGGACCCTGAGCGGGGCTCGCACGTATGGCTGGCTGCTCGCCATCGGCTACGGTGCGGCGTTCATCTACGGCCTCTTCGCCGTGAACGCCGAGTGGGACTTCCTGAGCCTGAACTGGGCGGACAACTGGCTGCACCTGGTCAGCGCCCTGGCCGGTCTGGCGATCGCACTGGGCCCGGTGCGCGACGCCGTCGAGGGGCGCCGTACGCGCGCCTGAGAGGACCCGTCCGGGGAGCCGGGCCTGCCGCCATCCAGCGGTGGGCCCGGCTCTGCCGCGTCCGGGGCCGGCTCACCCCCGATGCGACGGCGATCACGTCCGGCGCTACGTTGCCGGGCATGGACTTCGCTCTCTCGCCCAAGGCCGAGGACGTCTGCGCCCGCGCGTGGGACTTCATGCGCGAGCACGTGTTCCCCGCCGAACCCGTCTACGACGCCTGGCGCGCCGAGCGCGGCCACGACAACCACGAGCACCCGCCGATCCTCGAGGAGCTCAAGGCCGAGGCGCGCAAGCGCGGCCTGTGGAACCTCTTCCACCACGAGCTGGGCGGCCTCTCCAACCTCGAGTACGCCTCGGTCGCCGAGATCACCGGCTGGTCGCCGGTCATCGCACCCGAGTCGATGAACGTCGGCGCGCCGGACACCGGCAACATGGAGACGCTCATGCTGTTCGGCACGCCCGAGCAGAAGGAGCGCTGGCTCAACCCGCTGCTGGAGGGGGAGATCCGCTCCGGCTTCGCGATGACCGAGCCCGACGTCGCCAGCTCCGACGCCCGCAACATCCAGACCTCGATCGTCCGCGACGGCGACGAGTACGTCATCAACGGCCGCAAGTGGTGGACCTCCGGCGCCGCGGACCCGCGCTGCCAGATCTTCATCGTCATGGGCAAGACCGACCCGGACGGGCCGCCGCACCGGCAGCAGTCGATGGTCCTCGTCCCCCGCGACACCCCGGGGCTGGAGATCATCCGCCACCTGCCGGTCTTCGGGTACCAGGACCAGCACGGCCACTCCGAGCTGCGGTTCACCGACGTCCGGGTCCCGGCCACGAACATCCTCGCCGGCGAGGGCGACGGCTTCATGATCGCCCAGGCGCGGCTGGGCCCCGGCCGCATCCACCACTGCATGCGCGCCATCGGCATGGCCGAGCGGGCGCTGGCGCTCATGGTGGAGCGGACCCAGAACCGGGTCGCGTTCGGCCGGCCGCTGTCCGAGCAGGGCACCGTGCGGGAGGCCATCGCGCTCTCGCGCATCGAGATCGACCAGGCCCGCCTGTACGTGCTGAAGACCGCCGACCTGATCGACAAGTACGGCGCGAAGGGCGCCCGGACCGAGATCTCCGCGATCAAGGTCGCCGCACCCAAGGTGGCCCTCGACGTCATCGACCGCGCGATCCAGGTGCACGGCGGCGCGGGCGTCAGCAACGACACCGTGCTCGCCCGCTTCTACGCCAGCGCGCGGACGCTGCGCATCGTCGACGGCCCGGACGCGGTGCACATCCGCGGCGTGGCCAAGGAGGAGCTGGCGCGGGAGCGCCCCTTCACCGGCTGAACGAGGCCCGCACGACCGGTGGCCCGGAACCGCTCGTGGTTCCGGGCCATCGCCGTCCCCGGCTCAGGGGGTGAGCGTCGTCCCGAAGCCCCCACCCGCGAGCTTGCTCATCAGCTGCGTCCGGTCCAGCCCCACCGCGGCCAGCGCGTCGCCGTCCCGGTCGGTGTCGATCTCGTCGGGGAGGCGCGCCTCGACCTGGTCGGCCGTGCCGTTGTCCCCCTCGGTGCGCAGCACGCGCACCAGCTCCTTCTTGTCCAGCTTCACCCGGTCCTCCGTCCGC
This sequence comes from Blastococcus sp. SYSU DS0616, assembly GCF_054051015.1. Lineage (NCBI taxonomy): Bacteria > Bacillati > Actinomycetota > Actinomycetes > Geodermatophilales > Geodermatophilaceae > Blastococcus > Blastococcus sp. SYSU DS0616. The sequence continues at coordinate 27,193 of NZ_JBJHAJ010000019.1, forward strand.
CGCCCGTCGGGCGTCGTCGTGAGTGTGGTGCGGGTCACCACGGGTCGCAACGGCGCCCGAGCGGAACCGTTCAGGTCACGATCCGGTCACGGCGGCGTTCGTCCACCCACCCCTCGGCCGTCCTAGTCAGTGACGACGGAGGGGGGCCCGGTGGGACGAACGGACGACGACGCCTTCGAGGCGTTCGTCGCGGCACGGTCCGGTGAGCTGCTCCGGACCGCCGTGCTGCTGACGAGGGACCGCGGTCACGCCGAGGACCTGCTGCAGACGGCGCTGGTGAAGGCCTACCGCCGCTGGGGACGGATCTCCGGCGACCCCTTCCCGTACGTGCGCCGGGTGCTGGTCACCAGCGCCGCGAGCTGGTGGCGGTTGCGCAGCACCCAGGAGATCGTGTCGCTGCCCGCGCACGACCCCGCCACCCCCGACGCGACCGACGCCCTCGCCGAGCGGGAGCGGATGGCCCAGGCGCTCGGCACCCTCCCGCCGCGCATGCGGGCAGTGCTCGTCCTCCGCTACACGGAGGACCTCAGCGAGGCGGCCACCGCCGAGCTGCTCGGCTGCTCGGTGCACACCGTGCGGAGCCAGACCGTCCGAGGCCTCGCCCGCCTCCGCACCGCCCTCGCTGCCACCGTCCCCGCCAACGCCTTCGAGGAGTGCTGACGTGACGATCTCCGACGGCGATCTGGAAGCCGGCCTGCGAGACCTGCGCTACCGCGCCGACGTCACCGCGCCTCCCCCGGCCGACCTGGCCGAGCGCACCCGCGCGCGGTACCGCGCCCAGCGGCGGTCCCGGACGGCCATGGCCGTCGGCGGCCTGGTGGCCTTGGCGGTCGCCGTCGGGGTGCCGGTCACGACCTCCGGCCTGCTGAGCGGCGAGCGGGGCGGCGAGGTCGCGGTGCCGGGCAGCCCGACCCGGAACCCGGCGCCCTCCCTCTACGACCTGCCGACGCGCGGCTCGCTCGCCGGGGACGAGGAGTGGCTGGCCGGGGTCCGCGAGCTGGACTGGGTCCCTCCGGAGCTCGCCGCCCAGCTGCCGCCGGGCGTCGAGCTGCCCGATCCACCGGTCGAGACCCGCCGGGTCGCGTGGGCGGGTGAGGTGGCCGGCAGCCGGGTGACGCTCGTCCTCGGCCGGACCGAACAGGAGGGCGTGGTCCAGGCCTGGTTCACCGGTCCCCGCGACGCCGCACCGGACGAGATGGTCCCGGTCGGCCTTCTCGCGCCAGCCCCCGGCCTGGAGTCCGCGGAGCTGTTCGCCGCCCCGTACGGGGCGCCCGAGCAGCGCATGGTGGTGGTCGTCGGCGCGCCCGGGGACGAGGCCCGGGTGCTGACCGGCCGGACGGTGACCGCGTCGGCCGACGTCGTCGACCAGTGGGAACCGGTGCCGATGGAGGAGGGCGCCGGCGCGCTGGCGCTCGGCGGGTCCTCCGACTGGCCGACAGGCCTCTCCGTGGAGCTGTCCCGGCCCGGCCAGAGCCGGCCCCTCGACCGCGCCAACACCACCGAGGAGGACCTGACCAGGGCCTGGAACGAGCCGGTGGAGATCGCCGACCCCCGCGGGCTGCGCGGGCTCGCCCACGAGGAGGTGCTACAGCAGGCCGCGATACAGCTCGCCGGGCGGTACGGGTTGCCGCTCCGCGACCTCCGCCCGACCCTGCTCGCCGCCGGCGCCGTGGACGGTGACCCGGGGACCCGGACCCTGCTCCTGGGCGTGACCTTCCCCTCGGGCGCGACGGGGGCCGCGTTCGTCGACTACTGGACGGACCAGTTCGACATGGCGCAGGAGGACTCGTTCCGCGTCGCGCTGGCCCCGGCCGGCACCCCGCTCCTGGAGCGGGTGTTCGCCGTGCCGACGTCGAACTCGGTCACGATCAGCGGGCCGGAGTCCGGCGCCCTGGCCGAGATCTATCTCGCCGACGGCAGGCTGCACGCCACGGTGCCGCTGGTGGACGGCGCCGGGGTGGGTCCGCTGGGGTCACCGACGCCCGACCGGGTGCGGATCCTGGACGCCAGGGGTGCGGTCGTCGCCGAGGCGCCGGTCTCGGAGCCCGACGGATGAGCGAGCCGGCGTCGGTGACCGCGATGCGGCAGCTGGCCGAGGAGGCCCGGCGGCGCGGAACGGCCGTCGCGCGACGGTTCGAGCACTCAGCCCCGGGTGGCGCGACGGACGAGGAGACCGCCGACGACCGCGAGCACCACCGCCACGGCCAGCTGGCCGATGCCCACGCCCGCCTGCTCGGCGGCGAACCAGGTCGGCGAGGACACCAGGAGCACGAAGGCGACCCCCAGGACGAGCAGTCCGATCAGGCGTTCGCGGCGGGCGTTGCGTGAGACGGGAGCGCCGGGGGACGGGTCGGTCATGCCCCCACCCTGCCAAACCGGCCCGCGCGCCGACCGGAGACGGCAGCCGGCCCGTTCGGGTCGGACGGCGGGGCCGGGCGGGCGCTTCCTCCCGGATGCCCGATCGAGGGGTAGCGACAGGCCGTCGGGGGAACCCGTACGAGCACGACCGGAGCCACGTCGGCGTAGGTTGCGACGACGCAGGTCGAGCCGACCCGGAGGTCCCCATGCCCCAGACATCCCCGCAGGCAGCCGTGCTCACCGAGCTCGAACCGGTGGTCGCGGAGAACCTCGACCGGCACATCAGGATGGCCAAGGAATGGCATCCGCACGACTACGTGCCCTGGGACGAGGGGCGCAACTTCGCCTTCCTCGGCGGCGAGGACTGGTCCCCCGAGCAGTCCCGGCTGGACGCGACGGCCAAGGCCGCGATGTTCGTGAACCTGCTGACCGAGGACAACCTGCCCAGCTACCACCGCGAGATCGCCACCCGCTTCGGCCGGGACGGCGCCTGGGGGCAGTGGGTGGGCCGCTGGACCGCGGAGGAGGGGCGGCACGGTGTCGCGCTGCGCGACTACCTGGTCGTCACCCGCGGCGTCGACCCGGTGGAGCTGGAGCGGGCCCGGATGGACTACATGACCACCGGCTACGACTCCGGGGACAAGACCCCGCTCGAGGCCGTCGCCTACGTCTCGTTCCAGGAGCTCGCCACCCGGGTGTCGCACCGCAACACCGGCAAGGCCACCGGCGACCCGATCGCGGACAAGCTGCTGGCCCGCATCGCAACCGACGAGAACCTGCACATGATCTTCTACCGCAACCTGGTGACGGCGGCGTTCGACATCGACCCCGACGAGATGATGAAGGCCGTCGCCAAGGAGGTCATGACCTTCGAGATGCCCGGCGCGAACATGGCCAACTTCCGGAAGAACTCCACGATCATCGCCAAGGCCGGCATCTACGACCTGCGGCTGCACCACGACGAGGTGGTCAGCCCGATCCTGCGCACCTGGAAGGTCTTCGAGCGCAGCGACCTCGGCCCCGAGGGCGAGCAGGCCCGCGAGCAGCTGGCCGAGTTCCTCGCCGGCCTCGACGCCCAAGCGACGAAGTTCGTGGAGAGCCGCGAGCGGATGCGGGCCCGCATGGCGGCCAAGGGCGAGGTCCCGGTCCAGGTCTGACGCAAGACGTCTGACGCGAGGGGTCTGACGCGAGGGCGACGGGCGGCGGCTCGAACCGTCCGCCCGACGCTCAGAGCGGACAGGCCATGACGATCTCGTCGCGGTCGTCGCCCGGTGCGACCCGGATCGCGCCGGGCAGCCGCCCGACCTCCTGGTAGCCGAGCCCCCGGTAGAACCCGTCCACGCCGGTGCCCCCGCGAACGGTCAGGTGCAGGAATTCCCAGCCCCGGTCCCGGGCGATCCGGTGCACCCCGTCCATGAGCACCCGACCGAGACCCTGGCCCTGGCGCGAGGGGTGCACCTGCACCCGCAGCACCGTCCCCCAGTGGCGGCGCAGCGGGCTCAGCGACCCGACGACGCTGGCGAAGCCCGCCGTCTCGCCGTCCACCTCGAGCAGGGCGAGCACGTCCCGGCCGGAGTGGACGCCCTCCAGGAGCTTGTCGAGCAGCGGGACGACGTCGTCCTGCGTCACCGGCGGCACGAACCCGACGGCGCCGCCGGCGTTGGTGACGTCGGTCCAGCAGGCGAGCAGCTCGGCGCGCAGCGCCGCGTCGACGGTGGCAACGGGCCGGACGGAGGGAGCGGGCACCCGGCCATTCTCCGTGGCGGCGCTCGGCGGCCTGCGGCGCCCCTCGGCGCGCAGCGGGCGGGTGCCCGCGCCCCGGGTCAGCCGGAGCGGCCGGGTACGACGCGACGGACCCGCTCCGCGGGCCAGCGGGCGACCGCCTCGGCGAGCACCTCGTGCAGGAAGGCGAGGAACTCCCGGGTCTCGGCCAGCCGGCGCCCGCCCGGGCGGTCGACGCCGATCAGCTCGATGCCCCCCGCGACGACGTCCTCGAACCGCTGCAACGCCGCCAGCTCCGCCCCGGCGAACCGCGTCCACAGGTTCTCGTCGTCGAGGACGTAGAGGTCGCTGCGCGTCCCCGGCTCCCGTTCGCGGACGAGGAACCCGACCTGCACCAGCTGGCGGACCGCGCCACTGATCGCGGCCGGGCTGACCTGCAGCCCCTCGGCCAGCTCGGCGGCGGTGTAGCGGTCGGCGTCGTCGGCGAGGGCGTAGGCGAAGACCCGGGCCGGCATCGGCGGCATGCCCGACTCCCGCAGGACCAGGGCGAACCGCTCGACGAAGCGGAGCAGGGTGGCCCGCTCCTCGTCCGTCGCATCCACGCTGGTCACTCCCTCACGGTACCGGACCCGTCGGGCACGCAATGAACTTCACAACTTTGTGAAATGAGTGTAGGTTCTGCCGCCGTGACCACAGCCATCTCCGTCTCCGGCCTGGTGAAGACCTTCGGCGCCACCCGCGCCCTCGACGGCCTCGACCTCGAGGTCGCCTCCGGCGAGGTGCACGGCTTCCTCGGCCCGAACGGGTCCGGGAAGTCCACGACCATCCGCGTGCTGCTGGGCCTGCTCCGCCCCGACGCGGGCCGGACCGAGCTGCTGGGCGGTGATCCGTGGCGCGACGCCGTCGCGCTGCACCGCCGGCTCGCCTACGTCCCGGGGGACGTGACGCTGTGGCCGACCATCAGCGGTGGCGAGGCGATCGACCTCATCGGCGCACTGCGCGGCGGCCTCGATCCGCGGCGCCGCACGGAGTTGCTGGAGCGCTTCGACCTCGACCCTCGGAAGAAGGCGCGCACCTACTCGAAGGGCAACCGGCAGAAGGTCGCCCTCGTCGCGGCGCTCGCCTCCGACGCGGAGCTGTTCATCCTGGACGAGCCGACCTCGGGCCTGGACCCGCTCATGGAGGCCGTGTTCCAGGAGTGCATCCGCGAACTGCGCGCCGAGGGCCGGACGGTGCTCCTGTCCAGCCACATCCTCGCCGAGGCCGAGGCCCTCTGCGACCGGGTGAGCATCATCCGGCTCGGCCGGACCGTGCAGAGCGGCACGCTGGCCGAGCTGCGCCACCTCACCCGGATGTCCATGGCGGTGGAGACCGAGCGTCCCGCCGACGGGCTGAGCTCCCTGCCCGGGGTGCACGACCTGCGGCACGAGGACGGCCGGGTGCACTTCGACGTCGACACCGACGCGCTCGACGGGGTGCTGCGCCACCTCGCCCCCCTGGGCGTGCGCGGCCTGACGAGCACCCCGCCCACCCTCGAGGAGCTGTTCCTCCGGCACTACGGCGACGAGCTCGCCGCCGACGGCGTGCCCGTTCCCCAGGAGGCGGGGCGGTCGTGAGCAACGCATCGAGCACGCTCGCCGGCACCGGCGCCCTGTTCCGCTTCGCCCTGCGCCGGGACCGGCTGCGGCTGCCGATCTGGATCGCCGCCGGCACCTTCATGGTGCTCACGCAGTCCGTCTCCAGCCAGGCCCTCTACGACACCCCCGCCGACCTGGCCGCGTACCAGGCCTCGGTCGGCAGCAACGCGGCGACCATCGCGCTGGCCGGCCCCCCGGTCGGGCTGGACACCGTCGCCGGCGCGGTCGCGTTCGAGATCTCCGCGACGCTGATGCTGATCGCCGCGCTGATGGCGATGTTCACCGTCACCCGGCACACCCGCGCCGACGAGGAGGCCGGCCGCACCGAGCTGCTCCGGTCGGCGCGCGTCGGCCGGCACGCGCCGCTGCTGGCCGCCGTGCTGCTCTCCTCGCTGGCGTGCGTCGTGCTGGCGCTGACCATCGGCGCGGCCACGACGGCCTCGGGGCTGCCGGCGGTCGGCTCGTTCGTGCTCGGCGCGTCGGTGGGCGCGTGCGGGCTGGTCTTCACCGGGATCACCGCGGTCGCCGCCCAGGCCACCGGTTCTACCCGCGGCGTCTACGGCCTGGTCGGTGGGCTGTTCGCCGTCGCGTTCGTGCTGCGCGCCATCGGCGACATCGAGGGCAACTGGGTGGTGTGGACCTCGCCGATCGGCTGGGCGCAGGCCACGCACCCGTTCACCGACGACGCCCCCGCCCCCCTGGCACTGTGCCTCGTCGTCGCCGCCGTCCTCGTCGTCGCCGGCTTCGCCCTGCTCGACCGCCGGGACCTCGGCTCCGGGCTCGTGCAGCCCCGGCCCGGCCGGCCCACCGCGCGGCGGGCACTCCTCTCCCCGCTCGGGCTGGCGCTCCGGCTGCACCGCGGTGCGCTCATCGCCTGGACGGTCGGGCTCGGCCTGCTCGGCGTGGTCTACGGCGCCCTGGCGGAGTCGGTCGAGACGCTGATCGCGGGGAACGAGCAGGCACTGGCCGTCTTCGGCGACCCCGACCTCGGCCGGCTCGTCGACGCCTACCTCGGCACGACGTTCGCCGTCACGGCACTGCTGGCCTCGGCCTACGCGGTGTCGGCGGTCCTCCGGGCCCGCACCGAGGAGTCGGACGACCGGGCCGAGGTGCTGCTCGCCACGGCGACCAGCCGCCCGGCCTGGCTGGGCAGCCACGTGCTGGTCGCGCTGCTGGGCTCGGCGCTGGCGATGACCGCCGCGGGGGTGACCACCGGGCTGGTGCGGGTGGCGCAGACGGGGGACGCGGCGGCGCTCGGCCGGATGGTGGGCGCTGCGGTCTCCTACGTCCCGGCCATCTGGGTCGTCGCCGGCGTCGCCGTCGCGCTCTTCGGGCTGCTGCCCCGCCTGGCCGCGGCCGTGGCGTGGGCCGCGGTCGGGCTCTTCCTCGTGATCACCATGTTCGCCGAGTCGTTCGACTGGCCGGGCTGGGTGAGCGACCTGTCGCCGATCGCCTGGATCCCGACGCTGCCGCTCGAGGAGTGGCGACTCGCGCCACTCGTCGGGCTGGCCGGTGTCGCCGGCGTCCTCCTGGCGGCCGGTTTCACCGGCTTCCGCCGGCGGGACATCGCCCTGGGCTGAGCGGCACCGCCCTGGGCCGTCCGGCATCCGCCCGGGTGCTCACTTGGTCGGCGGCTCGCCCTCCGCGCGCGCCTCGGCCGCACGGGCCGGGTCGTAGGCGCAGGCGTCGGCGACGTCGATGACCGGGTCGTCCTCCGGCTCGGGGGCCTCCGGCGGTCCAGGGGCTTCCGCCCCCGGCGCCCCGTCCCCCGGCGGCGCAGGCGCAGGCGCCGGCGGCGGGTCGATCGCCTCCTGCACGAGCTGCCGGATCCGGTCGTAGTCCGGATACGCGGGATCGATCACCGAGGGGTCGAACACGACGCTGCGGATCTCGGCGTCCTTCACGAGGAAGGCCAGGTCGACGAAGTCGTCGAGCCGCGAGCGCGGGATGTCGGTGCTGACGATGTCCTCGGTGGTCGCGGCCAGCTGCTGGTAGCGCTGCAGGAGCGTCACCGGGTCGGCGGCGTCGACGATCGCGGAGATGGTGCAGCGCTGCCGCGCCATGCGGTCGTAGTCGCTCAACCCGAACCGGCCCCGGGCGAACTGCAGCGCGGTGTACCCGTCCATGCGGCGGTCCGGCCCTGGCTCGATGTAGTCGTCGGGCAGCTCGCCGGTGCCCGGGTCGCCGTTGATGGGCACGTAGTAGTTCACGTTGACCGTGATCCCACCGAGCGCGTCGACCAGCCGGCTGAACCCCTCGAGGTTGACCAGCACGAAGTAGTCGATCCGCAGGCCGAGGGCCTCCCCGACGCCCAGCTTCAGGAAGTCGGCGCCCGGGTCGTCGGTGGGGCCGAGGGCGTCGGGGTACCAGGCCGGGCCGTTGCGGTAGACGGCGTTGAGGAGGCTCTCGCTCTCGCTGCCGGCGTCGAAGCCCTCGGGGTAGAGCTCGGCCAGCGGGCTGTCCTCGGGGAACGGCAGGTCCTGGAGGTTGCGGGGCAGGCTGAACAGGAGGGTCTCGCCGGTGGCGGTGTCGGTGCTGGCCACGATGACCGTGTCGGTGCGAACGCCCTCACGCCCCTCCCCGCCGTCGCCCCCCAGCAGCAGCACGTTCACCCGCTCGCGCCCACCGAAGAGCTCGGCGGTGCCGTCGTCCGGCTCCTCGTCGACGGTGGCCGACCTCCGGTCGTCGTCGAACACACCGGCGATGAGGTCCCGCGACGTCGTCGCCAGGCGCCCCACGAAGACGGCCGGGACGACGATCGCCACGACGAGCACCGCCACGACCAACCCGCCGGCGACGCGCCGCCCGCGCGACGTGCCGGCCGGCACGAGCATCCGGTAGCCGGCCACGACGACGGCGATCCACAGCGCGGCCAGCACGCCGATGCCGATGGTGGTCCAGAGCAGGACGTCGGTGTCGACGAGGGTGCGGGCGGCGAACCGCTGTCCCCCGGTGGCCAGCCAACCGGCGGCGGCGGCCAGGAGGAGGAAGACGGTGAGGACGACCGCGCCGAGCCGTCGGCGGCCGGCGGCGAGCAGCGCGACGCCGGGCACCAGCGCGCCGAGGACGGTCCAGCCGAGGGCGGCGCCGAACCCGCGCCGCGGAACGGCCCCCGACGCCCGCGCTCCACGCTGCGGGGCGGGAGGTGTCGTCCCGACGGTCATCCCACGCCCTCCGCGCCAGCCCAGCTCACGCGGCCATGCTCCCACCGTTCGGCCAGGTCGGGACGCCCGCGGCCGGCCCTCCGGGCAGGTCCGCCCGATCCGGCGACACCGACACCCGGGGCGGCCGGGCCGCTCCGTCGGTGGCTCTCCGTAAGCTCCGGGTCGTGCGCCTGGCCACCTGGAACGTGAACTCGATCCGCACCCGCGCCGACCGCGTCGCGGCCTTCCTGGAGCGGCACGACGTCGACGTCCTGGCCATGCAGGAGACCAAGTGCCGGGACGACCAGTTCCCGCTGGACCGGTTCACGGCGCTCGGCTACGAGGTCGCGCACGTCGGCTACTCGCAGTGGAACGGGGTGTCGATCCTGTCCCGCGTGGGGCTGGAGGACGTCACCGTCGGCTTCCCCGGTCAGCCGTGCTGGGGCGAGGAGACCACCTGCGAGGCGCGGGCGCTGGCCGCCACCTGCGCCGGCGTCCGGGTGTGGAGCCTCTACGTGCCCAACGGGCGCACGCTGGCCGACCCGCACTACACCTACAAGCTGGAGTGGCTGGCCGCCCTGCGGGACACGGCGGCGGGCTGGCTGGCCGAGGACCCCGCCGCACAGGTCGCCCTCGTCGGCGACTGGAACATCGCCCCGCAGGACGACGACGTCTGGGACATGTCGGTGTTCAGCCAGTCGACGCACGTCTCCGCCCCGGAGCGGGCGGCCTTCCAGGCGGTGGTCGACGCCGGGTACGCCGACGTGGTCCGCCCGCACGCCCCCGGCCCGGGGGTCTACACCTACTGGGACTACACGCAGCTGCGCTTCCCCCGGCGCGAGGGCATGCGCATCGACTTCGTCCTGGGGTCCCCGGCGCTGGCCGCGCGGGTCGGTGGGGCGTTCATCGACCGCGAGGAGCGCAAGGGGAAGGGCGCGAGCGACCACGCCCCGGTGGTGGTCGACCTGAGCTGACGGGCGCTTAGGCTGGCGCCTCGTGCTCGTCCTGCTGCCCCCGTCGGAGACCAAGGCCCCCGGCGGTGACGGCCCTCCGCTCGACCTCGCCGCGCTCACCGCGCCGCAGCTCACCCCGGTGCGGACCCAGCTCACCGAGGCGCTGGTGGAGCTCGCCGGCGACGTCCCGGCCTCCCGGGCGGCGCTCGGGCTCTCCCCGAAGCAGGACGAGGAGATCGCCCGCAACGCGGCCCTCTTCTCCGCCAGCACGCTCCCGGCCCTGCAGCGCTACACGGGCGTCCTCTACGACGCCCTGGACATCGGCTCCCTCTCCCGGGCGCAACGGGCCCGCGCCGACCGCCGGCTGGCGGTGGGGTCGGCGCTGTTCGGCCTGGTCGCCGGCGGGGACCGGATCCCGGCCTACCGCCTGTCGGCGGGCTCCACGCTGCCCGGTCGGCCCACCCTGCGCGCCCTGTGGCGGCCGGCGCTCGGGCCGGTGCTCGACGGCGTCGAGGGGCTCGTCGTCGATCTGCGCAGCGGTTCCTACGCGGCGCTGGCCCCCGCGCCCGGCGCGGTCACGGTCACCGTGCTGAGCGAACGGCCCGACGGCACCCGCGCGGTGGTGAGCCACTTCAACAAGGCGCACAAGGGCCGGGTGGCCCGGTTGCTCGCCAGCACGACGGCCGAGCCGGACGACGTCGTGCGACTCAGGGGACTGCTGAGGCGGGCGGGGTTGCACGTGGAACATGACGGCGGCACGGCGTTGACCCTGGTCGTGCCCGCCCGGTGAGGCCCATCTCTCCCGCCCATACCGAGCAGTTGGTTGCACGCAACCGGCTAGTCGTGACATAACTGCGGTGATCCGGTGCGCCCGAACAGTGCGGCGCCCGGTGTCACGGATCCGGCGACCGCCGGGGCAGAAGGGCTTCGGTGGACGGATCGGACCGCACGGTCGGCGCGGCAGCGACCCTCGGCGCCTGGTCGGCGGCCCAGCTGCGGCAGGATCCCGCCCGGGTGGCGGCTGCCCGCGCCGTCCTCCCGTACGGGGACCTCACCGGCCTGGACCGCCTCGCGGCGCTCGCCGCCCGGCTCCTGGGCACCAGCGGGAGCCAGGTCTCTCTGCTGGTGGACATCCAGCACGTCGCCGCCGGCACCGGCGCCGCCGCCGTGGGCACCACCGGACCGCTCGAGGAATCCCTCTGCACGGTGACCGCCGCGCTGCCCGCGGGGGAGGCGCTCGTCGTTCCCGACGCCCGGTCGGACGAGCGCGTCCGCGACCTCCCGCCCGTCCGGGCCGGCGCCGTCGGTTCCTACCTGGGCATCGCGCTCACCGACGCCTCGGGTGCCGTCGTCGGCGCGCTCTGCGTCTTCGACCCCGAGCCGCGGCCGTGGGCCGCGTCGGAGATCGACACGCTCCGCGAGCTGGCCGGCTCGGTGATGACCGAGCTCGAGCTCTCGGCGCTGCTGCGGCGGTCCGAGAACGACCGGGTGCGCTGGGAGCTGGCGACCGAGGCCGGCGAGGTCGGCACGTTCGACTGGGACCTGGCGACCGGGCAGCTGATCTGGGACGAGCAGCTCATCACGCTGTTCGGCTACGACGCCGAGGGCTTCGACCAGACGATCGAGGCGTTCAACGCGCGGCTGCACCCGGACGACCTGGAGCCGGTCGGGGAGGCGCTGCAGAACGCCATCGACGAGTGCGGCGACTTCGACGCGACCTACCGCGTGGTCCGACCCGACGGCGAGACCCGGTGGGTGCACGCCCGCGGCCGGGCGCTGCCCGACCGCCACGGCTCCGCCGTCCGCCTGCTCGGCGCCGCCTTCGACATCACCGGCGAGCGGGAGGCGGCCACCCTGGTCACCCGGGTGCTCGAGGCGATGCCCGCCGGCTTCTACAGCCTCGACCGCGACTGGCGGTTCACCCACGTGAACGCCGAGGCCGAGCGGCTGCTGCAGGTGACCCGCGACGAGCTGCTCGGCCGCGTGCTGTGGGAGGCCTTCCCGGACGCGCTCAACAGCGTCTTCGAGGACGGCTTCGACCAGGCGGTCCGCACCGGCGAGCCGGTGTCGTTCGACGCCTACTACCCGGCCCCGCTGGACGGCTGGTACGAGCTGCGCGCCTGGCCGAGCCCCGACGGGCTCTCGGTGTACTTCCTCGAGGTCACCGAGCGCCGCCGGATGCAGGAGCAGGCGGAGCGGTCGGCCCAGCGACTGGCGCTGTTGGCACGCGTCAGCGCCGACCTGGCCGGCGCCCTGGACCAGCAGGCAGCGATGGCGCACCTGCCCCAGCTGGTCGTGCCGGCGCTCGCCGACTTCTGCATCGTCACGATCGTGGACGAGGACGGCCGGCCGCGGGACGTCGGCGGCTGGCACGCCGACCCCGCGATGTGCCCGGTGCTGGAGCGGTACCGGAGCGTGCGGATGGACTCGATGCCGCCGGACTCGCCGGCCGCGATCGCGCTGCGCACCGGTGAGCAGCAGCGCAGCGACGGGGCCGCGGTGCTGGAGCTCATGGCCCCGGGCGAGGCCAGGGACCTGCTGGCCCGGCTCGGCCCCCGCGAGGCCGTCGTCCTGCCCATGCGCGGGCGCAACCGCACGCTGGGCCTGCTCACCGTCTACTACACCCGTGCGACCCCGACCCAGGCGGAGAACCTGGCCACCGCCCAGGAGGCCGCCGACCGCGCCGGTCTGGCCCTGGACAACGGCCGGCTGTACACCGCCCAGCAGCAACTCGCCGAGGGGCTGCAGCGCAGCCTGCTCACCGAGCCCCCCGAGCCCGACCACGCCGAGATCGCGGTGCGCTACCTCCCCGCCGCGGAGGCCGCCCGGGTCGGCGGGGACTGGTACGACGCCTTTCTGCAGCCAGGTGGCTCGACGATGCTGGTCATCGGCGACGTCGTCGGGCACGACACCGAGGCCGCGGCCGCCATGGGGCAGCTGCGCGGGCTGCTGCGCGGGGTCGCCACCTACAGCGACGCCGGCCCCGGCGAGGTCCTGCGCGGGCTCGACGCCTCGATGACGACGCTGCAGATCCCGACGCTGGCCACCGCGGCCGTGGCCCGGTTCGAGCAAACCCCCGAGGAGTTGGGCCAGGGCGTCACCAGGATGCGCTGGGCGAACGCCGGGCACCTGCCGCCGCTGGTCCTCACCCCGGACGGCAAGGTGGCGGAGCTCGGCGAGTGGACCGGCGACCTGCTGCTCGGTGTCGACCCCAGCACCCAGCGGCGGGAGACGGTGGCCACGCTCGAGCGCGGCTCGACGGTCCTGCTCTACACCGACGGGCTCGTCGAGCGCCGCGACTCCGACCTCGACGAGGGGATCCAGCGGCTGCGCGAGGCGGTGGTCGAGCTGGCCGACCTGCCGCTGCAGCACCTGCTGGACGAACTGCTCGACCGGCTGGTGCACGGCCGGCCCGAGGACGACGTCGCGCTGGTCGCGGTCCGGCTGCACCCCCAGGACCGCCCCCGGCCGGCCGAGGCCGGACCGGTCCGGGTGCCGCCCACCGTGCCCCAGGATCCGGCCGGGGCCTAGCCCGCCGGTGGGTCAGCGGCCGCGGTCGCGCCGCACCTGCGCCTTGCGCCCCTTGATCATCGTGGCGCGCAGCGCCTGCACGACCTCGTCGGCCGCGGACTCGGGCACCTCCACCAGGGCGAACCGCTGGTGGATCTCGATCGACCCGACGTCGCGCCCGGTCAGCCCGGTCTCCCCGGTGATGGCGCCGACCAGGTCGCCCGGCCGGATGCCGGCGTCCCGGCCCACCCCCACGAACAGGCGCGCGCCCGGAGCGCCGCCGGAGCGCCCGGCCGGACGGCCGCCGCGCTCGTCCCGGCCGCCCCCCGCGCGCCCGCCGTCCCGCTCCGGGCGGAAGGAGACCTGGGGGATCTCCTCGTCGTCGTCCACCGGCCCGGCCGCCTCGTGCGCGAGCTTCACCGCCGCGAGCGCCACCTCCATGAGGTCGAACTCGTCGGTGAGGGTCTCGACGACCACCCGGAAGCGGTCCAGGTCGTCGGTGAGCAGGCTCTCCCGCAGCGCGCCCCGGGTGAGGTCGAGCCGGCGGGCCCGCAGGTCGGCGACCGTGGGCACCTTCTCGACGGCGATCGGCGCGCCCGCGACCCGCTCGATGGTCTTGAGCATCCGGTGCTCCCGGGGCTCGGCGAGCGTGATCGCCACCCCCTCGCGGCCGGCCCGGCCGACCCGGCCGATGCGGTGCACGTAGGACTCCGGCGCCGACGGGACGTCGTAGTTGACGACGTGGGTGAGCTGCTCGACGTCCAGCCCGCGCGCCGCGACGTCGGTGGCCACCAGCAGCTCCGCGGTCCCCCCGCGCAGCCGGCCCATCACCCGGTCGCGCTGCTCCTGGCTCATCCCGCCGTGCAGGGCCTCGGCCCGGTACCCGCGGCCGTTCAGGGTCTCGGTGAGGGAGTCGACCTCCTCGCGGGTGCGGCAGAAGACGATCGCCGCCGTCGGCGCCTCGACGTCCAGGATCCGGCCCAGCGCGGCCGGCTTGGCACCGCGGGGGACGACGTAGGCGGTCTGCCGGATGCGGGGCGCCGTACCGGGCGCCGCCCGCTCCCGGGCGATGGTGATCCGCACCGGGTCGGTGAGGTGGCGGCGCGCCAGCGCGTCCAGGCGGCGGGGCATCGTGGCCGAGAAGAGCACCGTCTGCCGCTCCTCCGGGGTCGCGTCGAGGATCGCCTCGAGGTCCTCGGCGAAGCCCATGTCGAGCATCTCGTCGGCCTCGTCCAGCACGACGGTCGCGATCTCGCCGAGGTGCAGCGCGCCGCGGTTGAGCAGGTCGAGGGCGCGGCCGGGGGTCGCGACGACGACGTCGACGCCCGACTCCAGCGAGCGCAGCTGCCGCACGATCGGTGCCCCGCCGTAGACGGGCAGCACGCGGGCGCCCAGGTCACGGCCGTAGCGGTGCAGCGCCTCCGACACCTGGACGGCGAGCTCCCGCGTGGGCAGCAGCACCAGCGCGACCGGGTCCCGGTCGGTGCGGTGGGCCGGCATCCGCTGGAGCACGGGCAGCGAGAAGGCGGCGGTCTTACCGGTACCCGTGGCCGCCTGGCCCAGCAGGTCCCGGCCCTCCGCCAGCGGCGGGACGGCCTCGCGCTGGATGGGGGTCGGCTCCTCGTAGCCGAGGGCACCGAGCGCCTTCAGCAGTTCGGGGCGCAGGCCCAGGTCCTCGAAGGTGGTGCCCTCGAAGGTCGTGCCCTCGTTCGTGGTGTCCGCGGAGCCCGCGTCGTCGGCAGTGGTGCGTTCGTCGGTCATCACCGGTCATCGTTCCCCGGAGGCCGCACCCGCACGCACGCGGGCTTCTGGCAGGCTGCCGGGGTGACCGCCGACGACGAGCTCTGCACCCGCCCCGCCACCGAGCTGGCCGCACTCGTGCGCCGCCGGGAGGTGTCCGCCCGGGAGCTGCTCGAGGCGCACCTGCGGCGCATCGAGCGGGTGAACCCGCGGGTCAATGCGATCGTGACGCTGGACGCCGAGGCCGCCCGGGCCGCCGCCGACGCCGCCGACGCCGCGCAGGCCGCCGGCGAGCCGCTCGGCCCGCTGCACGGGCTCCCGGTCGCGCACAAGGACACCCACGCCACCGGGGGCATGCGCACGACCTGGGGCTCTCCGGTGCACGCCGACACCGTGCCGGACGCCGACGAGCTGGTGGTGGCCCGCCTGGTGGGCGCCGGGGCGATCCGCGTGGGCAAGACCAACGTGCCGGAGTTCGCGGCGGGCTCGCACACCTTCAACCCGGTGTTCGGCGCCACCCACAACCCCTACCGGCACGGGCTCTCCGCCGGCGGCTCCAGCGGCGGGGCCGCGGCCGCGCTGGCGGCCGGGCTGGTGCCCCTGGCCGAGGGCAGCGACATGGGCGGCTCGCTGCGCAACCCGGCCGCGTTCTGCAACGTCGTCGGGCTGCGGCCCACCCCCGGCCGCGTGCCCACCTGGCCGGCGCCGATGGGCTGGTCGACCCTCTCGGTGCAGGGGCCCATGGGGCGGACCGTGGCCGACGTCGCCCTGCAGCTGTCGGTGCTGGCCGGGCCGGACCCCCGGGTGCCGATCGCGCTGGAGGAGCCCGGCGCCGGGTTCGCCGCACCCCTGCCCGAGCGGCTGGACGGGCTGCGGGTGGCCTGGGCGCCCGACCTCGGCGGGCAGGTGACCGTCGACCCCGCGATCACCGCCGGGCTCGCGCCGTCGATCGCGGTGTTCGAGTCGCTGGGAGCGACGGTGGATGAGGCCTGCCCCGACCTCTCCGGCGCCGACGAGGTGTTCGGCACGCTGCGGGCGTGGCTGTTCGACGCGTCGTTCGGCGAGCTGATCCGCCGCCACCCGGACCAGGTCAAGGAGTCGATCCGCTGGAACGCGGCGCGGGGCGCGGAGCTCACCGGCGCCGACCTGGCCCGCGCGGAGCAGCTGCACACGAAGCTGCACGAGCGGATGGTCGCGTTCTTCGAGCGGTACGACGTGCTGCTCGCCCCGACGACGCAGGTGCTGCCCTTCCCGGTGGAGATCGAGTACCCGACCGAGATCGCCGGCGTCCACCAGGACAACTACCTGGAGTGGATGCGCTCCTGCACGGTCATCTCGGCCACCGGCTGCCCGGCGCTGTCGGTGCCCGGCGGCTTCACCGCGGACGGGCTGCCGGTCGGCCTGCAGGTGATCGGCCCGGCCCGGGCCGACCGGCGGGTGCTCGAGGTGGGGCACGCGTTCGAGCAGGCGACCCGGTTCGGCGAGCGCCGGCCGGCCCTCTGAGCTCGTCTACTTGGTTCTAGCGTTCCAGCTAGATCTCCTTAGACCGGGCGAGATCTGCACACTCGCCCGCATCAGGTCCCTGATGGGGGCGGGTGTGCAGATCTCGCACGTCAAGCGGGGGTGGGGCCGTCGGAGCCGGCGGGGTACTCCAGCAACGGCGCCTCGCCGGCCGCCCACGCGGCGAGGACCGGCCCAACGATCCGCCACGACTCCTCGGCCTCGACGTCGCTGATCGACAGCGCGGCGTCGCCCGCCAGCATCTCCCGGAGCAGCAACCCGTAGGCCGACAGCCCGGCCGGGGGCAGGGCGATGTCCAGGGTCCGCCGCTCGAGGTCGAACGGGTCGCCGGCGCCGTTGAGGTTGACCTCCAGCGCGATGCCGTCGGGGTCCAGCTGCATGCGCAGGACGTCGGGCTCGGGATCCTCGTCGGTGAAGGCGAGGTGCGGGACCGGCCGGAAGCGGATCACGATCTCCCGCCGCTGGGCGCCCAGTGCCTTCCCGCTCCGCAGGCGGAACGGGACGCCCGACCACCGCCAGTTGTCGATGGTCACGGTGAACTCGGCGTAGGTCTCGGTCCCCCGGTCCGGGTCCACGCCCTCCTCGACGGCGTAGTCGGGCAGCGCCCGCTCGCCGACGGTGCCGGCGGTGTACCGGGCGCGCACGGTGTCCCGGCGCACGTCCTCCGGCGGCCGGACGGCGCGCAGCACGTCGCCCTTGCGGGCCGCGAGCCCCGCCGCGTCGACGGTCAGCGGTGGCTCCATCGCCACCAGGGCCAGCAGCTGCAGCAGGTGGTTCTGCAGCATGTCGCGCAGGGCGCCGGCGGTGTCGTAGTAGCCGGCCCGGCCCTCCAGCCCCAGCGTCTCGTCGAAGACGATGTCCACGCGCTCGATGTGCGCGGCGTTCCACACCGGTTCGAACAACCGGTTGGCGAACCGCAGCCCCAGGACGTTGAGCACCGTCTGCTTGGCGAGGAAGTGGTCGATGCGGAAGACGGCGTCCTCCGGCGCCAGCTGGTGGAGGAGGCGGTTGAGCTCGCGCGCGTCGGCCCCGTCCCGGCCGAACGGCTTCTCCACGGCGACGATCGCCCCGTCGGGAAGCCCCACCTCCACCAGCGCTTCCAGGGTCGGCCGGAAGACGGTGTTCGGCAGCGCCAGGTAGACCACCGGCACGTGCTCGACCCGGTCGAGCGCCCGGCGCAGGTCCTCGCCCACGGTGACGTCCCCGCGGACGTGGCGGAGACGACCGACGACCCGGTCCCGGGTGCCCTCGGGGACGTGGGCGGCGTGGGCGTCCAGCCGGCGGCGCGCCCACCCCCGGTAGTCCTCGTCGCTCCACTCCTCCCGGCTCACCGCGAGGACGTCGACCTCCTCGTCGAGCACTCCCGCCTCGACGAGCTCGGCCAGCCCGGGCAGCAGTAACCGGCCGGTGAGGTCACCGCTCCCACCGAGGACGACGAACGACCGCTTCATGCCCGCTCCTCCCCCGCCCGCGCCGACTCGGCACGAGCCAGGTTCCACCCGCTCGTGATCACCCCGACGTGGCTGAACGCCTGCGGGAAGTTGCCGAGGAAGGCACCCGTCGAGGGGTCGACCTCCTCGGCCAGCAGACCGACCTCGTTGGCCCGCCCGCACAGCGAGTCGTACAGCGAGTGCGCCTCGTCGAGCCGGCCCTGACCGGCCAGGTTGTCGACCAGCCAGAAGCTGCAGAGCAGGAAGGCGCCCTCGCCCCCGGGCAACCCGTCGGGCGACTCGTCGTGCAGGTACCGGTAGAGCAGCCCGTCGCCGGCGTCGAGGTGCCGGCGGACCGCCTCGGTGGTGGCCACCATGCGCGGGTCGTCCGCGGCGACGACCCGGCGCAGCGGCAGAGTGAGCAGCGAGCCGTCCAGCCCGCCCCGCTGCGCCTCCCCCGGCGGCGCCAGGTGCTCGGTGAAGGTCCCCCGCTCGTCGTCCCAGGCCTGCTCGAGCAGCGTCGCCCGGATCAGGTCGGCCTCCCGCTGCCACTCCCGCCGGGGGTGCGGCAGCCCGCAGAGGTCCGCGATGCGCAACGCCCGGTCGACGGCGACGTGGCACAGGGCGACGGAGTAGGTGAAGGGCCGGCCCGCGGCGCGGATCTCCCAGATGCCGTTGTCCGGCGTCCGCCAGTTGGCGATCGCCTGCCCGATCAGCTCGCACAGGGCGCGCCAGAGCGGCGGGGACACCTCGCCGCCGGCGCGCGCCCACTGGTAGGCGACGTCGAGCAGTTCGCCGTAGACGTCGTGCTGCACCTGCCGCGCCGCCCCGTTGCCCCACCGGACCGGCCCCGATCCCCGGTACCCCGAGAGCGTGAGGTCCTGCCACTCCAGGCCGGGGCGCCGGCCGTCGAGGGTGTAGACGATGCTCGCCCGGTCGTCGCGCTCGATGTTGCGCAGCGTCCAGGCCAGGAACGAGTCGGCCTCCTCGTGCATCCTGATCCGGCGCAGGGCGTAGGTGGTGAAGGCGGCGTCGCGCACCCAGGTGTAGCGGTAGTCCCAGTTGCGCACGCCGCCGATCGCCTCCGGCAGCGAGGAGGTCGCCGCGGCCATGATCGCGCCGGTGGAGGCGTGGTCGAGCAGCTTCAGCGTGAGCGCGGAGCGGCGCACGAGCTCCCGCTGCGGGCCGTCGTACTGGATGCGCCCGGCCCAGTCCCGCCAGGCGGCGGCGGTCTGGTCGACCAGCCGCTGGGGCGCGGTGCGCGACCGGGTGTGCGTCTGCCCCGACCAGTGCAGCGTGCAGGTGAGCAGCTCGCCGTCGTCGAGCTCCACGCGGGCGCTCAGGGCGCCGGTCCGGTCGACGGACAACTCGTGCGAGCACCACAGGGAGAGCTCGAGCTCCGGGTGGGCCGGCCAGAGGATGCGCCACGCGCCGAGCTCGCGCCGCACCTGGACGCCGTCGAGCGGGTCGAGGTGGACCTCGACCGTCACCCGACCCCCGACCGCCCGGGCCAGGCGCAGCAGTTCCCCCCGCCCCGGCGGCACCTGCTCGCCCAGGTCGGACCCCGAGCGCAGCGTCATGCAGTCGGTGAGCTCCAGCCGCCCGTCGGCGCCCTGCAGCTCGGTCACCAGGATCCCCGTGTCGGGCAGGTAGCGCTGGGCCGACTCCCGCAGCCCCGCCGGAGCGATGCCGAAGCTGCCGCCGCGCTCGGCGTCGAGGATGCCGGCGAGGAAGGGCCGGCTGTCGAAGTTCGGCAGGCACAGCCAGGGGATGCTGCCGTCCCGGGCCACCAGCGCGCAGGTGAGGCCGTCACCGATCAGGCCGTGGTCCTCGATGGGCAGGTACCCGTCGGTGCGGTCGAGCGGGCGCAGCGGCACAGCGGCTCCTCAGGTCGGGACGGCGGACGCCCCGACCCTGCCCGCTAGGGCGCGGAGTCATTCGGCGGCGGCTACTTCTCCTCGGGGCGCGGCAGGCGCCGGGCCTGGCGGCGTCGGCGCAGCCCGCGCAGGGTGCGGACGGCGACCAGCAGCTCCGCGAGCTCCTGCCGCTCCCCGGCGGTGATGTCGGCCAGCTGGGCGGCCGCGCGGTGCTGCGCGGCGGCCCAGCCCTCCTCCCACCTCGACACCAGCTCGTCTGCGTCGTCGGTGTCCGCGGTGCGCAGGCTCAGCACGTCCTCGGTCAGCGAGGACTGCTCCATGGCGAGGTCGTCGCGCAGCGAGGCCCGGGCCATCGCGGGCCAGCGGCGGTCGCGGGGCAGGGCGGTCACCTGCTCGCGCAGGGCGACCAGGCCGAGCCGCTCGGCCAGTCGCTGCATGACCCGGCCGACCAGGGCCACGGGTGCCCCGGTGCGCTCGGCGACCACCGCGAGGTCGAGCGCGGCGGGCATCAGCGGTGCGGCCGCGACGCGGGCTGCGAGCTCCGCGGGCAGGCCGGCCTCCTGCAGCCGGGCGGCCCGGGACGCGTACGCCTCCGCCTCCCTGCCCAGCAGCCAACCGGGCAGCCCGCCGGCCACCTGCGCCACCGCGGGGGCGAACCGGGCGGTGACCTCCGCCAGGGGAGCCGCGGTCTCCGCGGTGAGGTCGGGCTGGCGGAGCAGCCAGCGGGTCGCCCGCTCGGCCAGCCGGGTGGCCTCGGTGCGCACCTCGACCTGGGTGGCGGCGGAGACCTGGTTGTCGAGCGGGCGGACGGCGTCCCACAGGCCATCGATGCCGAACACCGCCCGCGCCACCGCATGCGCCCGGACGACCGCCGGCAGCGGCACGCCGGTCTCCTCCCCCAGCCGGAACAGGCCGGTGACGCCGGCGATGTTGACCGCCCGGTTGGTCAGCGCGGTGGCGATGATCTCACGGCGGAGCGGGTGGCTGGTGACCGCGGCGGGGAACCGGTTGCGCAGCGGGGCGGGGAAGTAGCCGATCAGCAGCTCCTCCAGGGCCGGGTCGTCCGGCAGCGGGGAGGCCAGTACGGCGTCACCGGTCTGCAGCTTGGCGTAGGCCAGCAGCACCGACAGCTCCGGGCTGGTCAGCCCCTGCCCGTCGCGACGGCGCTCGGCCAGACCGCGAGCGTCGGGCAGCGCCTCCACCGAACGGTTGAGCCGCCCCGACCGCTCCAGCGACCGGATGAACCGCTCGTGGGAGTCCAGCAGGCTGCGCGCCGCCGCGGCCTCCCCGGCGAGGGTCGCGTTCTGCGCGTGGTTGTCGGTGAGGACGGCGGCGGCGACGTCGTCGGCCATCTCGCCGAGCAGCGCCGCCCGGCCCTCGGCGTCGATCCGCCCCTCGTCGACCACCCGGTTCAGCGCGATCTTGATGTTCACCTCGTGGTCGGAGGTGTCGACGCCGGCCGAGTTGTCGATGGCATCGTTGTTCACCCGGCCACCGGCCAGCGCGTACTCGACCCGGCCCCGCTGGGTGAGGCCGAGGTTGCCGCCCTCCCCCACCACCCGGACCCGCAGTTGCCCGCCGTCCACGCGCACCGCGTCGTTGGCCTTGTCCCCCACCTCGAGGTGGCTCTCGGTCGCGGCCTTCACGTACGTGCCGATCCCGCCGTTGAACAGCAGGTCCACCGGCGCGAGCAGCACCGCGCGGATCAGTTCGACCGGGCTCAGCGCCGTCACGTTCCCGGGCAGCCCGAGGGCGACCCGCATCTGCTCGGACACCGGCACGGTCTTGGCCGTGCGCGGCCAGACGCCACCGCCCTCGCTGATCAGCGAGGTGTCGTAGTCCGCCCACGACGACCGGGGCAGCGCGAACAGCCGACGGCGCTCGGCGAACGACGTCGCGGCGTCGGGCGTGGGGTCGACGAACACGTGCCGGTGGTCGAACGCCGCCACCAGCCGGATGTGCTCGGAGAGCAGCATGCCGTTGCCGAACACGTCCCCGGACATGTCGCCGATGCCGACGACGGTGAAGTCGTCGCGCTGGACGTCGAGGTGGAGCTCGCGGAAGTAGCGGGTGACCGACTCCCAGGCCCCGCGGGCGGTGATGCCCATGGCCTTGTGGTCGTAGCCGACCGAGCCGCCCGAGGCGAAGGCGTCGCCCAGCCAGTAGCCGCGCTCCAGCGCCACCTCGTTGGCCAGGTCGGAGAAGGTCGCCGTCCCCTTGTCCGCGGCGACGACCAGGTAGCTGTCGTCGCCGTCGTGGCGGACCACCTTCGGCGGCGGGACGACCCGGCCCTCGACCAGGTTGTCGGTGAGGGACAGCAGCGCGCCGATGAACAGCCGGTAGCAGGCCTGCCCCTCGGCGAGCACCTCCTCGCGGGAGGCCCCCTCCCCCGGCGGGCGCTTGACGACGAAGCCACCCTTCGCGCCGGTGGGCACGATGACGGTGTTCTTCACCATCTGCGCCTTCACCAGCCCCAGCACCTCGGTGCGCAGGTCCTCCCGGCGATCGGACCAGCGCAGCCCGCCACGGGCGACCTTGCCGAACCGCAGGTGCACGCCCATCACGCGGGGTGAGCTCACCCAGACCTCGTGCGCGGGCCGGGGCTCGGGGAGATCGGGCACCTCCGCCGGGTCGAGCTTGAGAGCCAGGGGGGTGGGCTGGGTCGACGACGTGGCGTAGTACGTCGTCCGCTGGGTGGCGGTCACCGCGGCCAGCAGGGAGCTCAGCACCCGGTCGGCGTCGAGCGAGGCGACCTCGCCGATCGAGCGGCGCAGCGCCTCGACCAGATCGGCCTGCCGGGCGTCGCGGCCGGTCACCCGGCCCGGCGAGAAGCGGGTCTCGAACAGCGCCACCAGCCGGGCGACCACGCCGGGGTGGGCGGCCAGGGTCTGCTCGACGTACGCCTGGCTGAACGGCAGCCCGGCCTGGCGCAGCCACTGCACGTAGGCCCGCACCACCGTCACCTGCCGCCAGTTCAGCCCGGCGAGCATGACCAGCGCGCCCAGGCCGTCGTCCTCGGCGTCCCCGCGCCACACCGCGGCCACGGCCTCGGTGAACCGCTCCGGCAGGGAGCGGACCAGCGGTAGCTCGACCTGGGGGACGGCGACGCCGAAGTCGTAGATCCAGGTGGGTGGCGCCCCGATCCGGTCGATCTCGTAGGGCCGCTCGTCGACGACGTCGACGCCCATGTTCTGCAGCATGGGCAGCATCTGCGAGAGCAGCAGCCGCTCGCCGACCCGGTACACCGACAGCCGGCGTTCCCCCGGGGCCGCACCGGTCGGCGTCCACAGCCGCAGCGACAGGTCGCCGGGAGCGAGGCCGTCCAGGCGCTCGAGGTCCTCGACGGCGCGCTCGGCGGGGAAGTCCTCCTGGTAGGCGGCGGGGAAGGCGTCGGCGACCCGGGAGAACACTCTCTCCGCGTCCGCGCCGAAGCGCGCCGAGAGGGCAGCGGACAGGTCGTCGGTCCAGCTGCGCGCGACCGCGGCCAACTCGGCCTGCAGCCCCTCGACGTCCACGTCCACCGGGGGCGCCGAGCGCTGCCTGCCCACCGGCAACCGGACGACGAAGTGCAGCCGGGCGAGCACCGACTCGGTGGACCGGGCGGTGAACTCGATGCCGGAGCCGCCCAGCCGCTCGAGCAGCAGCCGCTGCATCGCGAGCCGGACCTCGGTGGTGTACCGGTCGCGCGGCAGGTAGACCAGCGCGGACCAGAACCGCCCGGTCGGGTCCTGCCGGAGGAACAGGCGGGTCTGGCGCCGCTCCTGCAGGTGCAGGACCGCCATCGCCACCGGCAGGAGCTCGTCGGCCCCCACCTGCATCAGCTCGTCGCGGGGGTAGGTCTCCAGGATGTCGAGCAGCTGCTTGCCGGTGTGGCTGTCGGCCGGGACGCCGGAACGGCGGACCACCTCGGCGACGCGGCGGCGCACGAGCGGGACGTCGAGCACGCTCGTGCCGTACGCGGTGGACGGGAACAGCCCGACGAACCGGCGCCGTCGGGTCTCGCCATCGCTGTGCGGCAGGGTGACGGCGACCAGGTCCAGCCACGCCCGGCGGTGCACCGTCGAGCGCGTGTCGGCCTTGGTGACCGTGAGCCGGTGGCGCCCGGTGAGCCCCGGGGCCTCCGGCGGGGCGGTCGCCGAGCGGGCCATGTCGGTGTCGCTGCGGAGAACTCCGAGGCCCGTCCCGGGCACCGGCCGGGCGACGGCGTCCACTCCTGCGGTGATCTCGACGTCGCGGGCGCCGAGGAGCACGAAGTTGCCCTCGGCGAGCCAGCGGAGCAGCGCTGCGGCCTCGGCGGGGTCGTCGGCGGGATCATCGGCAGCCTCCGGGCCGGCCCCGCTCACCGGGCCCAGCTCGTCGAGCTCGGCGGCGAGGGCGACCATCCGGGCGCGCATCCGGTCGCCGTCCTCGTGGACGGCGCGCACGTCGTCGAGGACGGCGCGCAGGCCCGTCACCAGGTCACCGGCCGCCTCGCCGTCCAGCGGGCCGTCGAGCACGACGGCCATCCACGACTCGGCGACGGCATCGTCACCGCAGGCAGCGGCGTCCAGGCTGTCGCACAGGGCGGTGATCCGGCCGCGGATGTCGCGGCGGACGACCAGCAACGGGTGGACCACGTGCTCGAGCCGGAATCCCTGGCGGACCACCTCGGCGGTGACCGAGTCGACCAGGTACGGCATGTCGTCGGTGACGAGCCGGATCACCGTCCGGCCGGCGCCCTGCCCGCGCGGGACGGCCTGCACGTCGACGATGGCTGCGCCGACCGGGCGGACCTCGGCGAGGGAGAGGTGCCCGAGGGCGAGCGCGGCCAGCTGGGCAGGATCGGTGGCGAGGACCTCCTCGGCCGGTTCGCTCCAGTAGTACCGGCGCAGGAACGCCGGCAGGTCGTCGGCGGTGCAGCCCGGAGGGAGCGCCGGCGACCCGCGGCCGGCCTCGGCGACGGCGGCGCGGGCCGCCTCGCGCAGGAGCAGCTTCTTCTCGTCGCGGCCGGCCTCGAGGGCGGCCAGCTCGGTGAGGGAGCCGCCCCCCGGCCCGCCGTCCCGGTCGCGCACCGGGGTCCCCGGGGCGACACCGGTGTCACTGGCCATGTCAGGCCACGCTACTGCCCACTGAGACCGTCGTCACGGCGGCGCGGGACCAGTGCGGGCACGAGGCTGCTCAGCGGTCGAGCAGCTGATCCGCGACCCAGCCGGCCACGGCGAGGATCAGCCCACCGATGACGGCCGTGCCGAAGCCGTCGACCATCAGGCGATCGGTGATCGCGGCGGTGAGCCCCAGCAGCGCGGCGTTGATCAGCAGCAGGAACAGCCCGAGCGTGAGCAGCACGAAGGGCAGCGACAGCAGGCGCAGGATCGGCCCCACGATGGCGTTGACCACGCCGAAGATGAGGGCGATCCACAGGTAGGTGCCGAACTCGCCCAGTGGCGCGTCGGGGTTCGGCACGACCTCCAGCCCCGGGAGCACGTCGAAGTAGGTCAGGGCGTAGAAGACCGCCCCGAGGATGACCACCTTGAGCGCGAACTTGATCACGTGGTCACGCTAGCGGCGGCGCGCGGCCGATCGTGGGATCTCCGTGCATCTGGCGCCGTCTAGCTCTGGAGCTAGAGAGCCGCAGAGCGGGGTCGACCGTCGGGGAGTGCCCGGCGAGGCCGTCTCGCGAGCGCCGTATGACTGCGTCTAGCGACTGCGCTAGACGAACCGATACGGACCTCGCGACGGCGCGCGGTCTCCCCGGTGCACCACCCGTCCCACGCGACACGCGGTGAGCGCCTTCTACGAATCTCTACGGCGAACGCTAGAGAAGCCCATACGGTGCTCGGCATGGACCCCGTGCGGAACCCCTACGCCCCGGGCGCCGGCCAGCGCCCGCCCGAGCTGGCCGGCCGCGACGGCGAGCTCTCCGCGTTCGACGTCGTCCTGGAGCGCATCGCCCGGGGCCGGCCGGAGCGGTCGCTGGTGCTCACCGGGTTGCGCGGCGTGGGCAAGACGGTGCTGCTCAACCAGCTTCGCTCCGCAGCCATCTCGCGCGGCTGGGGCACCGGCAAGATCGAGGCGCGGCCTGAGCAGTCGCTGCGCCGCCCCATCTCCTCGGCACTGCACATGGCGCTGCGGGAGCTGGGGCCCCGCCACGGCGACCAGGAGTCGGTCGCCGAGGTGCTCGGGGTGGTCAAGGCCTTCGCGCAGCGGGTGAACACGCCGGAGGCCAAGGTGCGCGACCGCTGGCAGCCGGGCATCGACGTCCCCGCGGCGACCGGGCGGGCCGACTCCGGCGACATGGAGATCGACCTGGTGGAGCTGCTCAGCGACGCCGCCGGGGTGGCCGCCGACATCGGCAGCGGCATCGCCCTGTTCATCGACGAGATGCAGGACATCCAGGCCGACGACGTCTCGGCCATCTGCGCGGCCTGCCACGAGCTCTCCCAGCAGGGGGCGCCGCTGATCGTCGTCGGCGCCGGGCTCCCCCACCTGCCGGCGGTGCTCTCGGCCTCGAAGAGCTACTCGGAGCGGCTGTTCCGCTACCTGCGGATCGACCGGCTGGAGCGCGAGGCCGCCGACCGCGCGCTGCTCGCGCCCGCCGAACGGGAGGACGTCACCTTCGAGCCCGCCGCGCTGGACGCCCTCTACGAGGCGGCCGACGGCTACCCCTACTTCGTGCAGGCCTACGGCAAGGTCACCTGGGACGTCGCCGCCTCCTCCCCCATCACCCCCGCCGACGTCGCGATGGCCGCGCCGGTCGCCGAGGCCGAGCTCGCCGTCGGCTTCTTCGGCTCGCGCTACGACCGCGCCACCCCCGCCGAGCGCGAGTACATGCACGCCATGGCCGAGCTGGGCGGCCCCGGCGGCACCGCGGTGGCCACCTCCGAGGTCGCGGTCACCCTCGGCCGCAAGCCGGCGTCCCTCTCCCCCGCCCGCGACTCGCTGATCAAGAAGGGGCTGGTCTACTCCGCCGAGCGGGGCCAGATCGCCTTCACCGTGCCGCACTTCGGCCGGTACCTGCTGCGCCACCCGGACTGACGGAGTCCTGCACCCGCACCGCACCGCACCGCACCGGGAACCGGGCCCGGCCGCACGAGGGCGCGCACGCTCCGGGAACGGGATCCCACCTGCTGGGAGGGAGCGGGTGATGCCGCACACAGCACGTCGCCACCGCGCCCGAGGGGGTTGACAGTCACCCGGGCGGGGCACCACGAGACGGTCGTGCAGCCGAGTCGAGGGGGAGGCATGGGGCGACTCGCGTGGCCGGTGCGACCGTTACCGGACGGACGCGGCGAGGTGTGGCGCTGGCGGCTCGGCGCCCTTGCCGAGCTCCCTGCGGCCCGGGCGGCCCTCCGCTCCCGGCTCCGGGACGTGGGGCACCCGCCCGCCGACGACGAGTGCGGCGAGCAGCTGGTGCTCGCCTTCGACGAGCTGGCCTCCAACGCCCTGCGCCACGGGGAGCACCCCGTGGTGGCCACCGTGGTGGCCGGCAGCGGCGGCTGGCTGCTCGACGTGAGCGATCGTGCGCCGGAGGCGATGCCCGCACCCACGGCCGACCGCGACCCGGCCCGGGGCGGCATGGGCCTGCAGCTGGTGGCCCGCCTGTCGGTGGCGCACGGCTGGTACGTCGACGAGGAGTGCAAGCACGTCTGGGCCTGCCTGCCGACCGAGAGCGAGAACCGGGCGCCCGCTCTCACCTGACCACCTGTTCCACGTGCAACACGGCGAGACCCCCGTCGCCCGGAGGCGGCGGGGGTCTCGCCGTGCACGACCGTCGGCCGCGGTGCGTCACGGCGAGTGGGCCCCGGAGGGGTCCGGGATGCCATGACGGAGCGGCTCAGCGCCGCCCGGGGACGGCACCTGACCGCGGTGCGGTCCGGAGGACCGCCATGTCATCGCCTCACGGCACGACGAAGGAGATCGCTCCCTTGCCGTAGGTGGGCACCTCGATGGCGAGGTCCACCCGGTTGAAGGCGGAGAGCATCCCGGCGAGGTCACCGGGCAGCTCCTCGCCCGGGGCGTACAGCTTGTGCAGCTTCGAGTGCGGGGCGCCCGCGGTGTTGAACAGCGCGGAGAGCACGTTCACCACCTCGTGCAGCGCCTCGACCTGCATGCCAGTGAGCTCGCCGTCCTCCTCGACCGCGTCCTGCGCGCCCCCGGGGGGCAGCAGGGCGAGGGCGGAGCCGGTGTAGGCGGCCGCACCCAGGTCCATGAGGCAGAGCGCGTTCACGCCCATCTGGGGGTCGACGTAGACGGCGACCGCCACCGGCTTCTCCGGCGTCGGCGTCACCGGCGCCCCGGGGGAGACGGTGACCGGCCGGCCGACCAGGCCGGTGAGCATGTCGCGGATGTCCTTGGCGGCGGGCAGCTGCACGGTGCCGGCGGGGGCGGTCATGCGATCACCCCGTCCAGGTGCTCCTTGAAGGTGTCCTCGTTGAACGGCTTGGCGATGAGGAACAGCGCGCCGGCGTTCGCGGCCTTCTCCCGCATCTCCGGGGAACCCTCGGAGGTGACGAAGCCGAAGGGGACCGCCGAGCCGGAGGCCCGCAGCGCCTGCAGGCACTCGATACCGGTCATGTTGGGCATGTTCCAGTCGGACAGGACCAGGTCCGGCTTCTCCGCCGAGACCTTGGCCAGCGCGTCGGCGCCGTCCTCGGCCTCGACGATGTCGTGGTCGTCGTAGCCGGCCTGGCGCAGCGTGCGGATGACGATCTGCCGCATGACGCGGCTGTCGTCGGCGATCAGGATCTTCACAAGGACACCTCGTTCTCGCGGGTGGGGGTGGGGACAGGCAGTGGCGGGAGGGCGCCCTGCACGGAGATGGCGATCGGCTCGCCGCGCCAGACGACGTCGATGCGGCAGACGTCGGCCGGGTTGCGCACCAGCGGTGCGTTGCCGACCTGGGGCAGGCTCAGGGCCGAGTGGCCGGGCAGCGCGGCCTTGACGCTGCCGCCGACCACGTTGGCGATCTCGCCGAACGCATCCGCGACGTCCTCGCCGTCGAGCACAGCCGGAGCGTGCTCGCGCAGCAGGGCACGCGAGAGCTCCTCGGCGGTGGCGCGGGCGGTGGTCAGCACGACGCTGCCGGTCCACGGGCCGACGATGTCGACCCAGCTGGACAGGATGTCGGCGGGCAGGTCACCGGGCACCGGGACGAGCACCTCGTCCTCGCCGACGAGCGAGATCCAGGCCTCCTGCGCGATCGACAGGACGGTGTCCCCGTCGATCAGGTCGGCGATGACGGGGCGGGCGTCGCCGGCGCGACGACGCTCGCCCGTGTCCATGGCGGTCACAGGGAGACCTCCTGCGGGAGCAGGCCGAGCAGCGCGAGCTTGTCGCGGAAGGCGTCGGCGGTGAACGGCTTGATCATGTACTCGTGGGCGCCGGCGGCCAGGGCGCGGACGATCTGGGTGTGCTCGCTCTCCGAGGTGACCATCATCATGGTCATCCGGCGCCAGGCCGGGTTGGCGCGCACGGCGGAGACGAACTGCAGCCCGTCCATCACCGGCATGTTCCAGTCGATGGTCGCCAGGTCGGGGACCCAGCCCTCGTCCAGCACGTCGAGGGCGGCGCGGCCGTGCTCGGCATCCCGGACCTCGTAGCCGAACCCGGTGAGGATCCCGGTGACGATCCGGCGCATCGCGCGCGAGTCGTCGATCACCAAGGCACGCATGTCAGGCCCCCTTCAGTGGGCGGTAGGCGGAGCTGCGGCCGATGACGACCCGCTCCCAGGAGTCGTCGACGCCGAGGGTGGTCTCGGCGGCGCCGAGGAACAGCCATCCGTCGGGTCGCATGAGGTCCCGCACGCGGCGGAGGATCGACTGCTTGGTGGGCAGGTCGAAGTAGATGAGGACGTTGCGCAGGTAGACCACGTCGAACGGGCCCATCCGCGGCAGCGGCGCCGCCAGGTTGCACTCGCTGGCGTTGACCATCCGCCGGAGGTTGGCCGACACCTCCCACTCCGTGCCGGCCCGGGTGAAGTGCCGGACCAGCATGGGGGCCGGCAGGCCCCGGTTGACCTCGAGCTGGCTGAACCGGCCGGCGCGCGTGCGCTGCACCATCTCGCGGGAGAGGTCGGTCGCGGTGATCGAGACGCGCGAGGCGGCGTTCGGCAGCGCGTCGTCCAGAAGCATGGCGATCGTGTACGGCTCCTGCCCGCTGGAGCAGGCGGCCGACCAGATCTGCAGGCGCTCGCTCGGGCCGCGGGCCTGCAGCAGCGCCGGGAGCACGGTCGAGGTCAGCGCGGTGAACGGGTCACCATCGCGGAACCAGGACGTCTCGTTGGTGGTGAGCGCCTCGACGATCTTGCGGGTCTCGTCGGCGCTCGGCCGGGTCCGCACCGACTCGACCAGCTTGGTGACGTCGGCGAGGCCCATCTGCCGGGCGATCGGGAGGAGACGCGCCTCCACCAGGTACTCCTTGCCCGGCTGGAGGACGATGGCGCTCTCCTTGCGGACGAGTTCTCGGACCCAGTCGAAACTGGTCGCGGTCAGGCTCATCGACGACCTCCCACGGCCATAGCTGTTGCGTTGTTCAGGGGTGCGGTACCGGCGAGGTGCCGCTGGATGGCTTCGGCGATGCGGTCGAGCGGCAGCACCTCGTCGGCGTAGCCGGCCTGGGCGACGGCGCCGGGCATGCCCCAGACCACCGACGTCGCCTGGTCCTGCACGACGACCGTGCCGCCTGCGTTGCGGATCTCGCCGCAGCCGTTGCGCCCGTCGGCGCCCATGCCGGTCAGCACGACGCCGAGCACGGCACCGTCGAAGGCGGCCACCGCCGAGCGGAAGAGCGGGTCGACCGCCGGGCGGCAGAAGTTCTCCGGAGGGCCCTGGTTCAGCGAGGTGGAGAAGCCTGCGCGGCCGTTGGCGCGGACGACGAGGTGGTGGTCACCGGGGGCGAGGTGCACGGTGCCGGGCACCAGCGGGGTGCCGTCGACGGCCTCCACCACGCGCAGCGGGCTCAGCCGGTCGAGCCGCTGGGCGAACTGCCGGGTGAACACCGGCGGCATGTGCTGGGCCAGCAGCACCGGCACGGGCAGGGTGGCCGGCAGCGCGGGGAGGACCCGGGCGAGAGCCTCGGGTCCACCGGTCGAGGACCCGATGACCAGGACCGCCGGCTTCTTGCCCGGCCCGGTTCGTGGCACGGCCGGGCGCGGCGGCGGGGGCGGGGGCGCCTGGGTGGTGGCCCGCGACGGCGTCATCGGCCGGCCGGTGAGGGCCTTGATCCTGGGGATCAGCTGCTCGCGGACGCTCTCCATGGACTGCGCCACGCTGCCGACGTTGGCCGGCTTGGTCACGTAGTCGTTGGCGCCTGCGGAGAGGGCGTCGAGCGTCGCGGTGGCGCCGCGCTCGGTGAGCGTGCTGAACATGACGATCGGCACGCGGTTGCGCGCGCCGCGGATGGCCCGCACCGCCTCGATGCCGTTCATCTCCGGCATCTCGATGTCCATCGTGATGAGGTCGGGCTTGAGCTGCTCGAGCTTGCCGAGGGCCACCTTGCCGTTGACGGCGGTGCCCACGACCTCGATCCCCGGGTCCGCGGAGAGCACGTCGGTGACGATCTTGCGGACGACGACCGAGTCGTCGACCACCATCACCCGGATCGGGTTCACACGTCCTCCTGGCCCCTGCCCGCGCCGACCGGCGGGCTCGTTGTCTGTATCGGCATCTCCGCGTCGGGCTTGAGCCCTTCGGCGGTACGGCCCCCGACGTCCGCCGATTCGTTCGGGAACGGACGCCAGGAATGCTGCAGCACGGCGCCAGAGAAAGACGGAGCTGCCGACCGGCGACCGTTCTCGGCATTCCGGGGAATGGCCGTGGACGGTACGCGGACAGGAGAACGAGAACGCCGGATCCTCTGGAACGCCGCAGCCCGTCCTGGTCGTGGTGGATCCCGACCAGGGCGGGCTGGTGCTGCCTCAGAGTCTCGGCGAGAGAGGGCCGGGCTACAGCCGACACGCGAAAAGGTCTGACGCTATTTTTTGGCCGTCAATGGGGTGTCGACAATGCCCACTCGACGACCGTGACGGTCGTGGTCGACATGTGCCCCGGAAATGGTCGGCCACCGGGGGATCGCGGACCGATGCGGACCGCAGCGGCCGGTCAGGACAGGATGCCGACCCGACGCCCGGGGGCGCGGAGCACCGCGGCGCTCTCACTGCCGAGCAGATCGTCGAGGACCAGTGCCTGGACGCACCCGGCCACGGCGTTCCAGGCACCGGCGGCGCCGTCGTGCAGGTCGAAGCCGCCGTCGAGGAACGCCTGGACGGCGAGCAGCTGCGCGGCGGCCAGCGCCCGGGTGCGCCCGGAGACGTGCGCTCCCCACGAGGCCTCGTGCATCGCGGTGGCCCAGGGACGGTGGGCGGCGCGCCCTTCGTCCACGGCCGCACGCCAGCGCGACCGCCCCGCGTCGTCCAGGTCGCGCACGGCGGCGAGGAAACCATTCAGTTCCGCGGCGTGCTCCAGCCCCCACCCGGCGGGGCCGGCCAGCGGGCCGGTGTCGAGGGCGCGGTCGAAGGCGGCGGTCAGCTCGCGGCGCACGAGGGGCGGCAGCACCCCGGCGGCCCAGAAGCCGACGGCGGCGTCGGCCAGGACGTCGGCGGCCTGCTCCCAGGTGTCGGCGTCCAGCCGGCCGGAGAGGGCGTGCTCGGGGCCCAGGACGTCCTCGCGGAGCAGCCGCTCCAGCGTGGGGGCGTCGCCGATGGTGCCCATCTCCAGCTGGCGGACGAGCAGGGCGGTGCGGTCCCCGGCGCCCTGGGCGGCGTCGGCGGCGGTGCGCACGTGGGGCACCGCGGCGGCCATCTCCCGCGCCCGGCGGGACCGGACCGCCCGTACGCCGCGCTGCTCACGGTCCAGGCCGCGGGCGGGGTGGACGCCGGCGAGGCGGCTGATCGCCGGCTCGTCGGCCCCCAGTCCGGCGAGCAGCACCTCGGCGACGGCCCGGCCGCCCGGAAGACGGACGAGGTCGAAGCCGAGGGTGGCGGCACTGACCAGCGAGTAGGGCACGACGCCTCCACGGCTCCGACAACGGGACGGACCCATGCTGGCTGCCCGGGCGGGGCAGCACCATGCGCCCGTCACCCCATCGCAGGAGCGCCTGTACACCTACAGCGCGTGTCGCACCGTGTGCGGTCAGCGATTGATCACTGAGCGTCATCGATCGCTACCCGAGGTGCTGGCGTGGCCGTCCCCGTCGTCTCGTCCCGGCCGCCCGCCGCCGAACGCACGAGCGGCGGGGAGGTGGTCCTCCCCGCCGCCCGGTGCTGCGGTGTCGCTCCTGGTCGTGGCGTCCTCCGGAGGAGGACGAACCGCTACGCGCTGACGGCCTTCTGGACGTCCAGCGCCAGCAGCAGCTTCCCGTCGAGCTTGTAGGCGCCGCGGATGAGGTCACGGGCCTGACCCTCCAGGGTGTCCGGCGGCGCCTCGAAGTCGCTGGCGTCGACGTCGACCACGTCGGCGATGGAGTCGACCAGCATGCTGACCGCCTCGCCGTGCAGCCGGACGACGATGACGACGGGGTCGGTGCCCTCCGGACGCGGCGGCCGGCCGAGCCGCTCACGCAGCTCGATCGCGGTGACCACCTGGCCACGCAGGTTGATCAGGCCGGCGACCGCCGTCGGCGCGAGCGGCACGCGGGTGAGCTGCTGGCTGCGCAGCACCTCCTGTACGTGCTCGACCTCGATGCCGTACAGGTCGCCGTCCAGCCGGAAGGTGGCCAGCTGACCGCTGGTCGCCGGCGCGAGGGTGTGGGTCGAAGCGGTCACGTCAGACCTCCAGCAGAGCGGTGGGGACGCCGTCGGGCGTCGTCGTGGGAGGAGCGGAGTAGAACGCCGGGTCGGCGGCGAGGATCGCGGCCCGGACGTCGAGCAGCTCGGTCACCTTGTCGCCGAGGACGGCCGAGCCGAGCAGACCCATGTCGTCGATGTCGCTGCGCACAGCGGCCTCGCCGTCGACGATGTCGAGGATCTCCTCCACGACGATGGCGACGCTGCGGCCGTGGTCGGCGTAGACGATGACCTCGAGCACCTCCCGGTCGCTCTCCCCGTAGGCGCCCAGGTGCCGGTCCAGCCGGACCATCGGCAGGATGGCGCCGCGGTACTGGACGACCTCCCGGTTGCCGACCTTCTCCACCGCCTCGGTGCGGACCTGCTCGAGGCGGGTGACCGTGTCGAGCGGGATGGCCACCCGGCGACCTCCCCCGATGGCCGCCAGCAGCATCCGCTGCCGGTCGGTCTCGGCGGAGGCGACCTGGAGCGAACCGGCCCGCGCCTCCTGCCGGTCGGTGGTCTCGGTGCGCAGGGCACGGCGGGCGAGCGCCTGCACGTCGAGGATCAGCGCCACGGTGCCGTCACCGAGGACGGTCGCCCCGGAGTACAGGCCGATCGCCTTCAGCTGGCCGCCGACCGCCTTGACGACGATCTCCTCGGTGTTGATGACCCGGTCCACGACCAGGCCGAAGCGCCGGCCCTCGGAGCGCAGGACCGCGATGACGACGTGCCCGTCGTGCCGCTCGGAGGTCAGACCCAGGACATCGGTGAGCCGGACCAGCGGGAGCAGCTCGCCGCGGAGGCGGTACACCTGCGCCCCACCGACCTCCTCGACGGCGTTGACGGCCTTCTCGGCATCCAGCGACACGAGCTCCTGCAGGCTGATCTGCGGGATCGCGTAGCGGTCGGTCGCGCACTCCACGGTCAGCGCCGGCACGATCGCCAGCGTCAGCGGGATGCGCAGCCGGCAGACGGTGCCCACCCCCGCGTCGGACTCGACCTCGATCGTGCCGCCGATGGACTCGATGTTGGTCTTGACGACATCCATGCCGACGCCGCGGCCGGAGACGTTCGTGACCGCCGCGGCGGTGGAGAAGCCGGGCAGGAAGATCAGCTGCAGGATGTCCGCCGGGCTCATCCGGGACAGTGCGTCGGCGGTGAGCAGGCCGCGCTGGACGGCCTTGGCGCCGAGCTTGACCGGGTCGATGCCGGCACCGTCGTCGGCCACCTCGACCACGACCTGGCCGCTCTCGTGCCGGGCGCGGAGGGTGAGGACGCCCTCGGCGGGCTTGCCGGCCTTCTTGCGGTCCTCGGGTGCCTCGATGCCGTGGTCGACGGAGTTCCGGACCAGGTGGGTCAGCGGGTCCTTGACGGCCTCGAGGAGGGTCTTGTCGAGCTCGGTGTCCCGTCCCTCCATCTCCAGGCGGATCGACTTCTTCAGCTGGAGGCCGAGGTCGCGGACGACGCGCGGCAGCTTGGACCAGATGTGGTCGATGGGCTGCATGCGCGTCTTCATGACGCCCTCCTGCAGCTCGCTGGCGATCAGGTTCAGCCGCTGGGAGGCGCGGATCAGGTCGGTGTCGGTCTGCCGCGCGACGTTCTGCACGATCTGGTTGCGGGTGAGGACCAGCTCGCCGACGAGCAGCATGAGCTCGTCGAGCAGGTCGACGTCCACGCGGATCGTGCTGTCGGCGACGGCACGGCGGACCTGACCGCCGGCGGCGGCCTCGGCGGGGACGGCCTCCCCCTCGGGGTGGTCGACGGCGACGGACTCGGACACCGGGTGCTCCTCGGTGACGGGGGCCGGGGTGAACGGCTCCTCGGGCAGGTCGGCCCGCAGGTCATCCTGCGGGCCCTCGGGCAGCTCCTCGACGACGGGAGCGAGGACGGGCTCGGCCCGTGGGGCGCGCTTGGCCGGCGCCTTGGCGGCGGCGGGCTTGGCGGGGGCCTTCGCAGGGGCCTTCGCGGCCGCCTTGGCCGGCGCCCTGGTGGGCGTCTTCTTCGCGGGCGCCTTCTTCGCCGGGGCCGCCGCAGCGGGCCCCGCGGCCACGGGGGCCTCGGCAGCGGGGGCCTCGACCGTGGCGGCCGGGCCGTCCTCCATGGCGGCGCTGATGGCGGCGACGACGGCGGAGACGTCGACCGAGCCCTCACCGCCGGAAGCCTCGATCGAGGTCAGCAGCGACCGGACCGTGTCCACCATCTGCAGCAGCACGCTGGTGCGCTGGGGCGTCAGGGCGAGCTCACCGTCGCGCAGGCGGGACAGCATGTTCTCGCCGACGTGCGTGACCTCCTCCAGGCGGTTGAAGGCCAGGAAGCCACTGGTGCCCTTGATGGTGTGGATGGTCCGGAAGATGCTGGACAGCCGCTCACGGGAGTTCGGTTCCTGCTCGAGCGCGACCAGGTCGGTGTCGAGCTGGTCGAGGTTCTCGTGGCTCTCGACGAGGAACTCCTCGACGATGTCGTCCAGACCGTCCACTGCTGCCTTCTCTCTCATCGCGGCGGAGCACAGGCGGCCCCGTTGGGTCATCGGCGGATCGGCCGCGGATTCAAGGTGAACCCGCACCGCACCGGTCAGCCGTGTTATCGGCAGTTCATGGCCCGCAACCGACCCCCCAGCCGGGGGGGCGCCGGGCCGGCACGTGGGCCGGCCCGGCGCAGGCCCCGTCCGGAGGCCCACCCCGAAGCCTGCGAGGAGTGAGTGGACGGGGGCTCCTCAGTAGGTGAAGCGGCCGACGGTGGTGCGCAGGTCGGCGGCCATCCGGGACAGCTCGTCGACGGCGATGCGGGTCTGGCCCAGCGCCTGGGTGGTGGAGTCCGCGGCGGACGAGACGCCGGTGATGTTCTCGGCGATCTGCGTGGATCCGCTGGCCGCCTCCTGCACCGAGCGGGACATCTCGTTGGTGGTGGCCGTCTGCTCCTCCACCGCCGAGGCGATGGTGGTCTGCCGGTCGGAGATCTGCGCGACGATCGTGGAGATCTCCCCGATCGCGGTCACCGCGGCCGTCGTGTCGCCCTGAATGGCCTGCACGCGCCGGGCGATGTCCTCGGTCGCCTTCGCCGTCTCCTGCGCCAGCTCCTTCACCTCGTTCGCCACCACGGCGAAGCCCTTGCCGGCCTCACCCGCGCGGGCGGCCTCGATGGTGGCGTTCAGGGCGAGCAGGTTCGTCTGCTCCGCGATGCTCGTGATCACCTTGACGACGTTGCCGATCTCCGCCGAGGACTCCCCCAGCTTGGCGACCGTGGCCGTGGTGGTCTCGGCGGCCTGCACCGCGCGGGTGGCGACGTCGCTGGCCTCCGCCGCGTTGCTGGCGATCTCCCGGATCGAAGCGCCCATCTGCTCCGCGCCGGCGGCGACGGTCTGCACGTTGCGGCTGACCTCCTCGGCGGCGGTGGAAACCACGCCCGACTGTGCGGAGGTCTCCTCGGCACCGGCCGAGATCTGCGCCGACGAAGCGCTCAGCTCCTCGGAGGAAGCCGCGACCGCGTCCGCCGACCCGACGACCGAGGCCATCACCGCCCGGAGGTCGGTCACCGCGGAGTCCAGCGCCTGGCCCATCCGGCCCAGCTCGTCCTTGGTGGTCAGGCCACTGGAGCGCGTCAGGTCACCAGCGGCCAGGCCGGTCGCGACGTCCTGCACCTTGCGGGTGGAGCGGGCGATGCCCGTGGCGACGTAGAGGCCCCCCGCCAGCGCCAGGGCGATCCCGACGACCATGATGATGATCGACACGACGCGCTGACTCTCGTACTCGCTGCGGATCGCGGCGGCCGCCTGGCTCGCCTCCTCGGCCTCCATGTCCCGTAGCGCCTGGATGCCGCCGCCCATCTTCTCGGCGAGCGGCGCCCCCTGCTCCGCGTTCGCGCTCATCCAGCTGGCGAAGTCCTGCTTCTGCGCGTAGGGGACGAGGACGTCCTTCTGGAAGGCGACGTAGCTGCTGATGTCGGCGTCGACCCCATCGAGGATGTCGAGCTTCTCCGGTGCGCTGGTCCCGGCGCGGTACTCCGCGACGACGGCCTGGAGCTCGGCGCTCAGGTTGTCGATGTCGGCGATCTTGGCCGCCGTATCCGTGCCGAGGACCGTGTCGCGCAGGTTGACGCGCATGTCACCGAGCAACCCGTCCATGTCGGCGGCGGCCGCGACGCCCAGGAGGTTGTCCTCGTACAGCTGATCCGCCGCCGTGGCGGACGCGCTGAGTGCCTGGAGTCCGAGCACCCCGATGGCGCCGGCGACGACGCCCGCGGCCGAGACGGTCGTGAGGACCTTGGTCTTCACCGATCGGTCACCCCACCAGGAGAGCGGTGAGCGGGAGGGCCCGGTGGCATGAGTGGAACGAGCGGCGGCGGACATGACGGTTCTCCAGGAATAGGGCAGCGGGGTGGGCCGAGGACTTCGTCGGGAAGCGAACGAAACACCTCGGTGGAGGCGCGGCCGACACGTAGGGCCGAGGCGACGAGCAAAATGTTAGGACACTTCCAAGATTGACGTTGCACCAATCATCGACGTGTCGCACGGCATCGCCGAGAATGGCCGGCAATCGCATTTCCCGTGTCGACTTGACGAGAATTTGCCGAGCCGCCCCGGCGCGGACGGCGGCACCGCCGAGCCCTCGCCCACCCGGGCACCCGTCCAGGAACGACGCGGGCCGGGTGGCGACCGGGGAAGGGGTCACCACCCGGCCCGGCCGGGGGAAGCTCGCGTCAGGTCAGTAGGTGAACCTCCCGACGGTGGTGCGCAGGTCGGCGGCCATCCGTGACAGCTCGTCCACGGCGGTGCGGGTCTGGGTCAGCGCCTGCGTCGTGGAGTCCGCGGCCGTCGAGACCCCGGAGATGTTCTCCGCGATCTGCGTCGTGCCACCGGCGGCCTCCTGCACCGACCGCGACATCTCGCTGGTCGTCGCCGTCTGCTCCTCCACCGCCGAGGCGATCGTCGTCTGGTAGTCGTTGATCTGGGCGATCACCTCGCTGATCCGCCCGATCGCCGCGACCGCGCCCCCGGTGTCGCCCTGGATCGCCTCCACGCGGCGGGCGATGTCCTCGGTCGCCTTCGCCGTCTCCTGCGCCAGCTCCTTCACCTCGTTGGCCACCACCGCGAAGCCCTTGCCGGCCTCACCGGCCCGCGCGGCCTCGATCGTGGCGTTCAGCGCCAGCAGGTTCGTCTGCTCCGCGATGCTCGTGATCACCTTCACCACGTCGCCGATCTCCTTGCTGGACTCCCCCAGCCTGGTGATCGTCGTCGTCGTCGTCTCGGCCTCGCTCACCGCCGCCGCGGCCACCCGTGCCGCCTCGTTCGCGTTCTGCGCGATCTCCCGGATCGAGGCACCCATCTGCTCCGCGCCCGCGGCCACCGTCTGCACGCTGCGGGACACCTCCTCCGCGGCACCGGACACCACACCCGACTGCGCCGCGGTCTCCTCCGCACCCGCCGAGATCTGCGCCGACGACGCGCTCAGCTCCTCCGACGACGCCGCCACCGCATCCGCCGAGGCACCGACGCCCGCCAGCACCTCCCGCAGGTTGTCCTGGGCAGCGGAGAGCGCCTGCGCCATACGACCGAGCTCGTCACCCGAGGTGACCTCGGGGCGGACGGTCAGGTCGCCCTCGGCGAGGGCCTCGAGCGAGGCCTGGACGGAGCGGACGGTCCGGACGATCTGGCGGACCACCCACGCGGCCAGGGCGGACGCGACGGCGATGCCGACGGCCAGCGCGGTCCACAGGAAGACGGTCGCCGAGGCCGCGAGGTCGTCACCGGCCGCGGCGTCGCGCTGCGCGTCGGCAGCCTGGCGCTCCTGCTCGGCGCCGAAGGCGTCGGACAGCGCCCGGCCCGCCTGCGCCAGCTCACCCGACACCAGCCGCTGGACGGTCGCGACGTCGCCGGCCCGCGCAGCCGGGTGCAGCTGCTCGTCGACGACGGCGTAGTACGCATCGATGCTTTCGGCCACCGCGGCGAAGTCCGCGGGGTCGTTGAGGGTCTCGACGTAGGCCTCCTGCTCCCGCTCGAGCTGCTCGCGGCGCTCGAGCAGCGTGGCGTCGAGCTCCGCCCGGGCGGCCGGGGCGACGAAGCCGTAGATGTTGTTGCGCGCACGGTCCCCCTGGAACGTGCGCTGCACCTCGGCCAGCTTGTTCAGCGGGACGATCGAGTCGCCGTACAGATGGTCCCCGGACTCCGCCAGGCTGCCCAGCCGCTGCACGGCGAGCCCGGTCAGGGCGATGGCGACCACGGCGAGGACGCCTAGGGCGGCGCCGATCTTCACCGCCAGCGGCCGGCTGGTGAACCAGCCGGAGGGGCTCCGGCGGTGGGATGCAGGAAGAGCGGACATGGTGCTCCGAACGGAAAGGAGATGGATTGCTGAATGCGCGCCACCGCGGTCGGTCCGCGCTGTGACGAGGACAAGAATGTAAACGGTCCAGAAACACCGGTT
Organism: Blastococcus sp. SYSU DS0616; assembly: GCF_054051015.1. Classification (NCBI taxonomy): domain Bacteria; kingdom Bacillati; phylum Actinomycetota; class Actinomycetes; order Geodermatophilales; family Geodermatophilaceae; genus Blastococcus; species Blastococcus sp. SYSU DS0616. Next base: position 67,241 of record NZ_JBJHAJ010000019.1, read on the forward strand.
GAGCGTTTGATGGCGCGTGTCTCGGCACCGGACGAGAACGTCCGCCCATCGCATTTCTCGTGTCGACATGGCACTTTCGCCCACCCGGCTGCGCAGGTCCACCGACCGGTGGCATGGGTGCGCGCAGAACGCCGAGAGCGCACGGCCGGCCGGCCGTGCGCTCTCGGATCAGGGTGCGGCCGGTGCGGCCGCCGGGGATCAGTAGCTGAACTTCCCGACGGTGCTACGCAGGTCGGCGGCCATCCGGGACAGCTCGTCGACAGCGGTGCGGGTCTGGGTCAGCGACTGCGTGGTGGAGTCCGCCGCACCCGAGACGTTGGAGATGTTCGCCGCGATCTGCCCGGTGCCGTCAGCGGCCTCCTGCACCGATCGGGACATCTCGTTCGTCGTGGCGGTCTGCTCCTCCACCGCACTGGCGATGGTGGTCTGCCGGTCGGAGATCTGCGCGACGATCGAGGAGATCTCCCCGATCGCGGCCACCGCCGCCGTGGTGTCGCCCTGGATCGCCTGCACCCGGCGGGCGATGTCCTCGGTCGCCTTCGCCGTCTCCTGCGCCAGCTCCTTCACCTCGTTCGCCACCACCGCGAAGCCCTTGCCGGCCTCACCCGCCCGCGCCGCCTCGATCGTGGCGTTCAACGCCAGCAGGTTCGTCTGCTCCGCGATGCTCGTGATCACCTTCACCACGTTGCCGATCTCCGCCGAGGACTCCCCCAGCTTCGCCACCGTCGCCGTCGTCGTCTCCGCCGCCGTCACCGCACGAGCCGCCACCTCGCTGGCCTCCGCCGCGTTGCTGGCGATCTCCCGGATCGAGGCACCCATCTGCTCCGCGCCGGCCGCGACCGTCTGCACGTTCCGCGACACCTCGTCGGCCGCCGAGGCCACCACACCCGACTGGGCGGAGGTCTCCTGCGCCGACGTCGAGATCTCCGCCGACGACGCGCTCAGCTCCTCCGAGCTGGCCGCGACCGCGTCCGCCGAGGCGACGACGGAGGCCATCACGGCGCGCAGGGACTCCTGGGCCTCGTCGAGAGCGGTGGCCATCCGCCCGATCTCGTCGGACTGCTGGACACCGGTCTGCCGGGTGAGGTCCCCCTCGGCCAGGCCCTGGATCACGTGCTGCACCTTCTCCAGGTTCCGGCGGATGCCGCGCGCGACGAAGAAGCCCACCGCGAGGGCGATGGCCGAGCCGATGGCCAGCAGGGCGATGACGAGCGTCCGCGCCCGCTCGCTGGTGTCGGCGACCGCGGCGGCGGAGGAGCTCGCCTCGGAGATCTCGGAGGCCAGGAGCTGGTCGATCTCCCCGGTCAGCTGGTCCATGAGCTTCGAGGACTGCGCGTACAGCGTGCCGGCCGCGGCGGCGTCGCCGGCGCTGTAGGCCTGCCGCGTCTGGGCGTAGACCTCGCCCCAGGTGCCGTAGGTGTCCAGGGACTGCTCGGCCAGGGCCCGCTGCTCGGCGGCGGGCGCCGTGCCGAGGTAGGCGGAACCGGCCGCGCCGAACGCCTCGGCGGCCGCCGTGGCGCCCGCGGCCCACGTCGTGGCGTTCTCCTGGCTGACGTTCGGCAGCAGCAGGGCCGTCTGGTTGAGCTGGAGGGTCAGCAGCTGCGAGCGCATCTCCTCGACCTGCACGAGCGCCTGGGTGCTCTCCCGGTAGGTGGCGTCGGCCTTGTCGGCGGCATCGCCGAGGGAGCTCCAACCCACGGTGCCGACGGCGATGCCGGCGACGACCGCGACCGAGACGGAGCTGAGGATCTTGGCGGATACCGACATCCGGCCGAGCGCGCGGCGCGCGACATGTGCCATGGGAGAAGTCCGTTCTGGAGAGGGATCCGAGTGCAACCCGATCCGGAGACGGACGACGGACGACGGACGAATCCGCCACCGCTTTCGGTTGCTGCGGAGAAGCTAAGGCCACGAACTGTCAGGTGTCGAGCCTTTTTGTGCGTGTTGGGAAATGGCGGACACAACGATTTGGAAACGGAGTCAACGAGTCGACTCGGTCGCGATGGCGACATTCCACCATTGTCGACAGCGGGCGCTCACCTGTGCGACGTCCCGCAAGGGGCGCCATTTTCCGGACACGCGCCGAGGGGCGCCCGACCGTTGGTCGAGCGCCCCTCGGCGGCCTCCGTCCCGCCTCACCCCGGGCGTGCGATAGATGAGGCGGGACGGGGGTCCTGCTAGTAGCTGAACGTCCCGACGGTGCTGCGCAGGTCGGCGGCCATCCGGGACAGCTCGTCCACAGCGGTGCGGGTCTGGGTCAGCGCCTGGGTCGTGGCGTCCGCGGCCGTGGAGACACTTGTGATGTTCTCCGCGATCTGCCCGGTGCCGCCGGCGGCCTCCTGCACCGACCGCGACATCTCGCTGGTCGTCGCCGTCTGCTCCTCCACCGCACTGGCGATGGTGGTCTGCCGGTCGGAGATCTGCGCGACGATCGAGGAGATCTCCCCGATCGCGGCGACCGCGGCCGTGGTGTCGCCCTGGATCGCCTGCACCCGGCGGGCGATGTCCTCGGTCGCCTTCGCCGTCTCCTGCGCCAGCTCCTTCACCTCGTTCGCGACCACCGCGAAGCCCTTGCCGGCCTCCCCGGCCCGCGCGGCCTCGATGGTCGCGTTCAGGGCGAGCAGGTTCGTCTGCTCCGCGATGCTCGTGATGACCTTGACGACGTTGCCGATCTCGGCCGAGGACTCCCCCAGCTTCGCCACCGTCGCCGTCGTCGTCTCCGCCGCCGTCACCGCACGAGCCGCCACCTCGCTGGCCTCCGCCGCGTTGGACGCGATCTCCCGGATCGAGGCACCCATCTGCTCCGCACCGGCCGCGACCGTCTCCACGCTGCGCGACACCTCCTCCGCCGCACCGGACACCACACCCGACTGGGCGCTGGTCTCCTCGGCCGAGGCCGCGATCTGCGCCGAGGAGGCGCTCAGCTCCTCCGAGCTGGCCGCGACCGCGTCCGCCGAGGAGACGATGTCGGCGATGGTGGTCGCCATCGCGTCGGCGGCGGTGTTGAGCGCCGTGGCCATCTGACCGATCTCGTCACGGCCGCGCACCGCCAGCCGGGTGGTCAGGTCGCGTGCGGCCAGCCGCTCGAGCCCGGCCTTGACCTCCTGGACCCCGCCGGTGATGCTGCGGGAGACGAGCAGCGCCAGGGCGCCACCGAGCACGAACGCCAGGCCGGAGACGACCAGGGAGACCGTCAGCGTCTCGCTGCGTGCGTCGGCGACCGCGGCCTCGGACTCCGCGACCCGGGCGTCGACCGACGCGACCAGCTCCACCATCGCCTGGTCGAGGACGTAGAAGACGTCCCACTTCTCGCCCTGCGAGAGGGCGTCGCCCTCGTCGAGGCGCCCCTGCTGCCACAGCAGGAAGATCTGCTCGTTGTAGTCGCTCATCAGCGCCCAGTTCCGCTCGATCACCTCGAGGCTGGCCTCGGCGTCGGCGTCCAGCTGGTCGCGGTCCAGGTCGAAGAGGGCCTCGAAGCCGGTCGCGCCGTCGCGGTAGGCGGCGACGTTGTCGCCATCGGCAGCCGCGGCCACGGCGCCGCCCTCGACCCGCGCCTTCCAGGCGGTGATGTTCTGCCAGTTGGCGGCCCAGAGCAGGTCGTAGCGCGCCCCCTCCACGACGCGCTGCGCAGCGACCGCGTCGCGCGCCTCGGCGTGCAGATCGGCGACGCGCTGGGTGCCGGTGATGCCGGTGACCGTGGCGGCCAGCATGCCCAGCAGGAGGGCGGCGCAGACCGCGAAGATCCGTGTCCCGATACCGCGGTCGCGGTACCAGTGCCGACGTGTTGCGTCGGGCCGTGGTGCGGACATGGCGAGGCTTCCTCGTTCTCGAGCGGGCGGGCCGACTGCCCTGCCCCGGGGGTTCGGAGTGCGTTCGGTGCGAGCAGATCGTCACCCGACCGATCGGTTTCTCAACGTTGAAGAAGTCCGTGTCGCGCGTGCCGCGGAAAATGCCCGGGTGACCATTCTCAGGCCGGCAGATTTGTCGACCCGAGCACGAGGAGAGGCGGGGGGCGCCCGACCGGAATGGTCGGAAGCCCCCCGCCTCGGGGAGTCGCCGGCGGTGCGTCAGTAGACGAAGCGCCCCACGGTGGTCCGCAGGTCCGCCGCCATCCGGGACAGCTCGTCCACGGCGACCCGCGTCTGGGTCAGCGCCTGGGTGGTCGAGTCGGCCGCGGAGGAGACCCCGGTGATGTTGGCCGCGATCTCGCCGGTGCCGCCGGCGGCCTCCTGCACCGATCGTGACATCTCGTTCGTCGTCGCCGTCTGCTCCTCCACCGCGGACGCGATGGTGGTCTGCCGGTCGGAGATCTGCGCGACGATCGTGCTGATCTCCTCGATCGCGGTCACCGCAGCCGTCGTGTCGCCCTGGATCGCCTGCACCCGGCGGGCGATGTCCTCGGTCGCCTTCGCCGTCTCCTGGGCCAGCTCCTTCACCTCGTTCGCGACCACCGCGAAGCCCTTGCCGGCCTCACCGGCCCGCGCGGCCTCGATGGTGGCGTTGAGCGCCAGCAGGTTGGTCTGCTCGGCGATCGAGGTGATCACCTTGACGACGTTGCCGATCTCCGCCGAGGACTCCCCCAGCTTCGCCACCGTCGCCGTCGTCGTCTCCGCCGCCGTCACCGCACGCGCCGCCACCTCGCTGGCCTCCGCCGCGTTGCTGGCGATCTCCCGGATCGAGGCGCCCATCTGCTCCGCACCCGCGGCGACCGTCTCCACGCTGCGGGAGACCTCCTCGGCCGCCGAGGCCACCACCCCGGACTGCGTCGAGGTCTCCTCCGCACCCGCCGCGATCTGCGCCGAGGAGGCCGACAGCTCCTCCGACGACGCCGCGACGGCGTTCGCCGAGTCGGCGACCGAGGTGAGCACACCCCGCAGGCTGGCCCGGGCGGTGTCGAGCGCGGCCGCCATCTGGCCGACCTCGTCCCGGGAGGAGACCCCGGTGTCCACGGTCATGTCGCCCGTCGCGAGGGCGTCCAGGGACTGCTTGACCCGCTGGACCGGCCGGGTGACCGAGCGCAGCGTCAGCACGCTGATCCCGATGATCACCAGGACGCCGACGGCGGCCGCGATCTCCGCCACGACCGCCGCCCGCGCCAGCGCCTCGTCGAGCCGGACCTGCGCGGCGTCGCTCTCGGTCCCCAGGACGTCCTTGGCCTCGCTGACGGCGCCGTCGGTCAGGTCGTTCGCCTGCTGGATCTCCTCCCAGCGCGGCCGCATCGCGGCGGGGTCGGCGACGGCCAGGTCCACCCACGCGGAGATGGCATCGGTGTAGGCCTCGAAGCTCTCGGACAGGCCGGCCACCGAGTCGGCCGCCCGGCCGCTGAGGCGGATCGTGGCGAGCTCGGCCAGCATGCCCTCGGGCGTGGCGATGTCCTCGGCGAGCTCCGCGCGCTGGGCCTGGGGGTCCTCCCGGACGAGCGTCTTGAAGCCGTCCACCTTCAGCTCGCTGGCCCGGGTGTCGAGCTGGAGCACCAGCTCCTCGGCCTCGTTGAGGCGCTGCAGCTCGGCGTTCGCGTCGTGCACCGTCGCATTGCCGACCAGGACCGCGGACAGCAGCCCCGCGAAGGCGGTCACGACGACACCGATCAGGATGCCGAACTTCACCGCCAGGGGGCGGTCGGCGAACCACCCGGCACGCCGCCGGGTACCGGGGGAGGGGAGTGGTGCGTGCACGCTGGACCGTCCTGGGGGAGAGGTGCCCGCCGGTGTGGCGGCTCGCTCATTGTGGTGACTCCACCCAGGTCGCAGAGCACCGTTCCGCAGCGGATTGCACATCGTTATGCCATCGCCGGGTCAGCGACTCCGGCACGCGATTCATCGACAATCCCGAGACGCTCGTCGTCGCGTGCCAGGTCCATTCCCGCATTTCGAGGAAGGGTATTGCGGGCATGTCGACACCCCAGGGCCCGGTGACCGCCGGGCAGCGGTCCGGCCGCGCGCCGCGCGGTGCGACACGGAGACGGAGCGGGCTCAGCCCAGGCGGTCGGCGAGCGCCCCGAGGAGGCCCACCACGTCCTCGGGCCCGGTCACGCGGTGGCGGGCGGCTGTCTCGCCGTCGCCGACCTTGACCGTCAGGTCATCCGGCCGCAGCGCCCGGAACGCGTCCTCGTCGGTGACGTCGTCGCCCAGGTACAGCGCCGCCCGGGCACCCAGCTCGCCGACGAGCCGCTGCAGCGCGGCGCCCTTGTGCGCGTCGGTGACGGCGACCTCGAGGACGTCCTTGCCCGGCTTGAGCGTCAGTGACGGATCCACCGCCCGGCGGGCCTGTTCCAGCAGCTCGGCCGCTCGGGTGCGATCGGCCACCTGCCGCACGTGGACGGCGACGCTGGCCGGCTTGATCTCCAGCCGGGCGCCGGGCGTGCTCTCGACCAGCGGCCGCAGCACCCCGGCGAGCTCGTCCCGCCGACCGGCGTCCGCGCCGGCGAGGGGGCCGTCGAACTCCGCCCCGTGGCTGCCGATCCAGCGGAAGGGACCGGACAGGCCGCTGGTCCGGCGCAGGTCCTCCACCCCGCGACCGCTGACCAGGGCCACCGTGACGCCGTCGGCCGCCGCCAGCCGCGCCAGCGCCTCGGCCACGCCGGGCTCCGGGACGGCCGCCGCCGGGTCGTCGCGCAGTCGGGCGAGGACGCCGTCGTAGTCGCTGGCCACCAGCAGCGGTCGGCGTGCGGCGAGCGCCGTCAGCGCCTCGTCGAGGCCGGGGGAGGTCACGCCTGGCCCCGCAGCGCCTCGAAGAACGAACTGGCCCAGTGGTCCAGGTCGTTGCGGAACAGGTGCCGGCGCATGGTCCGCATCCGCTTGGCCGCCTCGGCCGGCTCGATGCGCAGCGCCCGGACCAGCTGCGTCTTGACGCTGGCGATGTCGTGCGGGTTGACCAGGAAGGCCTGCCGCAGCTCCGCCGCCGCCCCGGCGAACTCCGACAGCACCAGCGCGCCACGGAGATCACCGCGCGCCGCGACGTACTCCTTGGCCACCAGGTTCATGCCGTCGCGGTAGGGGGTCACGAGCATGACGTCGGCGGCCCGGTAGAGCGCGGCGAGCTCCTCGCGCGGCATCGACTGGTTGAAGTAGTGGACGGCCGGGCCGGCGATGGACCCGAAGACGCCGTTGATGTGGCCGACCTGCTGCTCGATCGTCTCCCGCATGTGCACGTAGTGCTCGACGCGCTCCCGACTCGGCGTCGCGACCTGCACCAGCACCGTGTCCGGCGCCTCGATCGCACCGTCCTCGAGGAGCTCCTGGAACGCGTTGAGCCGGACGCTGATGCCCTTGGTGTAGTCCAGCCGGTCGACACCCAGGATGATCTTGTCCGGGTTGCCGAGCTCGGCGCGGATCTCCTTCGCCCGGGCGAGCACCTCCGGCGAGGAGGCGAGCTCGTCGAAGCCCCGGACGTCGATGGAGATCGGGAAGGCCTTGGCCACCACCGTGCGGCCGTCGTACTCGATCTGATCGCGCTTGCAGCTCAGGTCGTGCAGCCGCCGGGCAAGCTGCACGAAGTTCACGGCCGCCGACGGGCGCTGGAAACCGACCAGATCCGCGCCGAGCAGGCCCTCCACGATGGCCGACCGCCAGGGGAGCTGGGTGAACAGCTCGTAGGGCGGGAACGGGATGTGCAGGAAGAAGCCGATGGTCAGGTCCGGCCGGACCTGGCGCAGCATCGCCGGCACCAGCTGCAGCTGGTAGTCGTGCACCCAGACGATGGCGCCCTCGGCCGCCACCGCCGCGGTGCGCTCGGCGAACCGCTTGTTGACCTGCACGTAGGTGTCCCACCAGGCGCGGTGGTACTCGGGCTTCTCGACCACGTCGTGGTACAGCGGCCACAGCGAGGCGTTCGACATGCCCTCGTAGTAGCGGTCGACCTCCTCCTCGCTGAGCTCGACGGGGATCAGCGACATGCCACCGGACTCGAAGGGCTCGGGCGCCTCGCCGGCGGACCCGGACCAGCCGACCCACGCGCCACCGCGCCCGGCGACGAACGGCTCGAGCGCCGTGACCAGCCCGCCGGGGCTCCGCTGCCACCGGGTGCTGCCGTCGGGATCGGTGACCTGGTCGACCGGCAGCCGGTTGGCGACCACGACGACGGGGCTGTCGGCCCCGACCCTCTGCTCCGTGTTCTCCGCCATACCGCCCTGACCCTATCCAGCACCGGCCCGTCCCGCTGCGCGGGGCCGCTCAGATCACCCGGCCGAGCACGTACCCGCCCGCCGCGGCCGCCAGTCCCACCAGCACGGTCGCGGCGACGTAGCCCACGGCGCGGAGGGGGGCGCGGGCCTCCGCGAGCCGGACCACCTCGGTGCCGAACGTCGAGAACGTGGTGAGGGTGCCGCACAGGCCGACGCCCACCAGCGCGACGACCCACGCCGGGGCGGTGGCGGTCCCGAGGAGCACGCCGAGCAGTGCGCTGCCCGCCACGTTCACGGTGAAGGTGCCCAGCACGCTGCCGGTTCCGCGGCGGGCCACGGCGACCCGCTCGGCCAGCAGGCGCAGCGGCGCGCCGACCAGGGCGCCCGCGACCACCAGCCACGGCGTCACCGGGGCCCTCCGGCGAGGGTGCGGCCGGCCAGCGTCCCAGCGGCCGCGGCGATGACGCCGCCGAGCACCGAGAGGGCGACGTAGGACAGCGCGGTGCCGACCGCGCCGGACTCCACCAGCCGCACCACCTCCACCGCGAAGGTCGAGTACGTGGTGAAGCCGCCGAGCACGCCCACGCCCAGGAACGGGCGGGCCCAGGGGGAGCCCGGGGCCCGCGCCACCAGGACGGCCGCCAGCGCGCCGAGGAGCAGACAGCCGGTCACGTTCACGCCGAGGGTGGCCCAGGGCAGGCCGGCGGGGGACGGCGGGAGCGCCTCCGCCACCGCCCAGCGGGCGAGGGCACCCAGCGCGCCGCCCAGGGCAGCGAGCAGGTAGGCCATGTGACCAGGCTCTCCTCCCGGGTGCGGCGTCGGGCAGCATGCCTCCGGGAGGGTCGCACGAGCGCGGCCCGGAGCAGGGGAGGACGCCGTGGGACCGCTGGAAGGTGTGCGGGTCGTCGAGTTCGCCGGGCTCGGGCCCGGTCCGTTCTGCGGGATGCTGCTGGCCGACCTCGGTGCCGACGTCGTCCGCATCGACCGCAAGGGCGACCGCGGGGGACTGCTGGGCTCGCTGGGCGCGACCTCGCTGCTCGACCGCGGCAAGCGCTCGATCGCCCTCGACCTCAAGGACCCGGACGACGTCGGCGTGGTGCGCGCCCTCGTGCGGCGGGCCGACGTCCTGCTGGAGGGGTTCCGCCCGGGCGTGATGGAGCGTCTGGGGCTGGGACCGGACGAGCTGCTGGGGGAGCACCCCGCGCTCGTCTACGGCCGGATGACCGGCTGGGGGCAGACCGGGCCGCTCGCGCACAGCGCCGGCCACGACATCGGCTACATCGCGCTGACCGGCGCGCTGGGCGCCAGCGGGCGCCCGGACGAGCGCCCGGCCCCACCGCTGAACCTGCTCGGCGACTTCGGGGGCGGGGGAGTGTTCCTGGCGCTCGGTGCGCTCGCCGCGCTGCTGCACGCCCGGGCCACGGGGGAGGGGCAGGTGGTCGACGCGGCGATCGTCGACGGCACCGCCGTCCTGACCACGATGATCCACGGGATGCTGGACGCCGGGGTGTGGACCGACCGCCGCGGCCGCAACCTCCTGGACACCGGGGCGCCTTTCTACGACGTCTACCGCTGCGCCGACGGCCAGTTCCTCGCCGTCGGCGCGCTGGAGGAGCAGTTCTACGCCGCGCTGCTCGAGGGCCTCGGGCTCGCCGGGGACGAGACGCTGCCGCGCCGCGAGGATCCCCGGCAGTGGCCGGCGCTGCGGGAGCGGTTCGCCGGGGTCTTCGCCTCCCGCACCCGCGCCGAGTGGTGGTCGGTGTTCGAGGGCACGGATGCCTGCGTCGCGCCGGTCTGGTCGCTGCTGGAGGCGACCGAGGACCGGCACAACCGCGAGCGGGGGGTGTTCGTCGAGGTCGACGGGGTGCGGCAGCCCGAGGTGGCCCCCCGGTTCTCCCGCACGCCGGGCGCCGTCGGCAGCGTTCCGCGGCCCGGCCAGCACGGCGACGAGATCCGCGCCGAACTCGGGCTCTGAGCGACGTCCTGGCTCACCTGCCGGGGTCCTGGCTCACCGTCGACAGTGAGCCAGGACCC
>NZ_JBJHAJ010000020.1:0-75261 GCF_054051015.1 Blastococcus sp. SYSU DS0616
GTGGAGCTGACCGGTACTAACAGGCCGAGGGCTTGACCACACACACCTCCACCACGAGGGGTCTGTGCCAGGGTCAACCAATGAAGACTTGTCTCGCGTCCACTGTGCGGTTCTGAACGCACGAACCGGCTTGGTTCGAAGTTCACAGAGTTACGGCGGCCATGGCGAGAGGGAAACGCCCGGCAACATTCCGAACCCGGAAGCTAAGCCTCTCAGCGCCGATGGTACTGCCCTGGAGACGGGGTGGGAGAGTAGGACGCCGCCGAACATACTTCACGAACGGGGGTCAGAGCGAGCGCTCTGGCCCCCGTTCGCTTTTCCATGTCCGCCGCCGGCCGTGCTGGTCGTGTGCGGCGTCTAGCAAAGAGGTACTGAAAAGGCATGACTGCTCCGCGACGTGGTTCCGGCGGGTCCGGCGACGGGCGACAGGCTGGCCGCGGCCCCCGGTCACAGAACGATCGTCGGCCCGAGGGCGGTGCTGGCGCGCGCGGTGGTGCCCGAGGCGATCGACCGGCTCGGCCGCAGGGCGACAGGCCGGCTCGCTCTCAGGGGGATCGTCCCCGCGTTGATTGGCAGGACCGTCGTCCCCAGGGTGACCGCCCGGGTCGACCGCAGGGCGACCGCCCGCGTGGTGACTGGCAGGACCGCCGTCCCCAGGGCGACCGCCCGGGGCGACCGCAGGGTGACCGGCCGCGTGGTGATTGGCAGGACCGGCGCCCCCAGGGTGACCGTCCCCGTGGTGACTGGCAGGACCGGCGCCCCCAGGGCGAGCGTCCCCGTGGTGACTGGCAGGACCGCCGTCCCCAGGGCGACCGCCCGGCTCGACCCCAGGGCGACCGGCCGCGTGGTGATTGGCAGGACCGGCGCCCCCAGGGTGACCGTCCCCGTGGTGACTGGCAGGACCGCCGTCCCCAGGGCGACCGCCCGGCTCGACCGCAGGGTGACCGTCCCCGTGGAGACTGGCAGGACCGCCGTCCCCAGGGCGACCGCCCGGCTCGACCCCAGGGCGACCGGCCGCGTGGTGATTGGCAGGACCGGCGCCCCCTGGGTGACCGTCCCCGTGGTGATTGGCAGGACCGCCGTCCCCAGGGCGACCGCCCGCGTGGTGATTGGCAGGACCGACGCCCCCAGGGCGATCGACCGGCTCGGCCGCAGGGTGACCGGCCGGCTCGGTCGCAGGGTGACCGGCCGCGTGGTGATTGGCAGGACCGACGCCCCCAGGGTGACCGGCCGGCTCGGTCGCAGGGTGACCGGCCGCGTGGTGATTGGCAGGACCGACGCCCCCAGGGTGACCGGCCGGCTCGGTCGCAGGGTGACCGTCCGCGTGGTGATTGGCAGGACCGCCGACCGTCGGGCGAAAGGCCGCAGGGCAACTGGCGCGACCGACGCCCGGAGGGTGGTCCCTCCGGCGGCCGTCCGTCCCGGGACGCGCAGGACCGGCGCCCCCCGGTCCCGGCCGGTCCTGAGATTCCCGAATGGGCAGATCCCCGCGAGCTCGATCCCGCGATCCGCGCTGCCCTGAAGGGGCTCGACCCGCGCAACTCCGCCAAGGTCGGGGGGCACCTGGTCGCGGCCGGGTCCCTGGTCGACGAGGACCCGGAGACCGCGCTCGCCCATGCACGCGCTGCTCGTGATCGGGCTTCCCGGCTGGCCGTCGTCCGCGAGGCCGTGGGGGTTGCGGCCTACCACGCCGGCGACTACGCCGAGGCGGCTCGGGAGATCCGTGCCTACCGCCGTATGAGCGGGGATCAGGGCTACCGCGCAGTGCTGGCCGATTGTGAGCGTGCGCTCGGCCGTCCCGAGGTGGCCATCCGCCTGGTGAACGAGGCGCTCGCCGAAGGCGTCGACGCCGAGGAGACCGTGGAGCTGCGACTGGTCGAAGCAGGCGCACGACAGGATCTCGGCGAGGAGGCTGCGGCCCGCCTGGTCCTCGAGGCGGCTCTCGGTGGTCGCCCCGAGCCGTCGGCTGTGTTCGCCGGCGATCCGGGCCGGCTGCGGCTGGCCGCTGCCTACGCCGAGCTCCTGCGAGCCCAGGGCGAGGACGAGCGTGCCGATCAGTGGCTCGAGGCCGTCGCGGCAATCGATCCCGAGCTGGCGGGTGAGGATCTCGGCGTCGAGTTCAGCGAGGTCGACGAGGCAGACATGTCCGGAGAGGACGTCGTTCGGGCGGACGTGGTTCCGGGGGAGATCGCTCCGGAGGAGGTGGTTCCGGGAACAGAGGCTGCGGAGGACGTCGCTGCGGAGGACGTCGCTGCGGAGGACGTCGCTGCGGAGGACGTCGCTGCGGAGGACGTCGCTGCGGAGGACGTCGCTGCGGAGGACGTCGCTGCGGAGGACGTCGCTGCGGAGGACGTAGTCCCGGGAGCAGTGGCCCCGAAGGACATCGCGTTGCAGTTCATCGCTCCGGAGGACGCGAGCCCGACCGCCGGCACCCCGGACGACGGTGACCGCCCGCAGGCGATGAGCTTCGCCGAGGAGGTCGAGGCGGAGGTCGCCGAGCTGCTGGGTGAGACCGACGGCGACGCCCCTTCCGCTGACGAGCGAGCGGGATCCGGGAGCGACGACCAGGGGTCCTGACCCCGAGTCGGGGACGAACCGCCGTCCACACCCGCGCGTGACTCCACAGATCGGGTCGTACGGCGGACGAGGGCGGCACGACCGACCAGGCTGCGGGCATGAGCGTGGCTGTGATCGATCGCAACGACGTGGTCCTGCGGGGGCGGTTGTCCGCCCCCGCAGAACTGCGCACCCTGCCGAGCGGCGACGCGCTGCTCAGCTTCCGTCTGGTGGTGCGCAGACCGGTGCCCACGGTGCGAGGTCGGTCGGTGGACGTCCTCACCTGCATCACATACGACCGGGCGCTGCAGCGGCGCATCGCCGCCTGGCAGCCCGGTGACGTCGTGGAGGTCGAGGGAGCGCTCCAGCGGCGCTTCTGGCGCACCGGGTCAGGTACCGCGTCGGTCTGCGAGGTCAACTGCCGGCGCGGACGGAAGGTCCCGCGGTCGGCCGGGCGAGCGGCGGGGGAGACCGCCTGACCAGCGTGGCCCGCCGGTCAGTCCGTGAGGGGCCGCAGCACCAGGCCCGTGCGCGGCTTCGGCACGAAGAGGGTGGACTTCCGCGGCATGCGGGCGCCCGCGCGCGCGACCGCGGCGACGTCGGTGGGAGACGGGGCGCGCAGCAGCACGGCGACCCCGTCCTGTTCGAGCGCGGCCGCGACCGCCTCCTCGAGGGTGTGGGCGATGACGACGGCGTCCACCGTGTCCGGCCGGGCCCATAGCAGCTGGACGAGCCCGTGGTGTGCCAGCACCACGTCGAGGTCGCGCCAGGCCGGTGGGGCCTCCGGCGGAACGGCGGCCCGGACCACCGGGTCGGCGCCGGTCAGCCGCACCAGCCGGGCGCCGTCGGTCAGCAGCAGCCCCCGCTCGGCGGGATCCCCCAGCCAGGTGCGCGCCGCCGCGACGACCGCGCCGGCGCCCGCCCCGATGACCGGCAGCTCCGCCGTGACGAACCCGCGAGCCGCCGCGTCCACAGCCGCATCGAACGGCAGGCCGGGCACCACGCGGTGGATCGGGTCGACCCGGAGACCGCCCGGTCCCATGGGCGTGACGAGGGCGAGAACCGCGCCCGACCCCGGTCCACCGCCCTGGGTGCGGGCGTGGGCGCGGGCCGCCGCGAACCGGTGGTGCCCGTCCGCGATCACCGCCCGGGTACGGGCCAGGGCACTCGTGGCAGCCTCCAGCGTCGCCGCGTCGGTCACGCGCCACAGCCGGTGCAGCACGCCGTCGCCGTCACGCAGCTCCAGGGTCGGCGGCGTCCGCCGCACCGTGTCGCTCACGCCGGACACCGCCGGATCGGGATCGTGCGCCAGCACGATGGGTTCGAGGTCCGTGCGGGTCGCGGCGAGCAGGGCGCGCCGTCCCTCCACCGCCGCGGGGTAGGTGTCCTCGTGGGGGAGCACCGCTGTCGACCCCTCCGGCGGCAGGACCACTGCGCCCAGCCACCCGACGGTGGCCGGGGCGCCGTCGGACGGTCGCAGCTCGTACAGCCACAGAGCGGCAGCCTGGTCGCGCACGAGCACGCCCTCGTCCAGCCACGCCTGCAGCGTGGCGGCGGCGAGACCGGCGCAGCTGTCCGGGACGCCCGGCCCACCGTCGAGCCCCGGCAGGATCAGCCGCACGATGTTGTGCGGGTCGGCGTGGACCAGCCGATCCCGGCCGGCCGGGGTCACCAGGTCGTAGGCTGGCGAGCTGACACGGGCGAGGTGCCCGGGATCGCGGTCCCGGTAGGTCAGCGCCCGGAACGGCCGGACCTCCAGGCCCGGGACCGACCCGGGTGTTCGGGGTCCCACCGACGACGAGAGCACGACACAGATCGTAGGAGCGGCAGCGACGGCCGCCGTCGGTCGCTCCCGACCGGCCGGGGAGAGCAGCGAGGACCGGGCAGCGGTCCAGGAAGGAGGCAGCGGTGGCGGAGCCCGGTGCACCGGAGGACCGGGGCGGGGCGCGCCAGGCACCCGCCGGCGGTGTCTACGACTGGTACCACCGCGGGCTGGAGCTGCTCGCCGACCGGCATCCCGACGCCGCCGCCACCCTCCTGGCCCGCGCGGCCGAGGCAGAGCCGGGCTCGCGCAGCGTGCGCGAGGCCCTGGCGCGGGCCCAGTACGACGCCCACCGGTACCCCGAGGCGATCGACACCTTCACCAGCCTCATCGCCTCCGACCCCGCCGACGACTACGCACGGTTCGGCCTCGGGCTGGCCGCCAGCCGCGCCGGCGACCTCGCCCTCGCCGCGGAGCAGCTCGCACTCGCCGTGGCCATGCGCCCCGACCTCGCCCACTACGCCCGGGCCCTGCGCGAGGTGCGGGCGCGCCGGATGAGGGGGACCGCATGAGCGACCAGGCCACCGGGTCGCCGATCCCGGCGCTCGCCGCGGGCTGCGCCGAGCCCCCGGCCCGGCTGTACGACGTGGCCCTGCTCGACCTGGACGGGGTGGTCTACGTCGGCCCCGACGCCGTGCCTGGCGTGCCCGCCGCCCTGGCCAGTGCCCGCGCCGCCGGCATGCGGCTGGGCTTCGTCACGAACAACGCAGCCCGCACGCCGGAGCAGGTGGCCGCCCACCTGACCGAGCTGGGGGTGCCGGCCGGCGCGTCCGACGTCATCACCAGTTCCCAGGCGGCGGCCACCGTCGTCGCCGGTCTCCTCGACGCCGCGGCGCGGGTCCTGCCGGTCGGCGGCCCCGGCGTCGCGGCTGCCCTGGAGGCCGCCGGGCTCACGGTGGTCGCCGGCGCGGACGACCATCCGGAGGCCGTCGTCCAGGGGTACGGGCGCGAGGTGGGCTGGGCGCAGCTGGCCGAGGCCGTGGTCGCCGTCCGCAACGGCGCCCGGCACATCGCGACCAATGCCGACGCGTCCATCCCCTCGCCGCGCGGCCCGTTACCGGGCAACGGGGCGATGGTGGCGGTCGTCCGGCAGGTGACCGGATGCGAGCCCCTGGTCACCGGGAAGCCCGACCCTGCCATGCACGCCGAGTGCGTCCGCCGCACCGCCGCCGAGCGCCCGCTGGTGGTGGGCGATCGGCTGGACACCGACATCGAGGGCGCCCGCCGCGCCGGCGCGGCCAGCCTGCTGGTCCTCTCGGGGGTCACCGATCCGGCCACGCTGCTCGCCGCCGGCCCGGACCACCGGCCCGATCTGCTCGCTGCCGACGCCGCCGGGATGCTGCGCGCCCACCCCGCGGTGACGGTCGAGGGCCGTACGTGGCGGTGCGGCGGCTGGACGGTCCAGCGGGCCGAGGGCGGCGACGCGCTGGAGCTCCGCGGACCGGACGCCGGACCCCCGCAGCGGGGTGCGGCGGCCTCCGACGACCTCGACGGGTTGCGCGCGCTCTGCGTCGCGCACTGGGCCGCCCACCCCACCGCGGCCGCGCCGGTGCGCGTCCTGGCGCACGGCCCGGCAGCGACCGAGGTCGCGCGGACCTGGCACCTGCCGTCGGCCGGCTCCCGCTGAGCCGCCCGCTCTCAGACCAGCTTGCGCAACCGCAGGAGGTCGCGCAGGCCCGCCTCCAGCTTGACCCGGCCGCTGGCCCACGCCGGCCCGAACGACAGCCGTCCGTCGGTGAGGGCCACCAGGTCGTCGCTGGTCATGGTCAGCCGGATGTCGGCCTTCGGGACGCCGGGACCGTCGGGCACCGCGTGCAGGTCCCGCACCGAACCGGAGCTCAGCCGACCGAGGACCACCTGCTCGAGGTCGGGGAGCCGGCAGGACAGGCTCCGGTCGAGCCCGGCCGCCGCGGGGTTCGCGGCCAGGTCGCCGAGGATGCCCGTGAGGGCGGTCATGCACTGGTCCATCGTGGCCACGCGGCGGGATCTCCCCTGGGATCGGTGGTGGGTGCGGTCGCCCGACGCTATCGCGCTGCTCCGTCGGGCCGGTCCGCGTCGTTGCCGGCCGGTAACCTCCGCAGCAGGACGCCGGCTCGTGCGCGAGCGCGCGCCCTTCCCTCCTCGACCCGATTCCCCGAGAGGTGCTCCGTGACCGAGCCGACCGCACCGCGTCCGGTGCCCGGGCCCCCCCGCCCGGGGGCTGCGCCGGTCGCCGCTCCCGGTGGGCCCACGACCGGGCCGCGGCCGACGCCGGCGACCGAGTCCGTGGTCTCCCAGTCCCCGGCCACCGAGGTCCCGGCGACGGGCGGGGAAATGCCCCCGGCCGGGGCGAGCGCGGGCCACCGGCTGGGCGGTCTGGAGGAGCTGCCCGTGTCCGAGCACGTGGCCGTCTTCGAGGCCGAGCACGCGCGCCTGCAGCGCGAACTCGGCACGATCGATCCGCGCTGATGGCCCGTCGCGCCCGGCTGGACGCCGAGCTCGTGCGCCGCGGCCTCGCCCGGTCGCGCGAGCACGCCGTGAGCCTCATCGCCGAGGGGCGGGTCGCCGTCGCCGGCCAGGCGGCCACCAAGCCGGCGACCGGCGTCGAGGCGGGCACCCCCGTCGTCGTGCGGACCGACCCCGACGAGCCCACCTGGGTGTCCCGCGGCGCGCACAAGCTGCTCGGGGCGCTGGAGGCGTTCCCCGTTCCGGTCGAGGGGCGGCGCGCCCTGGACGCCGGCGCGTCCACCGGCGGCTTCACCGAGGTGCTCCTGGACCGGGGCGCGTCGGAGGTCGTCGCCGTCGACGTCGGGTACGGGGAGCTGGCCTGGTCGCTGCGCACGGACGACCGGGTGCGGGTGCACGAGCGCACCAACGTGCGCACGCTCACCCCCGAGGCGATCGGCGGACCGGTCGACCTCGTGGTCGCCGACCTGTCCTTCATCTCGCTGCGCCTGGTGCTGCCCGCGCTCACCGCGTGCACCCGGCCGGGCGCCGACCTCCTGCCCATGGTGAAGCCGCAGTTCGAGGTGGGCAGGGAGCGGCTCGGTGCCGGCGGGGTCGTGCGCGATCCCGAGCACCGGGTGCAGGCCGTCCTGGAGGTCGGCCGAGCGGCGCACGCACTGGGCTGGGGAACCGCCGGTGTGGTGGCCAGCCCCCTGCCGGGGCCCGCTGGGAACGTGGAGTTCTTCCTCTGGCTGCGGTCCGACGCCGGGCCGACCGAGGAGGACACCGTCCGTCGAGCAGTCCAGGAGGGACCGCAGTGAGCAAGCCGAGCACGGCACCGCGCGACGGGCAGGAGGCCCGGTGGGTCCTGCTCACGGTGCACACCGGGCGGCAGGACATCGTCGAGCTGGCCCGCACGTCCGCGGCGCGGCTGCTCCGCGGCGGCATCGGCGTCAAGGTGCTCGAGGAGGAGGCGCCCGACCTGGAGATCCCCGGCGCCGAGGTGGTTCCCTGCGACGAGGCCGCCGCGAAGGACGCCGAGATCGTCATGGTGTTCGGTGGCGACGGCACCTTTCTGCGCGCCGCCGAGCTGGCCCGGTACACCGACGCCGCGCTGATGGGGGTCAACCTCGGCCGGGTGGGCTTCCTCGCCGAGACCGAGCCCGAGGCGGTCGAGGAGACCCTGACCGCCATCGAGGACTGCGAGTACTCGGTCGAGGAGCGGCTCGCGATCCAGGTCGACGTCCGCGACCGCGACGGCATGGTCGTCGGCGGCACGTGGGCGCTGAACGAGATCTCCGTGGAGAAGGCTGAGCGCTCGCGGGTGCTCGACGTCGTCCTCGCCATCGACGGGCGGCCGCTGACCAGTTTCGGGTGCGACGGCGTCCTGTGCGCCACCCCGACCGGGTCCACCGCCTACGCCTTCTCCGCCGGGGGGCCGGTGGTCTGGCCCGACGTCGAGGCGCTGCTGCTGGTGCCCTCCAACGCCCACGCGCTGTTCGCGCGGCCACTGGTCACCTCGCCGAACTCGGTGGTGACCGTCGCCGTCCCCGCAGACGGCAACCGCGCGCGCGTCTCGGCCGACGGGCGGCGCACCGTCGAGGTCCCCGACGGTGGCCACGTCGACGTCCGCCGGGCGAGCCGGCCGGTACGTATCGCCCGCGTGCACGCCGCGACGTTCGGCGACCGGCTGGTGGCGAAGTTCGGACTGCCGGTCCGCGGCTTCCGTGACGCCCGGCACCCCGGTCCGGGTCACGAGCTGTTCACCAGCCGCAACGTCCTCGCCCGTGATGTCGTCGACGGCTCCGACCTCCCGGCGCGGGAGGTGAGCGGTGGCGGCACGCACGACGGCGTCTGAACGACCGGCCCCGGCGGGCACCGCGACCGGGCGGCTCTCGGAGCTGCGCATCCGGGGGCTCGGCGCGATCGACGACGTCACCCTGGAGCTGGGCCGTGGTCTCACCGTCGTGACGGGGGAGACCGGCGCCGGCAAGACCATGGTGGTGACCGGCCTGACCCTGCTGTTCGGCGGGCGGGCCGACCCCGGCCGGGTCCGGGCGAACGGTCGCGCCGGCGTGGAGGGCCGCCTGGAGCTGCCGCCGGAGTCACCCGCGTGGGCGCGGGCGGCCGACGCCGGTGCCGACCCCGACGACGACGGCAGCCTCATCCTCGCCCGCACCGTCAGCGCCGAGGGTCGGTCCCGCGCGTACCTGGGCGGCCGGAGCGTTCCGGTCGGGGTCGTGGCGGAGCTCGCCGAGAGCCTGCTCGCGGTGCACGGCCAGACCGACCAGCTGCGGCTGTCCCGCCCGGCCGAGCAGCGCCGCGCGCTCGACCGCTACGCCGGCGCCGACCACCTGGCGCTGCTGGAGCGCTACCGCGAGGCCTACCAGCGCTGGCGGGACCTGGCCGCGGACCTCGACCGCCGGCGGGGGCAGGCCCGTGAGCTGGCGCAGGCCGCCGACGTCCTCCGTCACGGCCTGGAGGAGATCGCCGCGGTCGCCCCCGAACCCGGCGAGGACGAGGCGCTCGACACCCAGGCCAAGCGGCTCAGCGACGCCGATGCGCTGCGAGCCGCCGCCGACGAGGCGCGCATGGCGCTCATCGGCGACGTCACCGGCGACCTCGTCGGCGGCGAGCTGCCGCAGGACGCCACCGCGTCGCTGGCCATCGCCGAGCGCGCGCTGGCCGGCTCCGACGACCCGACGCTGGTCATGCTCGCCCAGGACCTCGCCGACGCCGTGGCCGTCGTCTCCGACGTCGCCGGCCAGCTCGCCGGCTACGTGGCCGACCTGGACGCCGATCCCGCCCGGCTGGCCGAGGTGCTCGACCGCCGAGCCGCCCTGACGGCGCTGGTCCGCAAGTACGCCGAACCCGGGGCGGGCGTCTCCGGGGTGCTCACCTGGGCCGAGGACGCGCAGCACCGCCTGGCCGAGCTGGACGTCTCCGACGAGGCGCTCGAGGCGCTCGAGGCCGAACGGGACGCCGCCCGCGCGGAGGTCGACCGCCTGGGCGCCGCGATCTCCGCGGGGCGGCGGGCCGCCGCGGAGGGGTTCGCCGCCGAGGTCGGCCGCGAGCTGGCCGGGCTGGCGATGAAGAGCGCCCAGGTCTCCTTCAGCATCGACAGCCACCCCGACGACCCCGGGCCCGAGGGCGTCGACGAGGTGGCGCTGCTGCTGGCCGCGCACCCCGGCGCGCCGCCCCGGCCCGTGCACAAGGGCGCCTCCGGCGGGGAGCTCTCCCGCGTGATGCTGGCCATCGAGGTCGTCTTCGCCGGCGCCGACCCGGTGCCGGTCATGGTCTTCGACGAGGTCGACGCCGGGGTGGGCGGCCAGGCCGCCGGGGAGATCGGCCGGCGGCTTGCCCGCCTGGCCCGGGACCACCAGGTCGTGGTCGTCACGCACCTGGCACAGGTCGCTGCCTTCGCCGACACCCACCTGGTCGTCGACAAGGCACCCGACACCGGTGCCGGGGTCACCGCCACCGACATCCGCTCGGTCGACGGCGAGGACCGCGTGCGCGAGCTGGCTCGCATGCTCTCCGGCCTCGCCGACAGCGACACCGGCCAGGCGCACGCGCGGGAACTGCTCGCCGTGGCGGCGGCTGCCCGCTGACCGGCATTCCCCGGAGCGGGTGAGTGGCCCGCAATGCACCGGGGTAGGGGGCGTCGGTGACCTGCTTCTCCTCCACCGACGAGTCCGCGCACTACGGCTTCTCGGTGTGCATGCTGCTCGACCAGTACCGGGACCAGCTGGGCTGGGTCGAGGAGGGGGTCGACGAACTGGGCACCGGCGACGCCACCGCCATCTCCGACGTGGTGCGCTCCCTGCCCGAGCTGCGCGTGCGCAGCTACGACATCAGCGCCCCGTCGGTGGAGCAGGCCCGCGCCAACATCGCCGAGCGCGGCGTCGCCGACCGCTACACCGTCGAGCTCGGCGACTTCTTCGACCAGGCCGACTCCGCGGGCGGCCACCAGGCCCGGACGGTGATCTCCAACCCGCCCTACATCCCCGCGCCGGACCGGGACATCATCATGCCCGAGCTCTGGGGCGGTGTCCGCGGGAACGACCTGGTGCTGCAGCTGCTCAAGGCCGGCTACACGAACGTGATCTCCGCGGTCGCCAGCTACTCGGATCCGGAGACGACCGTGCGCACCGCGGAGGAGCTCGGGTACCGGGTCGTCAACTTCCTGGCCACGGGCCTGGACTTCGGCCCGTACAGCAGCGAGCCCAAGGTGCGCGAGCACATCTGCCGGCTGTGCGACGCGGGCCACGGCTGGGCCGGCGAGGACGGCTACATGGTGGCGGTCGCGCTGTTCACCCGCGATCCGGGTCTCCCCGGCGACCGCGGCGACCAGCTGCTCCGTTCTCTGCAGATCAGTCTGTGATCCTCCGGATCACACCGCGGCCAGGAGCCGTCCCCCGCCTGCGCTGAGCCGTTGCCGGCCCTTCTCGGGGAGGCCTCCGGCCGCCCCTCGGCGGGCCGCCTCGCGGGGCGGCTCCCCGACCTCCTCGGGGACCCTCCGGGCCCCCTCGTCGGTCACCTGCGCTTGGCGTACCCGGCGAGCCCGAACTGCAGCAGGGCCAGGCCCCGGCGTCCCTGGCGGCGAAGCTCCGCGGCGAGCTCAGGCCCGCTCACCCCGGCCAGGACGCGGTCGCGGGCGAGCTCCAGCAGGGAGGCGTAGAGCCCGAGGACGGCGTGCGCGGCGAGCCACGGTTCGAGCTGGCCCGGCCGGGCCGCCGTCTCCTCGGCGATCAGGTCGGCCAGCGAGGTGGTGAGCTCGCCGAGGATCTCCCGCTCCCGCACCTGGAGCGTCCGGCTGCCCCGGATGACCCGCGCCATCCGGGCCACGCCCTCGGCGGCCTCGGGCGTGCCGAGCAGGCTTACCGCGGCGACCACGAAGCTCCCCGCAGCCGCGGCCACCGACTCACCCGCCGGCCGCCGGCGCACCGCGGCGAGCAGCGCGGCGCGCATCGGCGGATCGGCGTCGAAGACCAGCCCCTCCTTGACGGGGAAGTGGTTGAAGACGGTCTTCTCCACCACGCCGGCGCGCTGGGCGATCTCCACGACGCTCACCGCGTCGAAGCCCCGCGCCTCGAACAGCTCCGTGGCGGCGTCGACGATCCGTTCGCGGGTCTGCTGCCGGCGGTGCTCCCGGATGCCCTGGCCCCGCAACTTCCGGCGGCCGCGCGGCCGGTCCGCGCCGTCCTGGCCCGCGACGGCCTGGTCCACGCCGTCCTGGTCCGCGACGTCCTCGTCCACCACCGGCGCGGCCGGCGGCGGCACGGGGGGCGCAGCCGGGGCCGCGACCGGCTCCGGAGCCGGAACGGCCCTGATCACCGCGGTGCCGGCAGGAGCCGGGGCGGCCTCCTCGACCTGCGGGAGGGACGCGTCGGTCGTCAGGGCTGCGGCAACACCAGTCACACGGGCAACGCTAGTCACGACTCGGTAACGGTTCCGCGGAAGTAGCCCGCGGGACGAACCCGGCGTGTCGGCCGAAGGTGGTGTCGGACACGCTGAGTGACCAGGGCGTTGCCGAGGCGCGTCGGTGGATCGGCCGGCGTGCCGGGCGTGGCAGCATGCGATGTCATGCGCATCGGCACCGTTCGCCGCGGCCGGGCACAGGAAACCGGGTCCGGCGTCGCCGGCACCGTCCGCCTGGACCGCCGCACGAAGAACCTGACGAAGCGGTTGCGCCCCGGCGACATCGCGGTCATCGACCACGTCGACATCGACCGGGTCAGCGCCGACGCGCTGGTGGGCTGCAAGGTCGCCGCGGTGGTCAACGCCGCGCCCAGCATCTCCGGTCGCTATCCGAACCTGGGGCCGGAGATCCTCATCAACGCCGGGATCCCGCTGCTCGACGACGTCGGCAAGGACGTCTTCGCGAAGGTCAAGGAGGGCACCGAGGTCCGCCTCGACGGCGGCCGGCTGCTCGACGCCGAGGGCACGGTGCTCGCCGAGGGGACCGAGCACGACGCCGAGTCGGTCGCCGCCGCGATGGCCGATGCGAAGGCCGGGCTGTCGGTGCAGCTCGAGGCGTTCGCCGCCAACACGATGGAGTACATGAAGCGGGAGCGCGCGCTCCTGCTCGACGGGGTCGGCGTCCCCGACGTCACCACCTCCATCGAGGGCCGGCACGTGCTCGTGGTCGTCCGCGGCTACGACTACAAGGAGGACCTGCACGCGCTCCGCGCCTACATCCGCGACTACCGCCCGGTCCTCATCGGGGTGGACGGCGGCGCGGACGCCCTCGTCGACGCCGGCTACTCGCCCGACATGATCATCGGCGACATGGACTCGGTCAGCGACGACGTCCTGCGCTCCGGTGCCGAGGTCGTCGTGCACGCCTACGCCGACGGGCGGGCTCCCGGCCTCGCCCGCGTCCAGGACCTCGGCGTGGAGGCGATCACCTTCCCGGCCGCCGCCACGAGCGAGGACATCGCGATGCTGCTGGCCGACGAGAAGGGCGCCACGCTGATCGTCGCGGTCGGCACCCACGCCACCCTCGTGGAGTTCCTCGACAAGGGCCGCGGGGGCATGGCGTCGACCTTCCTCACCCGCCTGCGGCTGGGCGGCAAGCTGGTCGACGCCAAGGGCGTCAGCCGGCTCTACCGCAGCCGCATCTCGACCACCGCGCTCGTCGTCCTGGTGCTCGCCGCCTTCATCGCCATCGGGTCGGCCCTCGCCGTCTCCGCCGCGGGGCGGCTGTACCTCGACCTGCTGCTCGACCAATGGAACAGCTTCATGTTCTGGCTGGAGAACCTCTTCTCGTGATCGACTTCCGCTACCACCTGGTGTCGCTGATCGCCGTGTTCCTCGCGGTCGCGCTCGGGATCGTCATCGGCACCACGGCGCTCAACGAGCCGATCCTGGCCGACATCGAGAACCAGGTCTCCCAGCTCGAGCAGGACAAGCGGGCGCTCGAGGACCAGACCCGCGACCTCCAGGCGCAGCTGAGCACCAGCCAGGAGTTCGAGGAGGCGGTGGGCCCGGTCCTGGTCGACGGCACGCTCACCGAGCGCAGCGTGCTGCTGGTGCTCACCGACGAGGACGTCGCCCCGGAGACGGTCGAGGAGGTCACCGCGCTCATCGGCGACGCCGGGGGCTCGGTCAGCGGCGTCGTGCGCCTGCAGCCGCAGTACAGCGACCCGGCCACCGCAGCCGCGCTGCAGAGCTACGTGACCGGCGCGGGGCTCCCCGCCGGCCTCCAGCTGCCCGAGAGCGGCGATGCCGGGGTCCTGGTGGCCTCCCTGCTGTCCCAGGTGCTCATGATCCCCGAGGGCGGTCCGGTGCCGGACACCGCGGCGGTGTCCTCGGTGCTGGCCGGGCTCAGCTCGCTGGAGGTGCTCACCGCCGAGTCGGCCTCCGTCTCGCCGGCCGACCACGCCGTCGTCCTCACCGGTGGCCTGTTCCAGGGTGCGGACGCCGATCAGCGCACCACCATGCTCGTCGAGCTGGTCACCGCGCTCGACGAGCAGGGCCGTGGCGCAGTCGTCGCCGGCACGGCGGCGACGGCGCGCCCCGAGGGGCTCGTCGGCGTGCTTCGCGCGGACCCCGCGCTCGCCGCGGCCGTCTCCACGGTGGACAACGTGGGCACGGAGGTGGGCCGGATCAGCACCGTCCTCGCCCTCGGTCAGGAGTCGCAGGGCACGTCGGGCAAGTACGGGACGGCGGACGACGCCCAGCCGGTGCCGCCGGTGCCCGCGGCCGCGCAGTGAGCGGACGGCGAGCCGCGGCCCTCGCGCTCGCCGGTGCGGGAGCGGCGCGCGTCGCCCTGGCCGCATCGACGGCGCTGACGGCGTCGCCGGCCGGTGCGGCCTGGCGGCGGACGAACTACGCCGGCCGGCCGGTGTCCCTGCTCGGCGGGCCGGCGCTCGCCGTCTCGGCGACGGTGTCGACGGCGCTCGGCGCCCCGCCCGGGACCCGGGCCGCAGCGGTGGTGGTCGGCGCCGTCTCCGGCCTCGTCGGCGGGTACGACGACCTCGCCGGCGCCCGGCCCGAGCAGGCCCGTGACAAGGGGCTGGCCGGGCACCTGCGAGCGCTCCGGGAGGGCCGCGTCTCGGCCGGGGCGGTCAAGGTGGCCGGTATCGGCGCCGCGGCCGCCGTGGCCGCGATCCTGACCCGCGGGCCCGGCCGGGGCGCCGGTGCCGTGGTCGACGGCGTGCTCACCACCGGGCTCGTCGCCGGCACCGCGAACCTGCTCAACCTGCTGGACCTGCGACCCGGTCGCGCGGCGAAGGTGGCGGCGATCGCCGCGGCCGCCGGTCTGGGTGGCCCGGCGGGGAACCTGGTGGCCGGTCCCTTCGGGGCGAGCCTCGCCGTGCTGCCGGACGACCTCGGCGAGCGGATCATGCTCGGCGACTGCGGCGCGAACTCCGTCGGCGCCCTCCTCGGCCTGCGGCTGGCCCGGATGCCCTCCCGCGGCGCCCGGACGGGCGCGCTGGCGGCCATCACCGCGCTCACCCTGGCCAGCGAGCGGATCAGTTTCACCCGTGTCATCGAGGCCACCCCCGGGCTCCGCGATCTGGACCGCCTCGGTCGCCGATCCTCGTGAGCACCCGGCAGGTGGCGCGCGGGGTGGCCGGCGCCGCCGCGCTGATCGCGGCGCTGACGCTCCTGGCCAGGCTGGCCGGGTTCGGCCGCACGCTCGTCTTCACCAACACGGTGGGGGCCGGCACCACCGGTGACGCCTACCTGGCGGCCAACAACGTCCCGAACATCGTGTTCGAGGTCGTCGCCGGCGGCGCGCTGGCCAGCCTCGTCGTGCCGATGCTCGCCGGTGGCATCGCCGCCGGCGACCGGGAGCAGGTGCGCCGCACCGCCTCGGCGCTGCTGGGCTGGACGCTGCTGCTGCTGGTCCCGCTGTCGCTCCTGGTCGCCGTGTTCGCCGAGCCGATCGCCGAGCTGCTGCTCGGCGGCGGCGACGCGGCGGAGGTGCAGCTGGCCAGCCGGTTCCTGCTCGTCTTCGCGCCGCAGGTCGTCCTCTACGGGATCGGCATCGTCCTGACGGGCGTGCTCCAGGCGCACCGGCGCTTCGCCTGGCCGGCGCTCGCCCCGCTGCTGTCCAGCGTGGTGGTGGCCACGACCTACCTGGTCTTCGCCGCGATCGGGGGCGGCCGGGACGTCTCCGGGCTCTCCACGCCGGCCGAGCTGGTGCTCGGCGTCGGCACGACGCTCGGCGTGGTCGCCCTCAGCCTCAGCCTCCTGGCGCCGGTGCGCGGACTGCGCCTGGGGCTGCGGCCGGCGTTGCGCTTCCCGGTCGGCGCCGCCCCGCGGGTGCGCCGGCTGGCCGCCGCCGGCGTGCTGACCCTCGCCGGGCAGCAGCTGCTGGCCGCCGTCGCGATCCGGCTGGCCAACGACGGCGCCCCCGCAGGCACGCTCGTCGTGTACGCCGCCGGCCTCACGGTCTTCCTGCTGCCCTGGGCGGCCCTCGCCGTCCCGCTGGCGACGTCGGCCTACCCCGGGCTGGCCGAGAGCGCCGAGAGCGGCGACGAGGCCGCGTACCGCCGTGCGCTGGCGCCGGTCACCGTGCTCGCGGTCGCCGCCTCCGCCGTCGCCGCCGCGGTGCTGGTCGCGACCGCCGGCCCCGTGGCGCGGGTCTTCCTCGCCGCCCAGGGCGACCGCGACGTCGCGGCGCTGCGCGACACCGTCATGGCCTTCGCCCCGGGGTTGCTCGGCTACGGCCTCGTGGCGGTGCTCACCCGGGCGCTGTACGCCCGCGGCCTGTGGAAGGCGCCGACGGCCTGCGTCCTGGGCGGGTGGCTGCTCGCCGTCGTCGCCGACGTCGTCCTGGCCCGGGTCCTGCCCGCCGGCGACCGGGCGCTGGCCCTCGGGCTCGGCCACACCGCGGGGGTCACCGTCGCCGGGGCCGGGCTGCTGCTCGTGGTCGCCCGGGTGGCGGGCCGGCCCGCGCTGGGAGGGTTGGGCCGCACCGGCCCCGTGGCCGTCCTGGCGGCCGTCGTGGGCGGCGCCGCGGGGCTGTGGGTCACCCGGGCGCTGGGCGCGGACCCGGTGCCGGGGGGCGGCCTGCTCGTGACGCTCGGGGTCGGCGTCCTCGCCGGGTGCGTGGTGCTCGCCGTCGCGCTGGCGGTCATGATGGGCACGGCCCGCGCGCAGCTGGTGGGGGCGTTCCGGGAGTTGCGGTCGACGGGCGGGCAGGAGGTGCGCGGTGCCTGAGGCGCCCCTGCGCGGCCGCCGCGTCACCGAGGTGCTCGCCACCAGCACCGGCGGGGTGGGCACCCACGTGCGCTCGCTGCTGCACCCGCTGCTCGCCGCGGGTGCCGACGTGGGTGTGTGCGGCCCGGCAGCCACCGACGCGCTGTTCGACTTCTCCGGCCGCGGCGCGGACTTCACGCCCGTCGAGATCTCCGCCGGGCTGGCCCCCGCCGCCGACGCCCGGGCGGTGCGGGCGCTCCGCACGGCGCTGACCGGCACCGATCTCGTGCACGCGCACGGGTTGCGCGCCGGCCTGGTCGCCGCGGCCGCGCGCCGGCTGGCCGACGGCTCGCCCCCGCTGGTCCTCACCCTGCACAACGCCCTCCCCGAGGGCGGTGGCCTGCGGCGCCGAGTGCTGGCACGCGCGGAGCGGGCCACCGTCCGGGCCGCCGACGTCGTCCTCGCCGCCTCGGCCGACCTGGCGGAGAACGCCCGTCGGCAGGGGGCGCGCGACGTGCGGCTGGCGCCGGTCTCCGCGCCACCGCTGCCCGCGGCCACGCGCACCCCGGCGGAAGTGCGGCAGGAGCTGGGGCTGGACGACGACCGCGCGCTCGTGGTCGCCGTGGGCCGGCTGCACCCGCAGAAGGGCTACGACGTCCTGCTCGACGCCGTGGCCCGCTGGTCGGCCGACCAGCGCGTGCGACCCGCGCCGTCGGTCGTCGTCGCCGGCGACGGGCCGCTGCACGACGAGCTCGCCGGTCGCATCCGGGCCGAGAGGTTGCCGGTCACGCTGCTGGGTCGCCGGGACGACGTCGCGGACCTGCTCGGTGCCGCCGACCTCTGCGTCCTGCCCTCGCGCTGGGAGGCGCGTTCGCTCACCGCCCAGGAGGCGCTGCGGGCGGGGGTGCCCCTGGTGGCCAGTCGCACCGGCGGGCTGCCGGAGCTGCTCGGGGACGCCGCCGAGCTCGTCCCGCCAGGAGACGCCGACGCCCTGGCCGAGGCCGTGGTGCGGGTGCTCTGCGACAGCGCGCACGCCGCCGACCTCGCCGAGGCGGGGCTGCGGCAGGCGGCCACCTGGCCCGACGAGGAGGGGACGGCCGCGCAGCTGGTCGGCATCTACCGGGACCTGCTCGGGACGTCCCCGGCCCGGCCGGGCACATGACCGGGCCGGCTACGCGGGTGGCACGCAGGACGGCGGCGCTCGTGGCGCTGGTCCTGCTGCTGCTGGTCGGGCTGCCGACCGGGGCGGGTGCGGTGGCCGACCAGCAGGACTACGCCGCCGACCGCGTCGTGGTGGTGGGGGTGCCCGGGCTCACGTGGGCCGATGTCGACGCCACGGCGACGCCGCAGCTGTGGGCGCTGGCGGAGGGGTCGGCGATCGGAGCGACGTCGGTGCGGGCCGCCCGCTCCACCACCTGCCTGCTCGACGGCTGGGCCACGCTCGGCGCGGGGAACCGGGCGCGCTTCCCCGGCACCGACGAGGGGCTGCCACCGGTGCCGCTGCCCACGCTGCCCGATCCGGAGGCGCCCGACGGGGACCGGGAGGAGGCCGGCCCCGAGGAGGAGGTCCCCGAGGAGCCCCGGCTGGACACCTCGCTCACGCGGTGCGGCCTCCAGGAGCGGGTGGCCGCGGTGGCGCTGGGCGATCCGCAGGCCACCGTCGCCCGGATCGCCGAGGACGAGGGCACCGTCCGGTTCGGCGCGCAGCCCGGCGCGCTGGGGGAGGCCGTCGGGTGCGCCGCGGTGTCGGGCCGGGCCGCCGCGCTGGCCGTCGCCGCGGACGGGGTGCCCCTCACCACGGTGCCCACCCTGGTGGCGAACCCCGCCGAGCTGGCCGAGGTGCTGGACTCCTGCCCGCTGACCCTGGTCTCCCTGGACCAGCTCACCGACGCCGGCGCCCCCGGTGCCGAGCCCACCGACGACGGCACCCGGCCCGAGCCGCGGGCGGCCGCCCTGGGCCGGATCGACGACGCGCTGGGGCGGCTGCGCGGCGCGGTCGACGCGCTCCCGGGCGACACCCTGCTGCTGCTCGCCGGCATCTCCGAGGTCAACGACGGCCGGCCCCAGCTGCACGTCGGCATGGCCTCGGGACCCGGCTTCGACGCGGGCTGGCTGACCTCGGCGAGCACCGGCCGGACGCCGTTCGTCCAACTGATCGACGTGGCACCCACCGCCCTCCGAGCGCTCGGGCTGGACCCGCCGTCGTCGATGAACGGGCAGCCGTGGCGGAGCACCGGGCAGCGACCGCCGCTGCCCGAGGCCGTGGCCGAGCTCGAGCGGGTCAACACCGCCGCGATCACCCACCACCGCAACACCGGTGTCTTCTTCTGGACCTTCGTGCTCCTCGGCGCTGTCGTCGTCGGGCTGGGCGTGCTGGTCGTCGGCACCGGGCGGCGGGGTGCCCGCCCCGGGGCCTGGCCGCCGGTCCGCCGGGCGCTGCGCCTGCTCTGCCTGGCCGCCGCCGGGCTGCCGGTGGCCACCTACCTCGCGGGTCTGGTGCCGTGGGAACGGGCCGGGGAGCCGTTGCCGGCGCTGGTGACCGCGGTGGTCGTCGCCGACCTGGCAGTGCTGGCGCTCGCCGTCCTGGGCCCGTGGCGCCGCCGCCGGCTGGGGCCGGCGCTGGCGGTCCTCGCGCTGACCCTGGTCACCCTCGTCGGCGACGTGCTCACCGGCTCGACGATGGAGCTCAACGGCCCGCTGGGCTACGACGCGATCGTGGCCGGGCGGTTCACCGGCTACGGCAACCTCAGCTTCGGGCTGCTGTCGGTGAGCGCGCTGACGGTCACCGCGGCGCTGGCCGCGGCGGTCGCACGCCGGTCGAGCCCCCGGCGGCGGCGCAGACGCACGGCCGCCGTGGTGGTGGGGGCCGGCCTGCTCGTCGTCGCCGTGATCGGGGCACCCGGCCTCGGGCGGGACTTCGGAGGCGTCCTGGCGGCCCTGCCCGGCTTCCTGCTCCTGGCCATGCTGCTGACCGGCGTGCGGGTCACGATCGTCCGGCTGGGCGTGATCCTCGCCGCCGCCGTGGTGGCGGTGAGCACGGTGGCGGTGCTCGACTGGACGGGGCCGCCGACGGAGCGCAGCCACCTGGGCCGCTTCGTCGAGCAGGTGCTCAACGGTGAGGCGTGGACGGTGGTGAGCCGCAAGGCCCAGGCCAACATCGGCATCCTGCTGGGCAGCCCGCTGGCGTGGATGCTGCCGGTCGCGCTGGTCGCCGCGGTCTGGCTGCTCCGGCCCGGGGGGCCGTTGCGCAGCCCGCCAGCCGTGCCCGGCCGCCCGCCGCGGGGCCCGGCCGGCCTGCCACCCGGGGACGCCGCCGTGCTGCGCGCCGCGCTCCTGTCCGTGGCGCTGAGCCTCACCATCGGCGCGGCGGTCAACGACTCCGGCGTCGCGCTGCCCGCCACCGCCGCGGCCCTGCTGGTGCCGCTGCTGGTGTGGCTGGTCGCGGGCCGGCAGGACGGCCGGCGCGAGACGGGTGGGTCCGCGGGTGGCGCTGCGCACTCCGGCCCGGCCGAGGGCTCCGACCGTGTTACGGTCGTCTCCCGTGGATCGACCGTCGGGAACACGTGATCACTCGGGCAGCAACGTCCTGCTCCGCAACAACCAGCCGACGAAGTTCGTCTTCGTCACCGGCGGGGTCGTCTCCTCGCTCGGCAAGGGCCTGACCGCCAGCTCGCTCGGCACCCTGCTGGCCAGCCGCGGCCTCCGGGTCACGATGCAGAAGCTCGACCCGTACCTCAACGTGGACCCGGGCACGATGAACCCGTTCCAGCACGGCGAGGTGTTCGTCACCGAGGACGGTGCGGAGACCGACCTCGACGTCGGCCACTACGAGCGCTTCCTCGACATCGACCTCTCGGGCCGGGCGAACGTGACCACCGGGCAGGTGTACTCCGACGTCATCGCCAAGGAGCGGCGCGGCGAGTACCTCGGTGACACGGTGCAGGTCATCCCGCACATCACCAACGAGATCAAGGCGCGCATCCTCGCCGGTGCCGACGGCGCGGAGCGCGTCGACGTCGTGATCACCGAGATCGGCGGCACGGTCGGCGACATCGAGTCGCTCCCCTTCCTCGAGGCCGCCCGCCAGGTGCGGCACGAGATCGGCCGCGACAACTGCTTCTTCCTGCACATCTCGCTGGTGCCCTACATCGCGCCCTCGGGCGAGCTGAAGACCAAGCCGACGCAGCACTCGGTCGCCGCGCTGCGCAGCATCGGCATCCAGCCCGACGCCCTGGTCTGCCGCTCGGACCGCGAGATCAACGAGGGCCTCAAGCGCAAGATCAGCCTGATGTGCGACACCGACGCCGAGGGGGTCATCTCCTGCCCCGACGCGCCGTCGATCTACGACATCCCCAAGGTGCTGCACCGGGAGGGGCTCGACGCCTACGTCGTCCGCCGGCTGGGCCTGCCGTTCCGCGACGTGGACTGGACGGTCTGGGGCGACCTGCTCGACCGCGTCCACGCCCCGAAGCAGACCGTGACGATCGCGCTCGTCGGCAAGTACATCGACCTGCCCGACGCCTACCTCTCGGTCACCGAGGCGCTGCGCGCCGGTGGCTTCGCGCACCGCAGCCGGGTGCAGATCCGCTGGGTCGCCTCCGACGACTGCGAGACCGAGGAGGGCGCGGAGAAGGCGCTGGCCGGCGTCGACGGCGTGTGCATCCCCGGCGGGTTCGGGGTGCGCGGCATCGAGGGCAAGCTCGGCGCGATCCGGCACGCCCGGGTCAACGGCATCCCGACCCTGGGGCTGTGCCTGGGCCTGCAGTGCATGGTCATCGAGACCGCCCGGAACCTGGCCGGGATCACCGGCGCGAACTCCACCGAGTTCGACCCGAGCACCCCCGACCCGGTCATCTCCACGATGGCCACCCAGCTCGACGTCGTCGCCGGGCGCGGGGACATGGGCGGCACGATGCGGCTGGGCAGCTACCCGGCCGTGCTGCAGAAGGGCTCGGTCGTGGCCGCCGCCTACGGGTCGACGGAGATCACCGAGCGGCACCGCCACCGCTACGAGGTGGCCAACGCCTACCGGGACCGGCTCAGCGAGACCGGCCTGGTCTTCTCCGGCACCTCGCCGGACGGGACGCTGGTGGAGTTCGCAGAGCTCCCCGCCGACGTCCACCCCTTCTTCGTCGGCACCCAGGCCCACCCGGAGCTCAAGAGCCGCCCCACCCGGCCGCACCCGCTGTTCGCGGCGTTCGTGCAGGCAGCCGTCGACTACCAGGAGTCGGCGCGGCTGCCGGTGCCGGTGGACGAGGCGGAGAAGGTCGGCATCTGATGGGCAAGGGCGAGCCGGACGCCCACGAGTACCGCGTGCTGGCCACCGAGCCGGTGTACGAGGGGCGGGTCATCCGCCTGGTCAAGGACACCGTGGCGATGCCCGGCGGCGGGGACAGCGTCCGGGAGGTGGTCCGCCACCCGGGGGCGGTGGCGGTCGTGGCGCTCACCGAGACCGACGAGGTGGTCCTCCTGCGGCAGTACCGGCACCCGGTGGGCGGCTACCTGTGGGAGCTGCCGGCGGGGCTCCGCGACGCGGAGGGTGAGCCACCGCTGGAGACGGCGAAGCGGGAGCTGGCCGAGGAGGTCCGGCTCTCGGCCGCGCGGTGGTCGCTGCTGACCACCCACTACAGCTCGCCCGGCTTCTGCGACGAGCAGGTGCTGGTCTACCTGGCCGAGGGGCTCACCGAGGTCGACCGCCCCGAGGGCTTCACCGTGGAGCACGAGGAGCTGGACATGACCGTGGAGCGGGTACCGCTCGCCGACGCGGTCCAGCGGGTGTTCGACGGCGACATCCGCAACGTCGCCGCCGTCGTGGGGCTGCTGGCCGCTGCCCAGGTGCGGGCGGCGGGCCCGCGGCTCCGCCCGGTCGACGCCGGCTGAGGCGGCCGCCGATCACGGCGCGCCGGCGTAGCGGCCGGTGAGCTCGGCGCCGATCCGCGCCAGCTCGGCCCGGACCGGCGCCGGCTCGATCACCTCGACGTCGGCGCCCCAGCCGGCGAGCGTGCGGGCGATGTCCAACGGCGTCGGGGCGGCCAGGCGGACCTGCGCCCGGCCGTCCCCGGGCCGCGTTCGAGCGGTTGCTGTCGCTGGGCGCGACGGTGCACCAGGAGCCGGTCGAGCGGGGCCCCGGCTACGTCACCGCATCGGTGGTCGACCCCTTCGGCAACGTGCTCGGGGTCATGGCCAACCAGCACTACCTCGACGTGGTCGAGGGCCGCTCCCCGGCGTGACGGGTTCCGCGGCCGGTGCCGGGTCGCGCCGGTCAGCCCGGCAGCCGGAGGCCGAGCCGAGCGAGCTCCACGGCGGCCAGGGCGCGCACCGCGGCAGGGTCCCCGGCGTGCCAGGCCGCACCCGTGCCGGCAGGCAGCGCGGCGAGCCGGGGGAGCGGCGCGTTCGCCAGGGCCCGGGCGGCGAGGACGTGGAGATCCGGTGTGCCCGCCAGCAGGGTGCGGGTCGCACCCGCCTCGCGGGCGTACCGCAGCCGCCAGGGCAGCCAGCGCAGCAGCAGCCAGCCCACGGGGAGCAGCACGAGGACGACGGCGAGGATCGTCGCCAGCGTGCCGACGGCGTCCTGCGCCGACTGCCCGGCCCCCAGCACCGAGCCCCCGGCGCCGGCGAGCGCGCCGAACGGCGCGGCCAGCTCGTCGCCCACCACGGGCACGTCCTCGGCCGCCGCCGCGGCCGAGCCCATGGAGCCGGCGACCGACCGGCCGAGGTCCTCGACCGCCCGTCCCGGCTCGGCCAGCACCAGGACGGCGCCGTGCGCGGCCCGTGCCACGAGCACCCAGACCACCGACCACGCCAGGAAGCCGAGGTCGGCGGCCAGCTGACGTGCCCGCAGGGCGGGGTGCTGGGCGTAGAAGCGCATGGGGCGGTCCTCCGGGAGGGCGGGTGGCCCCGTCATCGTCGGCCAGCCGGGTGTGCGCGGCAGCCCGGCCCCCCGGCCGCGCGCGGTTACGAATCGGCTTCCGCGCCGGTACCGAGCCGGTCGGCATGCCTACACTCCGCGGCGAGGCCCGCCCCGACCGGGCGGCCCACGATGCGGTGGGGTGCCCCGTCACCCTCGGGGAGCGCCCCGCCGGGACCAGGAGAGCCAGCGATGCGGGTCGGAGTTCCCCGAGAGGTCAAGAACCGGGAGTACCGGGTGGCGCTCACCCCGGCCGGTGTCACCGAGCTGACGCGGGCCGGGCACACGGTGCTGGTCGAGCGGGGAGCGGGGGAGGGGTCGTCCATCCCGGACGAGGACTTCACCGCCGCGGGCGCACGGCTGGTGGCCTCCGCCGACGACGTCTGGGCCGACGCCGACCTGCTGCTCAAGGTGAAGGAGCCGGTCGCCGAGGAGTACGGCCGGCTGCGGGCCGGGCAGACGCTCTTCACCTACCTCCACCTCGCCGCTTCCCGGGAGTGCACCGAGGCGCTCGTCGCCTCCGGGACCACGGCGATCGCCTACGAGACCGTGCAGAAGGCCGACGGCACCCTGCCCCTGCTGGCCCCCATGTCGGAGGTCGCCGGGCGGATGGCGCCGCAGGTGGGGGCCCACTGCCTCGAGCGGGCGCACGGCGGCCGCGGGGTGCTGCTCGGCGGGGTGTCCGGGGTCTACGCCGCCAAGGTCGTGGTGATCGGTGCCGGCGTCTCGGGGATGAACGCGGCGGCGATCGCCCTCGGCATGCAGGCCGAGGTCGTCGTCCTCGACCGCGACATCGACAAGTTGCGCGCCGCCGACCGGATCTACCAGGGGCACCTGCAGACCGTCGCCTCCAACGCCTACGAGCTGGAGCGCGCCGTGCTCGACGCCGACCTGGTGATCGGCGCGGTGCTCGTCCCCGGCGCGAAGGCCCCCACCCTGGTGAGCAACGACCTGGTGGCGCGGATGAGGTCCGGGTCGGTGCTGGTGGACATCGCCGTCGACCAGGGTGGCTGCTTCGAGGCCACCCGGCCGACCACGCACGACGACCCGACCTTCCGCGTGCACGAGTCGGTCTTCTACTGCGTGGCGAACATGCCGGGGGCGGTGCCGAACACCTCCACGCACGCGCTGACCAACGTGACGCTGCCCTACGTCATGGCGCTCGCGGCCGAGGGGACGTCCGCCGCGGTCCGGCGCGACCCGGCCCTGGCCCACGGGGTGAACGTGGTCGGTGGCAGCGTGGTGCTGCCCGAGGTGGCCGAGGCCCACGACATGGTCGCCGTCCCGCTCCAGGAGGTGCTCCCCTGACCAGCACGCTGTCCGCGGGACCGGACGTCGAACGCGTCGTCACCGGCTACCTGGATCACCTGACCGTGGAACGGGGGCTGGCGGCCAACACCATCGCCTCCTACCGCCGCGATCTGCGCCGCTACAGCGAGTACCTGGCGGCGGTGGGCGTGCGCGGCCTGCGGGAGGTCGCCGAGTCCGACGTCGCCGGCTTCCTGACCGCACTGCGCCGGGGCGACGACGACCACCCGCCCCTGTCGGCGACCTCCGCCGCCCGCGCGGTCGTGGCCGTGCGCGGACTGCACAGGTTCGCGCTCCTCGACGGGCTGGTGCCCGACGACGTCGCCCACGAGGTGCGCCCGCCCACGCCGGCCCGTCGGCTGCCCAAGGCGGTGCCCGTGGAGTCGGTGGTCGCGCTGATCGAGGCGGCCGGAGCCCTGGAGGGGCCGCGCGGGTTGCGCGACCGCGCGCTGCTGGAACTGCTCTACGGCACCGGCGCCCGCATCTCCGAGGCCGTCGGTCTGGCTGTGGACGACCTCGACCGTGGGCAGAGCGCCGTCCGGCTGGCCGGCAAGGGCGGCAAGGAGCGCGTGGTACCGGTCGGCAGCTACGCCCTGCGGGCCGTGGAGGAGTACCTGGTGCGGGCCCGCCCGGCGCTCGCCGCGAACGGCCGGGCCGGAGTGCGCGGCGGCGCGCTGTTCCTCAACGTGCGCGGCGGCCCGCTGTCCCGGCAGAGCGCCTGGTCGATCCTGCGGACGGCCGCCGAGCGGGCGGGCCTGGAGGGCGAGATCTCACCGCACACGCTGCGGCACTGCTTCGCGACCCACCTGCTCGACGGCGGCGCCGACGTCCGCGTGGTCCAGGAGCTGCTGGGCCACGCCTCGGTGACGACCACGCAGGTCTACACGCTGGTGACCGTCGACCGGCTGCGCGAGGTCTACGCGACCAGCCACCCCCGTGCGCTCACCTGACAGCAGGGAACGCTCGGATTCAGCAGAATCCACAGTCTGCTCGGCTTGAGCAGTCACATGCGTTGGCATTCGTCGCCATGTCGACACGTCGACGGCGTGCCGCCTTGGGAACCTTTCTCCAGCTCCCTAGCGTCTTCCTCACCCGAGCGGTCAGGACGGCTGACCGCACCCGGAACGTCCGGACGGGCTCGAGCTGGAGGCGACTACCCATGGCGATCCGAGCGGACGCGGCCTCTGCCGTCGCGCGCCCGCACGACACCGACCCCGAGATGGGGGCGGCCGCGCTGCGGCTGGACCCGGCCAGGGCGCGTCAGCGCCCCCTGCCGGACCCCAAGCCGCTGACCCAGCACGGCCCCGCCCGCGTCATCGCGATGTGCAACCAGAAGGGTGGCGTCGGCAAGACGACGTCCACCATCAACCTGGGTGCGGCGCTGGTGGAGTTCGGCCGCAAGGTGCTGCTCATCGACCTCGACCCGCAGGGGGCGCTGTCGGTGGGGCTGGGCGTGCCGGCGCAGAACCTGGACCGGACCATCTACAACGTGCTGATGGAGCGGCGCACGAGCCTCCGGGACGTGCGGGTGCCCACGGACATCCCGGGCCTGGACCTGGTGCCGAGCAACATCGACCTCTCCGCCGCGGAGGTGCAGCTGGTCAGCGAGGTGGCGCGGGAGCAGACCCTGCTGCGCGTGCTCGCCGACGTGGTCGACGAGTACGACTACATCCTCATCGACTGCCAGCCCTCGCTCGGCCTGCTGACGGTGAACGCGCTCACCGCCGCCCAGGGCGTGGTGATCCCGCTGGAGTGCGAGTTCTTCTCCCTGCGCGGGGTGGCGCTGCTGGTCGACACGATCGACAAGGTCAAGGAGCGGCTCAACCCGTCGCTGGAGATCAACGGCATCCTCGCCACCATGTACGACTCCCGGACCGTGCACTGCCGGGAGGTGTTCAGCCGGGTCGTCGAGGCGTTCGGCGACACCGTGTTCCAGACCGTCATCCAGCGCACGGTGCGGTTCCCGGAGACCACGGTCGCCGGCCAGCCGATCACCACGTGGGCACCCACGTCGACGGGCGCTGCGGCGTACCGCGACCTCGCCAAGGAGGTGCTGGCCCTGTGACTCGGCGGCCCGTTCTGCCCGGTGCGTCGGAGCTGTTCCGCCGGACGGACGCCGCAGCGACGGCGTCCGAGGTCACCGAACTCCCCAGCCTGCCGACCCCGGCCAGCTCCCCGGCGCTGCGCAGCGCCGCCCGCCGGGTCGGGGAGTCGCCCGCCGAGGCGGCCGCGGCGCTGACCCTCGTCCCGGGCGGTGCGCAGCCCGGCGACGACCTGGCCGCCTTCCGCGCCGCGCCGGCCGAGCCGGCCCCGGCTCCGGTGCTGCAGCCGAAGATCGCCACCCGCGGGCGGCCCGCCCGCGGGCGGGCCGAGCGCACCAAGCACGACGAGAAGATCACCGTCTACATCTCCGCCGACGAGCTGCTGGCCCTGGAGTCCGCGCGGCTGACGCTGCGCGCCCACCACGGCCTCGCCGCGGACCGCGGCCGCATCGTCCGCGAGGCGGTGTCGGTGCTGCTGGCCGACCTGGCCGAGCGCGGGGACGACGCGATCCTCGTCCGTCGGCTGAAAGAGAAGTGAGAGGACCCTCCTGACCCCCGCCTCTCGCATGCTCGCGGCGGGTCCCTGCGGGAGGGCCGCCTACGGTGGGTGCTCGTGAGCGACAGCACCGGAGCGGTTCCGCCGGCCGATCAGGCCGACGGGGCCGCTCCGGCGCGCTTCACGGTCCGGCTGACCAACTTCGAGGGCCCGTTCGACCTGCTGCTGCAGCTGATCGGCAAGCACAAGCTCGACGTCACCGAGATCGCGCTGTCGCGGGTCACCGACGAGTTCATCGCCCACCTGCGCGCGCTCGGCGACGAGCTGGACCTGGACCAGGCCAGCGAGTTCCTCGTCGTCGCCTCCACGCTGCTCGACCTGAAGGCCGCCCGCCTGCTGCCTGCTGCCGACGTCGACGACGAGGAGGACCTCGAGCTGCTGGAGGCGCGGGACCTGCTGTTCGCCCGGCTGCTGCAGTACAAGGCCTACAAGCAGGCGGCCGCGTTCCTGCGCGAGCGCGAGGCCGACGCCGCCCGCCGCCACCCGCGCGAGGCGGCGCTGGAGCCGCGGTTCGCCGAGCTCGTCCCCGAGGTGCTGCTGGACATCACGCCGGCGCAGTTCGCCGCGCTGGCCGCCCGGGCTCTCGCCCCCAAGGTGCCCGAGACGGTCAGCGTCGCGCACCTGCACGCGCCCCCGGTCAGCGTCTCCGAGCAGCTGCTGCTGGTGCGCAACCAGCTCGTACGCGCGGGGACGTCGAGCTTCCGGGCGCTCACCGCCGACTGCGGGCACACCCTGGAGGTGGTGGCCCGCTTCCTCGCACTGCTCGAGCTGTACCGCCAGCAGCGGGTGGTGTTCGAGCAGCTCACGCCGCTGGGCGAGCTGCACGTGCGCTGGACCGGCGAGGGCGTGCCCGATCCGGCCGGCGCCCCGGCCCCCGACGCCGACGAGGAGTACCGGTGACCGACGACCGCACCGACCCAGACCCCGCCCCCATCTCCTGGGAGTCGCTCGCTGCCGAGCTGGCCGCCACCCGCGAGCAGGCGGCCGAGCGCGGGGATGCCGACCCGGCCGCCTGGGACGCCGTCGCGGCCGAGCTCGCCGCCCGCGTCGCCGAGCGCCCGGTGGAGGAGCTGCCGGTGCCGGCGGTGCCCGCCGAGGAGGCGGCGTCCCCGCCCGCGGCAACGCCCGCGCCCGCGCCCGAACCGGAGCCGGAGCCGGAAGCGGTGGTGCTGCTGGACCCGGTCGAGCTGCGCGGCGGGCTGGAGGCCCTGCTGTTCGTCGTCGACGACCCCGTCGACGACGAGACGCTGGCCGCGGCGCTGCGCTGCCCGGTCGAGCAGGTCCGCCAGGGGCTGACGGAGCTGGCGGCGGCCTACGACGACCGCTCGGCCGGCATCAGCCTGCGCCGGGTGGG
This sequence comes from Blastococcus sp. SYSU DS0616, assembly GCF_054051015.1. Lineage (NCBI taxonomy): Bacteria > Bacillati > Actinomycetota > Actinomycetes > Geodermatophilales > Geodermatophilaceae > Blastococcus > Blastococcus sp. SYSU DS0616. Next base: position 29,125 of record NZ_JBJHAJ010000020.1, read on the forward strand.
GGAGGGGTGGCGGCTCTACACCCGCGAGGAGCACGCCGCCGTCGTCGAGCGGTACCTCGGCGAGGGGCAGCGCAGTCGGCTCACCCAGGCCGCGCTGGAGACCCTCGCCGTGATCGCCTACCGGCAGCCGGTGACCCGGGCCCGGGTGTCGGCGATCCGCGGCGTCGGTGTCGACGGCGTGATGCGCACCCTCATCGGGCGCGGGCTGGTGCACGAGGTGGGCACCGATCCCGACAGCGGTGGGGGGCTGTACGCGACGACTCCGCTGTTCCTGGAACGGCTCGGGCTGGCGAGCCTGGCCGAGCTGCCCGAGCTCGCGCCGCTGCTGCCGGAGACCGCCACGGTGCTCGACGAGCACCCCGACGCCTGATCCGGTCGACCGGTGCCGCGCCTGGACCCCGGTCAGGCCCGGGGAGGGCGCGGGGGCACGAAGCAGGCGACCGAGGCCAGGAAGGTGACGATCCCGGCGCCGAGCACGATGCGCAGGGCGTCCTCGGACGCCACGGACGGCACCGAGCCGCTGCCGAACCAGAACGCGGCGAGGAGCAGCAGGGAGACCACCGCCAGCGGCGCCCCGATCCGCGCATCGCGCCGGCTGCCCGATCCGTCGCCCGGCGCCCGCAGGGACGCGAGGAGGACGACCAGCGCGATCCCCGAGAGGGCGAGGGCCAGCAGGCCCGCGAGGCCGGCGCCGATGTTCGCCCCGTCGTCGGGGTCCCCGGTCGCGACGGCGACCGCGAACAGCGCCCACCCCGCCGTCGCCGTCGCGGCCACGACCAGGCCGACCTTGCGCGTGCTGCTCATGTGCGCATCCTGGGTCGGCCGGCGCGCGGCCACCAGTACCCCGATCGGGTGTCGCCGTGAGGTGGCACACGGCCGGGCGGAGCGCGGCGAGGCGGCCCGGGGGGCGGGTGGGAGACTGGACGGCGATGAGCGACGCGACCCCGAACGACGAGAGCACGACCGCGGCCGGCGAGGGCTGGTCGGAGGACATGGAACTGGCCCCGGCGCACCCCGGTGACCGCCCCGAGCCGGAGGAGCCGGGGGAGCGGCAGGGGGAGCGGCTGCAGAAGGTGCTGGCCCGCGCCGGGGTCGCGTCGCGCCGGGTGGTCGAGGAGATGATCGACGCCGGCCGGATCAGCGTGAACGGCCGGCAGGTGCGCGTGCAGGGCATGCGGGTCGACCCGCTCGAGGACAAGATCGCCGTGGACGGCGCGCGCCTGGAGATCCGCGACGACCGCGTCACGTACGCGATCAACAAGCCCGCCGGGGTTATCACCGCGATGAGCGACGATCGCGCCCGCCCCACGATCGGCGACATGGTGGGCGACCTGGCGCCCGGCCTGGTGCACGTGGGCCGCCTCGACCAGGACACCGAGGGCCTGCTGCTGGTCACCAACGACGGGGAGCTGGCCCACCGGCTCGCGCACCCGTCGTACGGCGTGCGCAAGACCTACCTGGCGCAGGTCTCGGGCTCGGTGCCGCGGGACCTGCACCGCCGGCTGCGCGCCGGGATCGACCTGGAGGACGGGCCGGTCACGGTCGACTCGTTCCGGGTCGTCGACACCCACGCGGGCCAGTCCGTGGTCGAGGTGGTGCTGCACGAGGGGCGCAAGCACATCGTCCGCCGGCTGCTCGCCGCCGTCGGCCTTCCGGTCTCGCGGCTGACCCGCACCGCCGTCGGGCCGGTCCAGCTCCAGCGGATGCGCAGCGGGTCGATCCGGAAGCTCACCCGCGCGGAGGTCGGTGCGCTCGAGGAGCTCGTCGGGCTCTGACCGCGCCGCGGCGGCTCACAGCGCCGTGGCCAGCAGACCGAGGCCGAGGGTCGCCATCACGACGGCGATGCCGGCGTCGAGCACCCGCCAGGCGGCCGGCCGCGCGAACAGCGGCCGCAGCAGCCGGGCGCCGTACCCGAGGGCGCTGAACCAGAGCACGCTGCCGACGGCGGCGCCCGCGGCGAACCACCACCTCCGCCCACCGTGGCTGTCGGCCACCGACCCCAGCAGCAGCACCGTGTCCAGGTAGACGTGCGGGTTCAGCCAGGTCAGCGCCAGGCAGGTGGCCACGGTGGCCGCCAGACCGGTCCGGAGGCCCCCGGTCTCGACGGCGATCGACGACGGGCGCACAGCACGCCGGGCGGCGAGCGCGGCATAGCCCAGCAGGAAGGCGGCGCCGGCGAGCCGGATGACGGTGATCGCGTCGGGGAGGCGGGCGCTGAGCCACGAGTTGCCGGCGACCCCGGCGAGGATGAGCACGGCGTCGGACACCGCGCAGAGCACGACGACCGCGCCGACGTGCTCGACGCGCAGCCCCTGCCGGAGGACGAAGGCGTTCTGCGCCCCGATCGCGACGATCAGCGAGAGGCCCAGCCCCAGCCCGGCCAGCGCGGCCAGCAGTCCCGTCGTCACGGACGCCACGCTAGGAGCGCCGATCGCCTGCAGTCCAGCTAAAGATCCTTCAGCCGCATTAGCATTGCTGTCCGTGGAGATCGATCTGGCCCAGCTGCGCACCCTGGTGGCGGTGGTCGACGAGGGCACCTTGGAGGCGGCGGCACGGCGGCTGCACGTCACGCCGTCCGCGGTGTCCCAGCGCCTGCGGGCGCTGGAGGAGGCCACCGGCCGGGTGCTGGTGCGGCGCGGGCGGCCGGCGACCGTCACGACCGCCGGCGAGCCGGTGCTGCGCCTCGCCCGCCAGGTCGGCCTGCTCGTCGCCGACACCGGCCGGCAGCTCGACCCGTCCGGGTCCGGGCCGCCCGTGGTGCCGCTCGCGGTGAACGCCGACTCGCTGGCCACCTGGGCGCTGCCGGCGCTCGCCCCGCTCGCCGCTGACCTGCGCCTCGACCTGCACAGCGCCGACCAGACGCACACCAGCACGCTGCTGCGGGCCGGCACGGTGATGGCCGCGGTCACCTCCGACGCCGAGCCGGTGGCCGGCTGCCGGGTGACGCCGCTCGGAACCATGCGGTACCTGCCGTGCGCGGCGCCGGCCTTCCTCGACCGCTGGTTCCCCGACGGCCCCCGCCCCGCGGCCCTGGCGCGGGCGCCGGTGGTCGTGTTCGACCGCCGGGACGACCTCCAGCACGTCTACCTGCGCCGCCACCTGCCGTCGACGGCGGACGTGCCGGTCCACTACGTGCCCTCGTCGGCGGACTACCTCACCGCCGTGACCCTGGGCTTCGGCTGGGGCATGCTGCCGGAGCTCCAGCTGGCGGCCGCCCGGCCCGCAGGGGAGCGAGCGGTCGGGTCGTTCGACCTGGCGGGCGCCGTCGACGTGGCCCTGCACTGGCAGCAGTGGCGGCTGCACTCCGCACCGCTGGACCGGGCGGCCGGCGCACTGATCGGGGCCGCCCGCGCACGGTTGCGGCAGCCGGCGTGACCGGCCCCCGGCTCCCGCACCGCGCGGGGCCGGGGACCGGCGTCGTCAGGGAGTGCCGACCTGCACCGGCGTGGTGAGGACCCGGTCGGGCCCGACCTCGCGCACCGGACCGGTGAGCCGCACCCGGGCGCACAGCGGCAGGTCCTCGCTGGAGGTGCCCACCGCGAGCACCAGCTCGCCCGGCTCCACGATGCGGCGCAGGTCGCGCCCGGTGAACGACGCCCGGTCGGTGTGCACCGTGAACACCACCCGCGCCGACGTGCCGGCCGCGAGCTCCACGCGGGCGAAGCCGACCAGGCGGCGCACCGGCTGCACCACGCTCGCCACCGGGTCCGAGAGGTAGAGCTGCACCACCTCGGCGCCGTCCCGGTCCCCGGTGTTGGTGACGGTGCACGACAGGCGCACCGAGCCGTCGGTGGCCACCTCCGCCGGGGAGTCGCCGACGGCGACGTCGTCCAGCCGCAGGTCGCCCAGGGCGAAGCTGGTGTACGACAGGCCGAAACCGAACGGGAAGAGCGGGGTGGGGTCGGCGGAGCTGATGCCGCTGCTGCGCGCCAGCGCCGGGCTCAGGTACGTGGCCGGCGAACCGCCCGGCGTCCGCGCCACCTGGACCGGCAGCTTGCCGGACGGGTTGACCCGGCCGCTCAGCACGCCGGTGACCGCACCCGCCCCCTCCTCGCCGGGGAAGAAGGCCTGCACGACCGCGGCGGCCCGGCCGGCCACCTCGCCCAGCGCGTAGGGCCGCCCGCTCAGCAGCACCACGACCACCGGGGTGCCGGTCGACAGCAGCGCGTCGAGCAGCTCCGCCTGGGCGCCGGGGAGCCGCAGGTCCTCGGCGTCGCAGCCCTCACCCGAGGTGCCCCGGCCGAACAGGCCGGAGACGTCGCCGACGACGGCGATGCAGACGTCGGCGGCGGTGGCGACGCCGACGGCCTCGGCGATGCCGCTGCGGTCGGGCTCCTGCACCGGGCAGCCCGCCGCCGTGGTGACCGTGGCCTCGGGGTACTCGGTTCGGACCGCGTCCAGCAGGGTGGGCAGCTCGATGCCCAGCGGCACCTCGGGGTGCTGCACCCCGACGTGGTTGGGGAAGGCGTAGCACCCCATCAGCGACAGCACCTCGTCGGCGCAGGGCCCGACGACGGCGACCGACGACGGAGCCCGGAGCGGCAGCACGCCGGCGGTGTTGTCCAGCAGCACCACCGAGCGCTCGGCCATGGTGCGCGCCAGCGCCCGCATCTCCGGCGGGTCGAGGTCCAGCGTGCCGCCGTCCCGGAGCACCGCCGGCTCGGGGTCCCAGCCGGCGTCGAGCAGCCCGAGCTCGCCCTTCTGCCGCAGCACCCGCTCGACCGCCCGGTCGACCAGCGACTCGGGCACCGCACCGGTGCGCACCAGCTCGAGCAGCGGCTCGCCGTAGCAGCGCACGGTCGGCAGCTCGACGTCCACGCCGGCGGCCAGGGCCAGCGCGGCCGCCTCGCCGGGGGAACCGGCCACGCCCTGGGTCGCCTCCAGGAAGGAGACGCCGAAGTAGTCGGCGACGACGACGCCGTCGAAGCCGAGCGTGTCGCGCAGCAGGCCGGTGAGCAGCGCTTCGTCGGCGGCCGGTGGAACGCCGTCGACGGCGGCGTAGGAGTGCATCACCGAGCGGGCGCCACCCTCGCGCAGGGCCGTCTCGAACGGCGGCAGCACGACGTCGGCGAACTCCCGGGGACCCAGGTGGACGGGGGCGTGGTTGCGACCGGCGCCAGAGGCCGAGTACCCGGCGAAGTGCTTGAGCGTCGCGACGATGCCGGTGCTCTCCAGGCCGCGGGTGTACGCGCTGCCCAGGACGGCGACCAGGTAGGGGTCCTCGCCGACGGTTTCCTCGGTGCGTCCCCAGCGGTGGTCGAAGCTGACGTCGAGGACGGGGGAGAGGCCCTGGTGGACGCCGACCGAGCGCATCTGCGCCCCGATGGCGGCGGCCATCCGGGCCACCGAGTCGGGGTCGAATGCGGCGCCCCAGGCCAGGGGCACCGGGAAGACCGTGGCCTGCCAGGCGGTGAACCCGGCGAGGCACTCCTCGTGGGCCACGGCCGGGATGCCGAGCCGGGAGTTCGCGATCAGGTCCCGCTGGGTCTGGGCCAGCACGCGCGCCGCGGTGAGCGGTTCGACCGGGCCGGTGCCGAACATCCGCGTGAGCTGGCCGAGGCCGGCCTTGGTCAGCTCCTCCCACGGCGGCAGCGGCTCGCTGAACTCGTGCTGGTTGGGTGCGACGTCCTCGCCGTCGCCGATCGCCGTCCAGACGCCGTAGAGCTGGGCGACCTTCTCCTCCAGCGTCATGACCGCCATGAGGGCGCGGACCCGCTCGGGCAGGGGGCGGCCGGGGTCGGTCCAGTCGGCGGGCGGGGGGCCGGGGAGCGGGGTGGGCTCCGGGACGTCGGCGGCCGGGGGCTGGGTCAAGGAGGTGGCTCCAGGGGTGCGGTGAGTGGTCAGCGCGGGCGCGCTGCGGTGGAGGCGCGGGGGACCAGGTGGGTGGCCAGCTCCATGCGCTGGGTGTCCAGCTGCCCCCCGGTGATGAGGTCGTGCAGCATGCGGCCGGCCATCCGGCCCATGTCGGCCAGCGGCTGGCGCACGGTCGTCAGCGGGGGCGAGGACCAGCGCGCCATGGGCAGGTCGTCGAAGCCGACGACCGAGAGGTCGGCCGGCACCGAGAGGCCGGCCTGGCGGGCGGCTTCCAGGACGCCGAAGGCCTGCTCGTCGCTGCCGGCGAAGATCGCCGTCGGCGGGTCGGGCAGCTCGAGCAGCAGACGGGCCTGCTCGTAGCCGCCCTCGTGGTGGAAGTTGCCGTGCCGCACCAGGTCCGGGTCGACGCCGATGCCGGCGCGCTCCAGCGCCGCCCGGTAGCCGTCGATGCGGGCGCGGCTGCACAGGAACGCCTCCGGCCCACCGATCACCGCGATCCGCCGGTGGCCGAGCTCCACCAGGTGCTCGGTGGCGGCCAGCCCGCCGGCCCAGTTGGTCGCGCCGACGCTGGGCACGTCCTGGCCCGGCATGTCGACCGGGTCGATGACGACGACGGGCAGGTGCGAGCCGCCCAGCCGCCGCTGGTCGGCGGCGGTGAGCCGGGAGGTGACGACGAGCGCGCCCTGCCGCCCCCCGTTGATCAGGGCCTGCACCCAGTCGGCGCCGGGGTCGCGGGCGAGGGTGCCCACCACCACGTCCAGCCCGCTCTCGGTGATCCCGCGCAGGATCTCCACCGCCCAGGGGCTGTCCAGCGCGGTGAACACGACGTCCACCAGCGGGCGGGCCGGGCTCGCGGACCTGCGGGCCACGGGGACGTAGTTGTGCTCCTCGAGCAGGGCGAGGACGTGCGCCCGGGTGGCGGGGGAGACGTCCTGGCGGCCGTTCACCACCTTGGAGACCGTGGGCAGCGAGACGCCCGCCGCGGCCGCGATGCTGGCCAGCGTCGGCCGGCCGAGCTGAGGTGTCGCCACTGCCGTCCTCCTGAGGGTGAGCGCCGGGGGCCGAACCCGCCGGACCTGCGCCGGCGGTACCCGCCCAGTGGTGCGCATCACTGTGACAGGAGCGGCGATGGTATCGAAAGTTTCGGAGCGGCGGTAGCCCGCGCGGGTGGCTCGGACGCTAGCCCGTCGTCCTCCGCGGCGCCACCGGGGCTGCTGGCGAGCGTTCATAACGCCGCGGTGACGGCCCCGTTGACACCCTTCGTGACGCGGCTTACATTCTCGCAACTGCTCGAAACTTTCGGTTTTCAACGACGAAACAGGAAGGTGGCGGTGGGATGTCCCTCCGGCGTCTGACCCGCGTGGCCACTCAGGCCGGCGCTCTGGTCCTGGCAGGCACGCTGGTCGCGGCCTGCGGCTCCTCCGGTCCCGGTGGAGGGGGTGGCGAGGGCGGCACCGGCCAGGTGTGGGCCCTCGAGGACGCGGCCCTCAACCCGATCGAGGAAGCGTCGATCGAACGCTTCAACGAGAACTCCGACGCCGGCGAGCTGGAGCTCGCCACGTTCGGCAACGACCCCTACAAGCAGCGGCTGCGGGTCGCCCTCGGCTCGCCCAACGCCCCGGACCTCTTCTTCAACTGGGGCGGCGGCAACCTGAAGGAGTACGTCGACGCCGGCCAGGTCGAGGACCTCACCGGGCTGCTGGACGACGACCCCGAGCTGCGGGACGCCTTCCTGCCCAGCGTGCTCGCCGGTGCCGAGCTCGACGGGAAGAACTACGGCCTGCCGATGCGCGGCATGCAGCCGGTGATGCTCTTCTACAACAACGCCGTGCTCGAGTCCGCCGGTGTCCAGGTGCCCCAGACCTGGGACGAGCTGCTCGCCGCCGTGGACACGCTCAAGGCCGCGGGCGTCACGCCCATCGCCCTGGCCGGAACCCAGGCGTGGACCGAGCTCATGTGGATCGAGTACATCCTCGACCGCGTCGGCGGCCCGGAGGTCTTCCAGGCCATCCGGGACGGCGAGGAGGGCGCCTGGGAGCACCCGGCCGTCCTCGAATCGCTCACGATGCTGCGCGAGCTCATCGACCGCGGCGCCTTCGGCGAGGACTTCGCCTCGGTCGGCTACGACGTGGGTGGCGCGTCCACGATCCTGGCCCAGGGCGACGCCGGCTTCCACCTCATGGGCTCGTGGGAGTACACCAACCAGCTCAACGACAGCCCCGAGTTCGTCGAGGCCGGTGACCTGGGGTGGGCCACCTTCCCGGCGATCGAGGGCGGTGCCGGTGACCCGTCGAACCTGGTGGGCAACGTGTCGAACTTCTACTCGCTGACCAGCTCCTCGGAGCACAAGGAGGCCGCCCGCGAGTACCTGCGGACGGAGCTCACCTCGGACGAGTACATCACCGACCTCATCGAGGCCGGTGACGTGCCGCCGGTGCAGGGCATCCGCGACCAGCTGGCGGAGACCGAGAACGGCGACTACGCGACGTTCATCTACGACGCGACGGCCGAGGCGGACAACTTCCAGCTGTCCTGGGACCAGGACCTGCCGGCCGACGAGGCCACCGAGATGCTGACCCAGCTGGAGCAGTTCTTCCTCGGCAACCAGACGCCGCAGGGCTTCGTCGACGCGATGTCGGGCGTCTGACCCGGCCTCGGCCCGGCACCGCACCATGCACGACACGGCACAGCGCACCAGGACAGGGGCACCACGGATGGCGATCACCCGGCAGGACCGGCCCTCGGGCTGGTACCTCGCACCGGCGGTCACGTTCTTCGGGGCGTTCGCCGTGCTGCCCATGGTCCTGGTCGTCTACCTCAGCTTCACGTCCTGGAACGGCTTCGGGTTCCCCGAGCTCTCCGGGACGCAGAACTGGACGCGCCTGGTCGAGGACGGCCGGGCGTGGGCCTCGCTGCGGCTGACGCTGCTGTTCATGGTGCTGACCTGGGTCGTCCAGACCCCGATCGCGATGCTGATCGGGGTCTGGGCGGCCGGGCGCCAGCGCAACCGGGCCGTCCTGAGCTCGATCTTCTTCCTGCCGCTGCTGCTGTCCACGGCGGCGATCGCCCTGCTGTGGGCCGCGGTCCTGGACCCGAACTTCGGCGTCACCCAGGGGCTGCCGCTGCTGGACCGGTTCAACTTCCTGGGCGACACCGACCTCGTCGTCTACACCGTGGTCTGGGTGATCAGCTGGCAGTACATCCCGTTCCACACGCTGCTGTACCAAGCCGCCGCCCGCCAGGTGCCGCAGAGCCTCTACGAGGCCGCCACCCTCGACGGCGCGGGTCGCTACCGGCAGTTCTTCACCATCACCCTGCCGCTGCTGAAGTACACCGTCGTCACCTCGACGGTCCTCATGCTCGTCGGCTCGGTGACCACGTTCGACACCATCCTGATCCTCACCGGCGGCGGGCCCGGGACGGCGACGCGCATCCTGCCGCTGCACATGTACATCACCGGGTTCAGCGGGTTCGAGTTCGGCTACGCCAGCGCCATCGCGGTGCTGCTGCTGGTCCTGGGCGCGGGCCTGTCGCTCGCCGTCACCACGGCGACCGGCTTCCGCAAGATGCAGAGCCAGCAGGAGGGCATGTGAGCGACCGGGCGCCGCTGGGCGGCGACGACATGACGGGCGGCCGCTCGGGTGCGGTGGGCGTGCGGACAGCGGAGGCGCCGCCCTCGCCGATCGCACCGGTGCCGGAGGTGCCCGAGCGCCAGCGGCGGCGGATCCGGAACCGGCGGCGGGCCCACGGCCGCCCCAACGTCCTCGCCGGGCTGCTCGCGACCGTCTGGCTGGCGCTCGTCGCCGTCCCGCTCTACTTCCTGGTCGCCGCCAGCTTCCGGACCCGGTCGGACTACCTGTCGGACAACCCGCTGGCCCTGCCACCGGCCCCGACGCTGGAGAACTACCAGACCGTCCTCTCCGGAGACTTCCCGACGTACCTGCTGAACACGGTGATCGTCACGGTGGCCACCATCGCCATCGTCGTCGGGCTCACGCTCCCGGCCGGCTACGCCGTGGCCCGCAACGCCGGGCGCGTGGTGCAGCGGGGTTTCTCGCTCATGCTCGTCGGGCTGGCGATCCCCGCGCAGGCCGCGATCATCCCCGTGTACCTGATGATCACCCAGCTGCGTCTGTACGACACCCTGCTCGCGGTCATCCTGCCGACGGCGGCCTTCGCGATGCCGGTGGCCCTGCTGGTGATGACCAACAGCCTGCGCGACATCCCCAAGGAGCTGTACGAGGCGCAGACCCTCGACGGCGCCGGGCCGTTCCAGGCGCTGCGCCACCTCGTCCTCCCGCTGGCCAAGCCGGCGATCACCACGGTGGCCGTGTTCACCTCGCTCACCGCGTGGAACGGCTTCCTCTTCCCTCTCGTCCTCACCCAGTCGGTGAGCACGCGGGTGCTGACCCTGGGCCTGTGGGACTACCAGGGCCAGTTCGGCACCAACGTCCCCGCTCTCCTGGCAGCGGTGACGCTGTCGGTCGTCCCCATCTTCGTCCTGTACCTGGTCGGCCGCCGCTACCTGCTGAGCGGCCTGACCGCCGGCGCGGGCAAGTAGCCCGGCCGCCGCTCGCGAGAGGAAACCCATGGCCTCGGTCACCTACGAGCACACCAGCTGCGTCTACGGCGGCGCCGAACGACCCGCGGTGGACGGCCTGGAGCTGCAGATCGAGGACGGCGAGTTCCTGGTCCTGGTCGGCCCGTCGGGCTGCGGCAAGTCGACGTCGCTGCGGATGCTCGCCGGTCTCGAGGACGTCACCGACGGCCGGATCCTCATCGGCGACCGCGACGTCACCGACGTGCCGCCCAAGGACCGCGACATCGCGATGGTGTTCCAGAACTACGCGCTGTACCCGCACATGACGGTCGCGGACAACATGGGCTTCGCGCTCAAGATGGCGGGCCAGGGGAAGGCCGAGATCGCCGAACGGGTGCGGGAGGCGGCGAAGCTGCTGGACCTGGAGCCGTACCTCGACCGCCGGCCCAAGGCGCTGTCGGGCGGGCAGCGGCAGCGGGTGGCGATGGGGCGGGCGATCGTCCGGCAGCCGCAGGTGTTCCTCATGGACGAGCCGCTGTCCAATCTCGACGCGAAGCTGCGCGTGCAGACCCGCACCCAGATCGCCGCTCTGCAGCGGCGGCTGGGCATCACCACCGTCTACGTCACCCACGACCAGACCGAGGCGATGACGATGGGCGACCGGGTGGCGGTGCTCAAGGACGGGCTGCTCATGCAGGTGGGCCGGCCGCGCGACCTCTACGACCGGCCGGCCAACGTCTTCGTGGCCGGGTTCATCGGCTCGCCCGCGATGAACCTGTTCACGCTGCCGGTGGTCGACGGTGGTGTGTCCTTCGGCGACGAGGTGCACCCGGTGGGCCGGGAGGTGCTCGGCGGGACATCGGACGCGGTGGTGACCCTGGGGGTCCGGCCGGAGGACCTGGAGGTGGCCCGGTCCGGGCTCGCGGTCGAGGTCGACGTCGTCGAGGAGCTCGGCGCCGACGCCTACGTCTACGGCCGGACGACCGCCGGGGACGAGGAGCAGCTGCTCTGCGCCCGCGTCGACGGGCGCACCCCGCCGCGGAAGGGCGAGCTGCTGCACGTGCGCCCCCGCCCCGGCCACGTGCACCTGTTCGACAGGAGCACCGGCGCCCGGCTGGGCGGCTGAGACCCCCGGCCCGGCGGCCCGGACGCGGGTCGTCGGGCCGGGCCCGCCGCGCGCGGGGGAGAAGGGGTGGCGGGCGCTCCCTAGACTCGTGGGGTCCCCGGGAGGCGGGGGAACGCGAGCGAGGAGAGTGCATGGCCGTCCGAGCCATCCGGGGCGCGACCCAGGTCGAGGCCGACGACCGGGAGCAGGTGCTCGAGGCGACCCGCGAGCTGGTGGCCGCCGTCCTCGACCGCAACGAGCTCGAGCACGACGACGTGATCAGCATCCTGTTCACCGCCACCCCCGACCTCGTCTCGGAGTTCCCGGCGCTGGCTGCCCGCGAGCTCGGCATGGGGGGCGTGCCGCTCATGTGCGCCACCGAGATCGCCGTGCCCCACGCCCTGCCACGCGTGCTCCGTCTCATGGCGCACGTCGAGACGCCGAAGCCGCGGGCGGAGATCCAGCACGTCTACCTGCGCGGCGCCGTGGCGCTGCGGCGGGACATCGCGCAGTGAGCGGGCCCGGCGACCGCGACCCCATGCACGAGCAGGCCCCATGACCGAGCAGGAGCACATGACCACCCCCCAGACCCCCTTCCGCGGGTCGGTGACCCTCGACGGCCCGTCGGGGACCGGCAAGTCCAGCGTCGCCCGTGGCGTCGCCGCCCGGCTGGGCGCTGCCTACCTCGACACCGGCGCGATGTACCGCGCGGCCACCGTCGCCGTGCTCGACGCCGGGATCGATCCCGACGACGCCGAGGCCGTGGCCCGCACCGTCGCCGAGGCGCGGATCGTCGTCGGCACCGAGGCCGGGACGGAGCGGGTCGAGGTCGGCGGTGCCGACGTCGCCGCGCGCATCCGCGGCGCCGAGGTGACCCGGACGGTGTCGGCGGTCTCCGCCGTGCCCGCCGTCCGCCGGCAGCTGGTCGACCAGCAGCGGGCCCTGGTGGCCGGGGCCGACGCCGTGGTGGTCGAGGGCCGCGACATCGGCACCGTCGTCCTGCCCGACGCCACGCTGAAGATCTACCTGACGGCCGCACCCGAGGTGCGCGCGCAGCGGCGCGCGGGGCAGCTGGGCGTCACCGACCCGGCGGAGATCGCGGCGCTCGCCGCCGACCTGCGCCGCCGGGACGAGTACGACAGCAGCCGGGCCGACAGCCCGCTGCGCCCGGCGGCCGACGCCGTCGTCGTCGACAGCAGCGAGCTCTCCCAGGCCCAGGTCGTCGACCGCATCGTGGCGCTGGCCGAGTCCGCTGTCGCCGTGGGGCAGCGGTCGTGACCGAGCAGCAGGGCGCGCCGCTCCCGGTGGTGGCCATCGTCGGCCGGCCCAACGTGGGCAAGTCGACGCTGGTCAACCGGGTTCTGGGCCGGCGCGCCGCCGTCGTGCAGGACACCCCGGGCGTGACCCGGGACCGCATCGCCTACGAGGCGCTGTGGAACGGCAAGCGGTTCACCGTGGTGGACACCGGTGGCTGGGACCCGAAGGCCGCCGGCCTGGGGGCCTCGATCACCCGGCAGGCCGAGTACGCCATGAAGACCGCCGACGTCATCGTCCTCGTGGTCGACAGCCAGGTGGGCGCCACCGAGACCGACCTGGCGGCCGCCCGCGTGCTCCGGCGCAGCGACCGCCCGGTGATCCTGGTGGCGAACAAGGTCGACGACGAGCGCAGCGAGGCCAACGCCGCCGAGCTGTGGAGCCTGGGCGTGGGGGAGCCGCAGGCGGTCAGCGCGCTGCACGGCCGGGCCAGCGGCGACCTGCTCGACCTGATCCTCGACGCACTGCCCGAGGCGCCGCGCGAGCAGGACGAGGAGGGCGGGCCGCGCCGCGTGGCGCTGGTCGGCCGGCCCAACGTCGGCAAGTCCAGCCTGATCAACCGACTGGCCAAGGAGGAGCGCTCGGTCGTCGACTCCGTCGCCGGGACCACGGTCGACCCGGTCGACTCGATCGTCACGCTCGGTGGCGAGGAGTGGCGGTTCGTCGACACCGCGGGGCTGCGCCGGAAGGTCAACACCGCCAGCGGCATGGAGTACTACGCCAGCCTCCGCACCGAGGCGGCGATCCAGGCGGCCGAGGTCGCCGTCGTGCTGCTCGCCGCCGACGAGGTGATCAGCGAGCAGGACCAGCGGGTGATCAGCCAGGTCGTCGAGGCCGGCCGGGCGCTGGTCATCGCGATCAACAAGTGGGACACCCTCGACGAGGACCGGCACTACCAGCTGGAGCGCGAGATCGAGCGCGAGCTCGCCCGGGTCAAGTGGGCCACGCGGGTCAACATCTCCGCCGCCACCGGCCGCGGCGTCAGCAAGCTCGCCGACCACCTGCGGGCCGCCCTGGCCTCCTGGGAGACCCGGGTGCCCACGGCCGAGCTCAACACCTTCGTGCGGGCGCTGGTGCAGGAGACCCCGCCGCCGGCGCGCGGCGGCCGGGCGCCCAAGATCAAGTACGTCACGCAGGCCGACATCCGGCCCCCGCGGTTCGTCGTCTTCTCCACCGGCTTCCTGGAGGCCGGCTACCGCCGGTTCCTGGAGCGGAAGCTGCGTGAGCAGTTCGGCTTCCACGGCACACCCATCGAGATCTCGGTGAAGGTCCGCGAGGGCCGGGACAAGGACGGCAAGCGCGGCTGACCACCGTCACGGGCCTCGGTGGCCGTGCGGTAACCTTCTCGGGCGGTTGTTCGCGGCCCGGGAAGTCCCGGGAGGCGGGCGGCACGCGGGCTGTAGCGCAGCTTGGTAGCGCACTTGACTGGGGGTCAAGGGGTCGCAGGTTCAAATCCTGTCAGCCCGACAGTATGACGTCGCAGGTCAGGGGCGGGCCGACCACGAGGTCGGCCCGCCTCTGCCGTGCTCCGGGTCGACCAGTACAGCAACGAGCTGCGTACTGCCTCCGGCGACGCACTCACCGTCCGACGATCGATCAGCGGGGCAGAGCGCGCTGGTCGGGCCTGTCTCGTGCGAGCAGATGGTCGGCGACGTGGCGGGCATCGGCACCGACACCCCCGAGTAGGTGGGAGGTGATCGAGCGCTGGTAGGGCAGCCCGACCGCGTACAGGCCGGGGCAGTCGTCGACGACCCCGCCGCGGTGACGCAGCCGGCCGTCCGAGTGGAGGACGTCGAGGTGCAGCCATCTGTAGTCGGGGCGCAAGCCGGTGGCCCAGACGACAGCGGTGACGGCGAGGGTGCGACCGTTGGCGAGCAGTGGCATCCCGTCACAGGTGCCGGTGACCCGAGGGTGTCGCTGCACGCCCGCGGTCGCCAGCTGCTCGGGGCGGACGCGGCCGAGGGGATCGCCGTGCCCACCCAGTCCGCGTCGGGCGAGGACGGCGCCGAGGCGGCCGAGGCGCTGCAGCACCTGGAAGGTCCACGGCCCCAGGTGCGGGATGTGCCCGACGTCGCGTCCGGCCAGATGTACGGTGCGCTGCTCCGTGGGGTCGGTCGCCACATCGAGGGCGATCTCGGCCCCGGAATTGCCCGCTCCCACCACCAGGACCGCACCGGCCGGCAGCTGAGCGGGACGGCGGTAGTGCGCCGCGTGGACCTGGACCAACCCCGGGTCCAGGTGAGCGGCGAAGGTCGGGACGAACGGTCTGTGGTGTGCGCCGGTAGCGATGACGACGTCGCCGGCCCGCCAGCGCCCACGGTCGGTGGAGACCACGAACTCCGCACCTGCGCGATGCACGGCCTGCACTCGGGTGCCCAGCCGCACCGGTAGCTCGAAGTGCTCGGCGTAGCGGGCCAGGTAGTCAGCCACGGCATCCTTGGTCGGATGGTCCGAGCGCCGGCCGGGAAAGGGCAGGCCCGGCAGCGAGTCGAAGCCGACCGGGGTGAACAGGCGCAGCGAGTCCCACCGCTCCCGCCAACTGTCGCCCACGGCGTCGGCGGCGTCGAGGAGGACGACGTCGTGGCCACGGCGGGTCAGGTGGAAACCGACGGCCAGGCCGGCCTGGCCCGCGCCGACGACCACGGTCTGGACGACACGGTCGTCCGCCGTCGCAGCCATGTCCGCTCCCCCCGGTCAACCAGTTGTCGACGCCAGGGTATACATGCCTACGTCTACAGTGGTGGGGTGAACGCCGTGGCCAGCACGCCTCCGGGGCGCAGACTTCCGCGCGCCGAGCGGCGAGAGCAGATCCTCGCGGCGGCCACGAGCGCGTTCGGTGCCGCCGGTTTCGAGGACACCACCCTGGACGGCGTGGCCGCCGCGGCAGGAATCAGCCGGGCCATCCTCTACCGGCACTTCGAGTCCAAGGCCCACCTCTACCGGGCGGTGCTGGAACGCGCGCGGGCACGGCTGCATGCGGCCGTGGGCGACCCGCCCTACACCGAGCGGATCATCGACGACCTGCTCACCGCCGCGGCCGGCGATCCCGACGGGTTCCGGCTGCTGTTCCACCACGCGGCGCGGGAGCCGGCCTTCCGCGCCGAGGTCGACGTGTTCACCGCCGAGATGACCGCCACGGCACACGACCACCTCGCCCCCTCCATCCCCGATCCGGGGTGGGCCCGGTGGGCTGCACGGCTGGCCCCGACGGTCACGATCGCCGCCGTGTTGACCTGGCTGGACGCCGGCCAACCGGAGCCGGCCGGGGCCGCCGCTCGACTGCGCCAGGCGGTCCAGGGCATCAGCTCCGCCGCGGGTGCCCCCGGCCGATCGGGCGATGAGCTCCGCGGGCGGGTGGGGTCTGCACCACCATGACCACGATGATCGCCACCCGCAGGCTCGACACGCCTGAGGCATCGCTCGCCTACGACAGTCGCTCGGTCAGGTGGACCTCGACGTCGTCTCCGTCGTCCTTGCCGATGGCCGTGCGGATCGGCGCAGCCACGGGAGCTTGTGGGTGCCGTCTCCCAGGGCCATGAAGGCTCCGGTGAACGGGTGCCCGTCGACGGTGCCGGCAACCTTCACCAGGCCACGGGTCCCGAAGATCCGTGCTGACTCCGGCAGCTGGACACAGGTCCAGGTGTCTGACGGTCGGACCTTGCCCAGCCGGGCCGTGAACGTGATGTCCAGGGGGCGGGGATCTGCCATGTGAGTACTCCTTCGCGCTGCTGTGCGGGGGCTGTCGGGCCTATCGGAGCTGGCTCTGGTCGGAGTCCTCCAGGTAGACCAGCCCGTTGCCGTCGGGGTCGGTGAAGGAGAACATCGCCGGGACCCCTTCCATCCGCACCAGCTCCTCGTTGTGCAGGGTCGCGCCGGCCTCGCGGACCCTGTCGTGGGCCCGTTGAGCATCGGAGGTGCCCAATCGGATCGCGATCGGGATCGTGCTGTCGGGGGGGAGGAGCACCAGGGCGACACTCGAGCCCGGCGGGGCGACCTCGATCATCCGCGCGCCCGGCCACACCTCCACGTCGGTGCGGAGTTCGCAGCCCAGCACTTCGGTGTAGAACCTCAGCGCGGCGTCCTGGTCAGCCACCGGAACGGAGACACTCAACACTCTCGTCGTCATCGTCATACCGCCTCAGACGGCGCCTCGACCGGAAACTCATCGCCCGGGCGGTTGTCCCGCAGGAAAGACCTCTGACGGGAACAGGGAGTGCGCCGTGCGGCGGCCGTCCGGTATCTGCCGTCCGGTGGCCGTTCTCGTCGGGGGGCGGACCGGGACGCCTCCCGCCGGATGGCCGTGCTCGTGGCGGTGACCGCAGCGGCGTCCGGCACGGCCCGGTGCGCGGTGGTCATGGGGAGCACCCAGGGCCTCGGTGATTCGGTCGATGCGCGCCGGTCGCCGGGCCGGAGGTGAGGTGCTGACCGCATCCCCGGCACCCTCCGCCCGCACCCCGGTCAGGGCGGCCGCCCCGGGCGTCGTCGGATCAGAGCGCAGCCGCGCCGGGGCGTGTCAGCCCCAGGGCGCGCTCGAGCACCCGGAACCGGTAGGCCGCGCTCAGCACGAGGAACCACAGCACCAGGGCCGGCAGCACGGTGAAGAACACCGGGTCGGCGGCGCCCGTGAGGCCGAAGTAGTCGCTGACCGCGGGGACGAACAGACCGCCGGTGAACACCGCGGCGAGCCCGGCGACGAGGATCGCCGGGCGCTTGTCGCCGTCCGGCCGCGTCCAGGCGGCGAACCACCGGTTCGGTGGCTTGAGGAAGAGGATGAGCAGGAACGCGGCGAACGAGACGAAGGTGGAGAGCGCGGTCTGGGCCCCGATCGTGGCCGCCGCCTCGGCGAACCCCACGTCGTCGGAGGAGAGCCCGGTGTAGCGCTCGAACGCGGCGAGCACCTCCGCGGGTGTGCCGGTGCGGCCGAGCCCCTCGAACAGGAAGGTGTAGTGGTAGGCGTAGAGCGCGACGCCGCCGGCGGCCGTCACCACCGCTGCCGGGACGACGAACCGCCCGAGGTTCGGGAGCAGGTCCGGGTCCGGCGCCGTCGGTCGCGCCCATGCGGTGAGGAAGAGCGTCGGGACGCCGACGGTGAGCAGCGTCAGCCCGACGTTCGCCGGTGAGTAGGGAAACCCCAGGCCGAGCATCGTCACAGCGAGGATCACCAGGCCCTGCGTGGCGACCCGGGACAGGAAGACCTGCATCGAGGTCCCGATGCCGTCGATGATCCGCCGCCCCTCGTGCTGGGCGGGCAGCAGCGCCCCCAGGGAGTCCTCGGTCAGCACGATGTCGGCGACGTCCCGGGCGACGGCGCTGCCGCTCCCCATCGCCACGCCCACGTGCGCCCGCTTGAGAGCCCGGGCGTCGTTCACCCCGTCGCCGATCATGGCGACGTAGCGTCCCTGCCGGCGCAGTGCGTCGACCAGCCGCTCCTTCTGCTCGGGCGCGATGCGGCCGAACACCGTCGCCCGGACGGCCAGCCGGTCCAGCTCCGCGTCCGTCATCCCGTCGAGCTCGGCACCGGTCACCGGCACCCCGGCGTCCAGCCCGGCCTGCCGCGCCAGGGCCGCGACCGTCCGCGCGTCGTCGCCCGACACCACCTTGAGGTCGATCCCGCCGCCGGCGAACCGGGCGATCGTCTCCGGGACGTCCGGGCGCAGCTCGTCGGCGAGGGACACGAGGGCGACCGGCTCGAGGGCGGGCAGGCGGGGGCGCCCCGCGTCGTCCCGGAGCGGCGCGTGCGCGGCGGCGCGGGCGACGACCAGGACCCGGAGCCCCTGGTCGGTCCGCGCGCCGACCGCCTCGGTGAGCGGCGGCCCGGAGAGGTGGGGGGCCAGGCGGTCCGGCGCGCCGAGGACGTGCACGCCGTCGTCGGCGCGCACGGCGCTCCACCGCAGCGACGACGAGAAGGGGATCTCCTCGTGCACCGTCCACGCCCGGCCGGGCAGGGAGTCGGCGAGCGCGGTGGTGGTCAGGTTGGGCGCCGCCGTGCTGCGTGCCAGGGAGCCGACCAGCTCCCCGGCCGCCGCGGTGTCGAGGATGCCGACCGGGTGCACCTCCGCGAGGGCCAGCCGGCCGGTCGTCAGGGTGCCGGTCTTGTCGGTGCAGACGACGTCGACGTGGCTGACCGACTCGACGGCGTTGGTCTGCTGCACGAGAGCGCCCCGCCCGCTGCTCCGGGCCGCGCCGACGGTGTAGGCGACGGCCACGAGGAAGAACAGCCCGTAGGGGACCAGGCCGGAGAGCACCGCGGTGGTCTGCACCACCCGGACCAGGGAGAGGCCTTCCAGCGCGGCCTGGAACAGGATGGTGGCGCTCATCAGGGCGACCAGCAGCATCACCAGCCGGACCACGAACTCGATGCGCAGCTGCAGGGGTGTCCGGTCGGTGGTGGACCGGCGGGCGTCGGCGGTCAGCCGGCCGGCGTAGCTGGCGGCGCCCACGTCACGCGCGAGCTGGTACCCCTCGCCGCCGACGCAGAAGCTGCCCGACAGCAGGTCGTCCCCGGGCCCCTTCTGCAGCGGCTCGGACTCCCCGGTCAGCAGGGACTCGTCGACGTC
This sequence comes from Blastococcus sp. SYSU DS0616, assembly GCF_054051015.1. NCBI lineage: Bacteria > Bacillati > Actinomycetota > Actinomycetes > Geodermatophilales > Geodermatophilaceae > Blastococcus > Blastococcus sp. SYSU DS0616. The sequence continues at coordinate 48,455 of NZ_JBJHAJ010000020.1, forward strand.
CACCCGGCCACCGTCGAGGACCGGCCCGTCGACGACGAGCTGGTCGCCGGGGCGGACGTGGACGACGTCGCCGCGGACGACCTCCTCCGGCGGCGCCTCGACGTGCGTGCCGTCGCGCACGACCGTCACCAGACTGCGGTGCAGCAGCTGGAGCCGGTCGAGCTTCCGCCTGGCCCGGATCTCCTGCACGGCGCTGATCGTCGCGTTGACCAGGCCGAGACCGACGCTGGTGAAGGCGTCGCTGTACCGGCCGAGGGCGAGCAGTGCCGCGCCGATGACGAACAGGATCACGTTGAAGAACGAGAAGACGTTCGTGCGGAGGATCTGCGCGTAGCCGCGGGACGACGCGCGGACGCTGACGTTGGCCTCGCCGCGCCGTCGCCGGGCCTCGGCCTCCCGCTGGCCCAGTCCCACCGCCGCGTTCCCGCCCACCGCGGAACCCGACTCCTGCACGTCCATCCGGTTTCCTCCGACCCGGGCCCGACCGGGTGAGCGGGGCCACCCCGGAGTCTGCCGGGCGCGGCCGGCGGCCGCCCGCGCACACGCGGACCACCCAGCAGACGCACAGGCGGCGCCGCCCCGGCCGGCCGCGGGGTCCGGCGCCGCCGACGCGGCAGGCGTGCCGCACCGCAGGGCGACCGTTATGCCCAACAGAACCACGATCCGGACAGACGCCGACGAACCGCGCGGCAACGCCGGGGAGGAGCGGCGTCAGGTCCCCGTGATGCGGCGGCACTCGGGGCAGGGGTCGGCCGAGCCCAGGCCCCGGGGTCCGTCCCACTTCCCCTGGATGACGCCGACCGATGCGCCGCAGACCGCGGCCCAGGGCGCCGGCAGGTCGGCGGTGCTGCGGAGGACGGCGTGCGCCCGCCCGGTGTGCTGGTCGCGGCCGGCGGCGTGGTCGCTGCTCATGCCGACCAGCATGCGTCCCGCGCGTGCGCCCGTGGCCACGGGGTAGCGCAGCGGCCATGGCCACCGCACGCGACACCACCGGCCGGCGCTCCCGGCGGATGCCCGACCGGGCGACCGGGCTGCTGTACGGGCTGGGCTTCGGCGGCTTCGTCGACGGGATCGTGCTGCACCAGATCCTGCAGTGGCACCACATGGTGAGCGCCGTGGAGGAGCCGACGACGCTCGCCGCCCTGGAGGTGAACACGCTGGCCGACGGCCTCTTCCACGCCGCGACCTGGGTGCTCGCCTTCGCCGGCACGATCACCGCCCTCGTCGCCTGGCGGCGCGACCGGCTGGCGCCGAGCTGGAGCTTCCACTTCGGCCTCGTGCTCGTCGGGTGGGGGATCTTCAACCTCGTCGAGGGGCTGATCAACCACCAGCTCCTCGGCATCCACCACGTCCGCGACGACCTCGGTGGCCCGTTGGGCTGGGACCTGGCGTTCCTGGCGTCGGGAGTGCTGCTGATCGGGGGCGGGTGGCTGCTGCACCGTCGCGGTGTGCGCCGCCTCGCCGCGCGCGCCGGCGTCCGGGAGACCTGAGGGGGCCGGCCCCCGGCCGGGGGTCTTGTCCGCCACCCACCTCCCAGGGCAGGCTGTGACGCACGACACACCAGCACCAGGAGGCACCGTGGCAGCCCGCGCAGCACATCCCGTTCCCGCACGCGGCTCCGACGGCTGAGGTCGGTCCATGGGCAAGGACATCCCCCCGGCTCCCGCTCCCCGCCCGCCCGCGCTGGTGCGCAACGTGGCCCTCGTCGGCCGGGCCGGCGCCGGCAAGACGACGCTGGCGGAGGCGCTGCTCGCGGCCACCGGGGCCGTCCCGCGCGCCGGGCGGGTGGAGGAGGGGACCACCTGCCTGGACACCGAGGAGGTGGAGATCCGCCAGCAGCGGTCGGTCTCCCTGGGCGTGGCCGCCGTCGAGCACGACGGCCACCGGATCACCCTCCTCGACACCCCGGGTTCCCCCGACTTCGTCGGCGAGCTGCGAGCGGGGCTGCGGGCGGCCGACTCGGCGCTCTTCGTGGTCTCCGCCGTGAGCGGGGTGGACGCCGGCACCGTCCAGCTGTGGGAGGAGTGCGCCGCGGTGGGCCTGCCACGCGCCGTGGTGCTCACCCAGATCGACCGGCCGCGTGCCGACGTCGCCGAGGCCGTGCGTCTCTGCCAGCTCATGCTGGGGGAGGGGGTGTACCCGGTGCACCTGGTCGACCGCGGGCCGGACGGCGCCGCGCGCGGCCTGGTCTCGCTCCTGGAGCCGCATCTCGACGCCGCCCGCACCGGCGACCAGGACGCCGACCGCCTCCGCGCCGAGCTGATCGAGGGGATCATCGGCGAGAGCGAGGACGAGACCCTCATGGAGCGCTACCTCGCCGGCGACGAGCTCGCCGTCCCCGACCTGTTGGCCGACCTGGAGACGGCCGTCGCCCGCGGGCACTTCCACCCCGTCCTCTGCGCCGCCCCGCTCACCGGGGTCGGCATCGACGAACTGCTCGAGCTCGTCGTGGCCGCCCTCCCCTCGCCGACCGAGCACGGGTGCCCGCCGGTCACCCGGCCCGACGGGTCACCCGCGCCGCCGCTGCAGTGCGACCCCGACGGCCCGCTCGTCGCCGAGGTGGTCCGCACGACCACCGACCCCTACGTCGGCCGGATCTCGCTGGTCCGCGTCTTCTCCGGCACCCTGCGACCGGACGTCGCCGTGCACGTCTCCGGCCACGGGCTCGCGGAGCGGGGGCATCCCGACCACGACGCCGACGAGCGGATCGGCGTCCTCTCCGCACCGCTGGGCTCCGCGTTGCGGCCGGTCGCGGCGTGCCCCGCCGGCGACGTCTGCGCGGTCGGCCGGCTGGCGACGGCCGAGACCGGCGACACGTTGAGCTCGCCGGAGGAACCCCGGCTGGTCCCCCCGTGGGAACTGCCGGTGCCGCAGCTGCCGGTGGCGGTGGAGGCTGCTTCCCGCGGTGACGAGGACCGGCTGGCCACGGCCCTGGCCCGGCTCGTCGCGGAGGACCCCACCGTCCGGCTGGAGCGGCGTCCCGACACCGGGCAGCTCCTGCTCTGGTGCGTGGGGGACGCGCACGCCGAGGTGCTGCTGGAGCGGCTGCGCAGCCGCCACGGCGTCGCCGTCACCCCGGCCCCGGTGCGGGTCCCCCTGGTGGAGACGCTCCGCGGCCCGGCGCGGGTGACCGGCCGGCACGTCAAGCAGTCCGGCGGGCACGGCCAGTACGCCGTCGTCGTCGTCGAGGGGGAGCCGGGGGAGCCGGGCTCCGGGATCGTCTTCGAGCAGCGCATCGTCGGTGGCACCGTGCCCGTCCAGTTCCACGCCAGCGTCGAGAAGGGCATCCGCGCGCAGGCCGCGCGCGGGGTGACCGGTGACCGGCCGCTCGTCGACGTCCGGCTGACCCTCGTCGACGGCAAGGCCCACTCGGTGGACTCCTCCGACGCCGCCTTCCAGGCCGCCGGCGCCCTGGCCCTGCGGGAGCTGGCGAACGCGGCCGGCACCCGGATCCTGGAGCCCTGGTGCGAGATCCGCGTCCGGGTTCCGGCCGAGTTCGTGGGCGCGGTGATGAGCGACCTGTCGTCCCGCCGGGCGCGGGTGACGGGTACCGAGGCCGACCCGGGCCGGGACCGGGCCACCGTGCACGCCGAGGTGCCGGAGGCCGAGCTGCTGGGCTACCCCGGCGTGCTGCGATCGGTCACGCACGGCACCGGCGCCTTCGACCGCCGCCCACTCGGGTACGAGCCGGCTCCCGCGGCGGTCGCCGTGCCGGCCTGAGCGACGCCGTCCCGGCGAGTGGGCGGGCCCGCCGTGGCCCGTCCGGAGGCCCGCCGCGAGCCTGCGAGCGACGAGGGGGCCGGTGGCTCCCGGCAGGGACCCGCCGCGAGCAGGCGAGTGGTGGGGGGCAAGGGGTCCTTCTACTAGCCTCGGGCACGGTCGTGCTGGCACTGGAGGGAACGTGACGTCGTCGAACGGGCCGTCGGCTGCCGTACCCGTACCCCCGTCCCGGACGACGCCGGCCGCGCTGCCCGACCGCCAGGCCCTTCCGGACCGCGTCTGGACGCTCCCGAACGCGCTGTCGGTGCTGCGGCTGCTCGGCGTGCCGTTGTTCCTGTGGCTCCTGCTGGGCCCGGAGGAGGACGGCTGGGCCCTCGTGGTCCTCATGGTCTCCGGTTTCACCGACTGGCTCGACGGCAAGCTCGCCCGCTGGCTGGACCAGGGCAGCCGCCTGGGTGCCCTGCTGGACCCGGCCGCGGACCGGCTCTACATCGTCTCCACCCTGGTCGCGCTGGCGCTGCGCGAGGTCGTGCCCGTGTGGCTGGTGGCGCTGCTGCTGGGCCGGGAGCTCGTCCTCGGCCTCATGCTGCTGCTCCTGCGGGCGCACGGTTACCCGCCGCTGCAGGTGCACTACCTGGGCAAGGCGGCCACGCTCCTGCTGCTCTACGCCTTCCCGGTGCTGCTGCTCGCCGACGGGAACGGTCCGCTGGCCACCGTCGCCGCGCCGTTCGCCTGGGCGCTCACCATCTGGGGCACGGCGCTCTACCTGCTGGCCGGCATCTTCTACGTCGTCCAGGTCGTGGGGTTGCTCGCCGCGGACCGGGCGGCGGCCTCCCGGAACTCGCCGTGACCGGCACGCGCCCGGCCGGTGGCGTCCGCTCGCTGGGGGCCTCCCTGCTCGACGACGTCCTCGCCGAGACCCTCGACCCTGCCTACGCCGACGCGGCCGCGCGCAAGGCCGGGGGAGAGGCACCCCGGCGAGGCCGGGGGCGGGTCCTGGTCGCGCTCACGATGGCCGCCGCGGGCCTGCTGGCCGCGGTCACCTACGACCAGGCCGCCGCCAAGGCGCAGGGACGGCAGGAGATCCGCGAGGCGCTGGTCAGCGACATCCAGGACGAGTCGGCCCTCAGCGACGACCTGACCGCGCGGCTCGAGGAGCTGCGCGCCGAGGTCAGCCGGACCAGCGACGAGCTGCTCGCCGCCACGGCGGTGGGGCAGCGCGCGCTGGACGCCCTCGCGCGGGCCGAGCAGGGCACCGCCGCCGTCGCCGTCGCCGGGCCGGGGCTGCTCGTCACGCTGGCCAACGCCGAGGCCGAGGCCGACGACGACCCGCTCGCCGGGAGCGCCGCGGATGCCCGGAACGTGCAGGTGGCCGACGGCGACCTGCAGCTCGTGGTGAACGCGCTCTGGGCCGCCGGCGCCGAGGCGATCAGCATCAACGGCCAGCGCCTCGGCCCCACCAGCGCCATCCGGTTCGCCGGCGAGGCGGTGCTCGTCGACTTCCGCCCGGTCACCAACCCCTACCGGGTCAGCGCCATCGGCGACCCCGACGCGCTGGCCAACGCCTTCCTCGCCAACCCCGAGGTGCGTGCGCTGGCCTCGTTCTCCGCGTCCGCGGGGTTGCGGTTCGAGTTCGCCAAGGAGGACGAGCTGTCCCTGCCGGCCGCCAACCCGCCGGAGCTGCGCTTCGCCGAGCCCGTCACCCCCCGCCGGGTCCCCGGCACCGAGCCCAGCCCCGGAGGCTGACGACGTGATCCCGATCCTCGGTCTCGCCGCAGGCGTCCTGCTCGGCCTCCTCTTCGACCCGACCGTCCCGCTGTGGCTGCAGCCCTACCTGCCGATCGCCGTCGTGGCCGCCCTCGACGCCGTGTTCGGCGGCTTCCGGGCCCGGCTCGACGGCATCTTCGACGCCAAGGTGTTCGTGATCTCGTTCGTCTCCAACGTGGTGGTGGCCGCGCTCATCGTCTTCCTGGGCGACCAGCTGGGGGTGGGCGCGCAGCTGTCCACGGCGGTCGTCGTGGTGCTCGGCATCCGCATCTTCGGCAACGCGGCCGCCATCCGGCGGCACGTCTTCCGCGCGTGACGGCGGACCGGCCACCCGCCCCACCGGGAGCTGCCGCGGGACCGGGCGGGCCCGACGCCGCCGGCGCGCCTCCCGACCCGGCCGCGCGGCGGCGCCCCGATCGCCTGGCGGCGGCGCTCATCGGCGTGCTGACCCTCCTGCTCGGGTTCGCGCTCGCGGTCCAGGTGCGCAACGCCGACGAGGCGCAGATGCTGGCCGGCGCGCGCGAGGAGGACCTCGTGCGCATCCTCGACGAGCTCAACAGCCGGGAGGAGCGGTTGCGGGCCCAGCTGACGGAGCAGCGGGCGGCGCTGCGCGAGCTCAACGGCTCGGGCAGCCAGACCGGGGCCGCGTTGCAGGAGGCCCGCCGCCGCGCCGAGGCCCTCGGCATCCTGGGCGGCACGCTGCCGGCGCAGGGGCCTGGCATCGCCCTCTCCGTCAGCGACCCCGCTGGGGCCGTCCGGGTGTCCGACCTCCTCGACGTGATCCAGGAACTGCGCGGGGCCGGCGCGGAGACGATGCAGGTCGACGACGTCCGCATCGGGCTGTCCAGCGCCGTCACCGGGACGACCGGCGACCTCCGTGTCGACGGGACGTCGTTGCGCTCGCCGTACGAGTTCGTGGTCCTGGGGGATCCCCAGAGCATGGCGACGGCCATGAACATCCCCGGCGGAGTGGTGCAGCGGATCGAGCGGCGTGGCGGCTGGGTGGAGATCGCCCAGTCGCCCTTGCTCGTCGTGGACGCGTTGCGGCCGTTGGACCGCCCTCAATACGCTTCGCCCGAGACCGACTAAGGACCTCGGTGCCCCCACCTCTCGCTCCGCCCGAGGTGGGCCCCTGCACCGAGGCCGTTCCATCACCTCACCGGGAGACGATCGCCCGCATGGCCACGCCCGACGACCGCCGCTACACCGACCAGCACGAGTGGGCGCTGGTGCAGGGGACCGACGGCACGTCCACCGTCGTCCGGGTCGGCATCACCGACCACGCCCAGGACGCCCTGGGGGACATCGTCTTCGTGCAGCTGCCCGAGGTGGGGGCCGAGGTGGCCCCCGGCGCCCCGATCGGCGAGGTGGAGTCCACCAAGTCGGTCTCCGACGTCTACGCGCCGGTGGCGGGCGTCGTGGCGGCGGTCAACGACCGCCTCACCGATGCCCCGGAGACCATCAACGCGGACCCGTACGGCGCGGGCTGGCTGGTCGACATCGCCGTGCCGGGGGAGGGCGGCGACCCGATCGGGCAGCTGCTCGACGCCGACGCCTACCAGGCCGTGGTCGACGGCTCGTGACCGGCCCGCCGGGAGGCTGACTCCCGGCATCGATCACTATGATCGCGTGGGGCTGGGAACAGCGGGGCACCTGCGGTGAACCCGCCCCCCGGCCCTGCACCTCCGGTTGACCCTCGGGCCGACCGGCTGGTTCCATGACCCACGGTCCGCCGCCCCCGCGGCGGCCGACCCACGGCGGGCCGCCCGGCCCACCGTCCGCCGGCCGCCCGCGGCCAGTTCCAGGTCCGCGGCGGGCCCCTCGCACCGGAGGAGACGCAACGTGCACTGCACTCGATGTGGCCACGAGAACCCCGAGGGCAGTCGCTTCTGCGCGCAGTGCGGTGCGGCGCTGGCCCCCGAGCGCGTCGGCGAGGCCACCAGCGTGATCCCGAAGGTCGGCGGTGAGGAGTCCGGCGAGCAGCCCGAGGTCACCGAGGCTGCGGACGCGCACGCGGGCGCCGTGGAGTCGCTGCCGGCCGGTTCGGCCCTGCTGGTGGTCAAGCGCGGCCCCAACGCCGGGAGCCGGTTCCTGCTCGACCAGGACGTCACCACGGCCGGTCGGCACCCCGACAGCGACATCTTCCTCGACGACGTCACCGTCAGCCGCCGGCACGTCGAGTTCCACCGCGAGGGCGGGGGCTTCTCGGTGCACGACGTCGGCAGCCTCAACGGCACCTACGTCAACCGCGAGCCCGTCGACGTCGCCACCCTGGCCGGTGGCGACGAGGTGCAGATCGGCAAGTTCCGCCTGGTGTACCTGACCGGCCCGCGCACGGGCGAGCCGGCCGCTCGCTAGTGCGCCGACCGGCGATCTTCCGCATGTGGGGACCGCGGACCGGGACACCGACAGGGCGTCCCGGGGAGAGAGGGGCGTGACCGCCGTGCCCGAGCGCGAACGTGCGCTCGGGGACGCCGGCGACCAGCACGCGCCGCGCCTGACCATCGGCGAGGTGCTGGCAGTGCTGCGCGACGACTTCCCCGACGTGACGATCAGCAAGATCCGCTACCTGGAGTCCGAGGACCTGGTCCACCCGCAGCGCACGCCGTCGGGGTACCGCAAGTTCTCCCGGGCGGACGTGAGCCGGCTGCGGTACGTGCTCACCGCGCAGCGCGACCACTACCTGCCGCTGCGGGTGATCAAGGACCACCTGGACGCGCTGGACCGCGGTGAGCCGCTGCCCGGCACCGGTGGCGCGTCGGCGCCGCTGCCCCCCGCCTCCACCGAGGAGGGGGCCGCGGCCCCGTTGACCGCCGAGCAGTTCGCCCGGGCCGCGGGGCTGGAGCCCGAGCAGCTCGCCGACTGCGTGCAGTTCGGGTTGCTCAGCACCGACGCCGACGGCCGGCACCCTGCCGCGGACCTCCCCATCGCCCGGGCGGCGGCGGGGCTGGCCCGGCACGGCATCGAGCCGCGGCACCTGCGGGTCTACCGCAGCGCCGTGGAGCGCGAGGCCGGCCTCGTCGAGCAGCTCGTCGCCCCCGTCCTGCGGGCGCGGTCGGAGGAGGCCCGGACACGGGCCACCGAGAAGCTGCAGGAGCTGGCCGCGCTCTCCGCGCAGTTGCACACGGCCCTGCTCGAGACGCGGCTGCGCGACCTCCTGCGCCCCTGAGGGCGGCGTACCGTGGACGCCGTCGCCGTCCGCGCCCGACCGATGTCCCGGCAGTCGCCGGCCGCCTGTCCGATCCGCCCGCCCGACCGCGGGCCGCAGCCGAGGGAGCAGCCACCGTGCAGGAGCTTCGAGTCGTCGGTGTCCGCGTCGAACTGCCCGGCAACCAGCCGATCCTGCTGCTGAAGGAGACGCAGGGCGAGCGCTACCTGCCGATCTGGATCGGCGCCGTCGAGGCGGCGGCGATCGCGTTCGAGCAGCAGGGCGTGCGTCCCGCCCGGCCCATGACGCACGACCTGCTCCGGGAGGTGGTGCGCACCCTCGGCGCGGAGCTGGAGGCGGTCAACATCACCGAGATGCGCGACGGCATCTACATCGCCGAGCTGGTCTTCGGTGACGACCGGGTGGTCAGCGCCCGCCCCTCGGACGCCGTGGCGCTCGCCGTCCGCACCGGGGCGCCGATCTTCGGGGCCGAGGACCTGCTGGACGAGGTGGGCATCGAGATCCCCGACGAGCAGGAGGACGAGGTCGAGAAGTTCCGCGAGTTCCTCGACCAGATCTCGCCGGAGGACTTCGGTGCCGGCTCGGGCTCCGGCGGCGGGTCGGCCTAGCCGGTCGACGCCGGCCCGGAGCGCATGCGCCCGGGCGGGCGTCAGGTGGGCCTCCAGGTCCTATCGGCAGGCCCGTGCCCGACCATCACCCGAAATGGTGCTGGTGTGACGACACGCCGCCCCGCTCAGTTGACCGGCCTCCGGGCCCGGCTTACCGTCAGCGAACAACAACGGTGTGACACCTGAGGTCCGGGGGTGTGGAGCCGTCGACCTGCCGCTCCGGTGGCGGGACAGAGGAGGACGCTGGACGTGAGCGACCAGGGCAACGGCTCGCAGGGTCAGCTGTTCAGCGACGCCGCCGTCGGGGCGCCGCAGTACGACCAGGTCGACACCGACCTGGTCGGTTACCGCGGTCCGACCGCCTGCGCCGCTGCCGGCATCACCTACCGCCAGCTGGACTACTGGGCGCGCACCGGCCTGGTGTCCCCGTCGGTCCGCAGCGCCACCGGGTCGGGTACCCAGCGGCTGTACTCCTTCCGCGACATCCTGGTGCTCAAGGTCGTCAAGCGCCTGCTGGACACCGGCGTCTCGCTGCAGAACATCCGCAAGGCCGTCGACCACCTGCGCCAGCGCGGGGTGAAGGAGCTGGCGAACGTCACGCTCTTCTCCGACGGGGCGACGGTGTACGAGTGCACCTCCGCGGAGGAGGTCGTCGACCTGCTGGCCGGCGGTCAGGGCGTCTTCGGGATCGCGGTGTCCGGCGCGCTGCGGGAACTCTCCGGTGAGCTGGCGGAGCTGCCGGCCGAGCGGATCGACGGTGGCCAGGTCGTCCCGTCCGACGACGAGCTCTCCATGCGCCGCCGGCGCCGCGCCGCGACGGCGTAGTTCAACGCGACGAGCCCCGTCCGCGGTCGTGGGCGGGGCTCTCTGCTGCCCGGGTCGCCCGCTCGGGCCCGGCGCGCACGCGATCGCGGGGACGGGCCCGCTGGTACCGTCCGAGCAGTGACCGACCGCGCCGCCGCGTCCACCGGGAAGACCTCCGCACCGTTCGCCGGGCCGCTGCCCTCGTTGAACGCCCTCGACCCCGCCGGCTCCTTCACCGGCCGCCACATCGGGCCACGCCCCGGCGACACCGCGGCGATGCTCGAGGTCGTCGGGCACCCGTCGCTGGAGTCGCTGGTCGACGCCTGCATCCCCGAGGGCGTGCGCGACCGGGCGCCGCTCGACCTGCCGCCCGCGGAGAGTGAGGCCGCCGTCCTCGGGCTGCTGCGCGAGCGCGCCGCGGCCAACGAGGTCTTCACCTCGATGATCGGCCTCGGTTACTCCGGCACCGTCACCCCGCCGGTGATCCAGCGGACGGTGCTGGAGAACCCGGCCTGGTACACCGCCTACACGCCGTACCAGCCCGAGATCAGCCAGGGGCGGCTCGAGGCCCTGATCAACTTCCAGACCACCGTCGCCGACCTGACCGGCCTGCCGGTCGCCGGTGCCTCGATGCTGGACGAGGCGACGGCCGCCGCCGAGGCGATGACGCTGGTGCGGCGCGCCGGCCGCGCCACGGCGGACGCGGTCTTCGTCGTCGACGCCGACACGCTGCCGCAGACCCTCGGCGTGCTGCAGACCCGCGCCGAGCCGCTCGGCATCCGCCTGCACGTCGCCGACCTGTCGGACGGCTGGCCCACGGATCTCCCCGAGGCGGGGGCGTTCGGCGTGCTGCTGTCCTACCCGGGTGCCAGCGGCGCGGTCCGCGACCACCGGGCGCTCGCCGCGGCCGCGCACGAGGCGGGGGCCTCGGTGGTCGTCGCCGCGGACCTGCTCGCGCTCACGCTGCTGGAGGCGCCGGGGGAGTGGGGCGCCGACGTCGCCTGCGGCACGACCCAGCGCTTCGGCGTCCCCATGGGCTTCGGCGGGCCGCACGCCGGCTACCTCTCCGTGCGCGAAGGCCTGGCGCGGCAGCTGCCCGGCCGACTGGTGGGCGTCTCCGTGGACGCCGACGGCGACGTCGCCTACCGCCTGGCCCTGCAGACCCGCGAGCAGCACATCCGCCGGGAGAAGGCCACCAGCAACATCTGCACCGCCCAGGTGCTGCTGGCCGTGATGGCCGGCGCGTACGCCGTCTACCACGGCCCCGAGGGCCTGACGGCGATCGCGGCGCGGGTGCACCGCAGCGCGACCGCGCTGGCCGGCTGGCTGACCGCCGGCGGCCTGCGGCTGGTGCACGAGCGCTTCTTCGACACCGTCTGCGTCTCCGTGCCCGGACGGGCGGCGGAGGTGGTCGCCGCCGCCGCGCAGCGCCGGATCAACCTGCGCCAGGTCGACGCCGACACCGTCGCCGTCGCCTGTGACGAGACGACGACGCCGGCGGTCCTCCGGGACGTCGCCGCGGCGTTCGGCGTGGCCGCGGACGACGCGGCCCTGGCCGACGACGGGGCCGATGCGCTGCCGCCGGAGCTGCGTCGCCGGACGCCCTTCCTCACCCATCCGGTCTTCGCCGCGCACCGCTCGGAGACCGCGATGCTGCGCTACCTGCGCTCGCTGGGCGACAAGGACCTGGCGCTGGACCGCACGATGATCCCGCTGGGCTCGTGCACGATGAAGCTCAACGCGGCCACCGAGATGGCCGCGATCACCTGGCCGGAGTTCGCGAACCTGCACCCGTTCGCGCCCGCCGACCAGGCCCGCGGCTACGCCCGGCTGATCGAGGAGCTGTGCGCCGGCCTGGCCGAGGTCACCGGCTACGCCGCGGTGAGCGTGCAGCCCAACGCCGGGTCGCAGGGGGAGTTCGCCGGGCTGCTGGCCATCCGCGGCTACCACCGCAGCCGGGGCGAGGAGCTGCGCGACGTCTGCCTGATCCCCAGCTCGGCGCACGGCACGAACGCCGCGAGCGCGGTGATGGCGGGCATGCGGGTGGTCGTGGTGGCCTGCGACGAGGCGGGCAACGTCGACCTCGCCGACCTGCGCGCCAAGGTCGACCAGCACGCCGACAGGCTGGCCGCGATCATGATCACCTACCCGTCGACCCACGGCGTCTTCGAGACCGACATCCAGGAGATCTGCGCCGCCGTGCACGACGCCGGCGGGCAGGTCTACGTCGACGGGGCCAACCTCAACGCCATGGTGGGGCTCGCGCGGCCCGGCCGGTTCGGCTCCGACGTCAGCCACCTGAACCTGCACAAGACCTTCTGCATCCCGCACGGCGGCGGCGGCCCCGGCGTCGGCCCGGTCGCCGTGCGCGAGCACCTGGTGCCGTTCCTGCCCGGGCATCCGGTCGTGGACACCGGCACCTCCGGTCCGGTCGTCTCCGCCGCCCCCTGGGGCTCGGCGGACATCCTGCCGATCTCCTGGGCCTACATGCGGTTGATGGGACCCGACGGCCTGACCCGGGCCACCCAGCACGCGATCCTCGCGGCCAACTACGTGGCCACCCGGCTGCGCGAGCACTACCCGGTGCTCTACACCGGGACGAACGGGCTCGTGGCCCACGAGTGCATCCTCGACATCCGCCCGCTGACGAAGGCCTCCGGCGTCACCAACGACGACATCGCCAAGCGGCTCATCGACTTCGGCTTCCACGCCCCGACGATGAGCTTCCCGGTCGCCGGGACGCTCATGGTGGAGCCGACCGAGAGCGAGGACAAGGCCGAGCTGGACCGGTTCGTCGACGCGATGGTGCACATCCGCGGGGAGATCGAGAAGGTGGCCACCGGCGAGTACGACCGGGAGGACAACCCGCTGCGCAACGCCCCGCACACCTTGTCGATGGTGGCGGGGGAGTGGGGCCGGCCCTACCCGCGCAGCGAGGCGGTGTTCCCCGTGCCGGCGCTGCGGGGTCGCGGCTACCTCAGCCCCGTGCGCCGCATCGACCAGGCCTACGGTGACCGGAACCTGGTCTGCTCCTGCCCGCCGCCGGAGGCGTTCGCCGAGCCGGAGCCGCAGGAGGTGCCCGGCGCAGTGCCCGACCGGGCACAGGGGGCGCCCGACGACCTGGGAACCACCGCCGACGTCGTGGGCGCCGCCCGCTGAGGCCCCGAGCCCCCCGCCGGATCGACGGGGGGCTCGGGCGACGCCGCGGGTCGCGAGGCGGGCGGCGGCTACGCGCCGACGGGCTCCGGCGCCAGCCAGACGTGGTGGTCGGGAACGGCCTGGCCGTCGGGCAGCAGCTCACCGTCGTCGTCGAACAGGACGACGCCGTTGCAGAGCAGCCGCCACCCCTGCTCGGGGCGGCTGCGCACCACGGCGGCGAGGTCGCGGGCCTCGCTGGCGGGCTCGGGGCACGGGGTGCGGTGGGTGCACATGGGAGCTCACATCCGTTTCGCCGGGGAACACCGGCAGTCACTGGCTGTACTTGTCCGATCACCGGACATCAACAGTGTCGGCACGTCGGTGCCCCCAGGTCACGTGAGGCGGGTCACAGTCTCACTCGTCGGGGTCGTCAGGTCCTGCCCTGGCGGTTGCCGGGCTCGGGTGGGTGCGCCGGTGCCGGCGGCGTGTCGCGTGGTCAGAGCTTGCGCAGCAGGACCCTGCGGACCGAGTGGTCGGCGGACTTCTGCAGCACCAGGCGGGCGCGGGACCGGGTGGGTGCGATGTTGTCCCGCAGGTTCGGCCCGTTCACCGCCGACCAGATGCCCAGCGCCGTCTCCCGCGCCTGGTCGTCGGTCAGCGCCGCGAAGCGGTGGAAGTAGGCCGTGGCGTCCTGGAACGCCGTCCGGCGCAACGCCAGGAACCGCTCGACGTACCAGCGCTGGATGTCGGCCTCGGCGGCGTCGACGTAGACGGAGAAGTCGAAGAAGTCCGAGAGGAAGATGTCGGGCGCGGAACCGTCCGTGCGGCGTCCGGCCTGCAGCACGTTGAGCCCCTCGAGCACGAGGATGTCCGGTCGGTCGACCGCCTGCACCCGTCCGGGCACGATGTCGTAGGACTGGTGGTCGTACACCGGCGCGAACACCTCCTCGCGGCCGGACTTCACGTCGGCCAGGAAACGCAGCAGTGCCCGGCGGTCGTAGCTCTCCGGGAACCCCTTCCGGCCGAGCAGGCCGCGCTCCTCCAGTACGGCGTTGGGGAGGAGGAATCCGTCGGTCGTCACCAGGTCGACCCGGGGGGCGCCCGGCGTGGCCGCGAGCAGCGTCTGCAGCAGCCGGGCCGTGGTGCTCTTGCCGACGGCGACGCTGCCGGCGACGGCGATGACGAACGGCACCTTGGCGGTGGTGTCGCCCAGGAACTCGCTCTGCGCGGCCCACAGCCGACGGCTGGCCGTCACGTGCAGGCTCAGCAGCCGGGCCAGCGGCAGGTAGACGGTGGCCACCTCGTCCAGGTCGATGCGGTCACCCAGCGAGGCCAGGTCCTCCAGCTCCGCCGCGTCCAACGGCAGGCTCGTGCCCGCCGCGAGCGCTCGCCACGAGTCGCGGTCGAACGCCGCATAGGGCGAGATGGAGCCTCGAGTGCCAGCCGTCACGCGCCCCATCGTGCCGTCCACCCCGCCGGCGGCGTGCGCGCGGGGTCACCCGGGCGGGTGGCCGGCAGCGGCCGGCGGGTGGGCGGGGGCCCGCCAGGCCGGGGCGGGTCTAGTGTTCTGGCGTGCCGACCCGTCCGGGAACGCTCGAGTGCATCGAGCGCTACTTCGCCGCCGCGCCCCAGCCGGACGCGCGGATCGAGGCCGCCGGGGCGCTGGACGTCCCGCTCGCCGATCCCGCCTGGCCCTATCCGGCCCGCCCGCGCCGCGGCGGCGACGAGGTGACCGCCGAGGACGTGCGCGCCGCGATCGCGCTGCAGCAGGCCGCGGGGGTGCCGGCGGCGCTGGAGTGGATCCTGGAGTGCTCGCCGGAGGTGGGGGTCGCCGTCCGAGCCGTCGGGATGACCGTCGAGGAGCTTCCGCTGCTCGTGGCCGCCGACCCCGTCGACGTCGTCCTCCCGGCCGGGGTCCGGCTCTTCCTGGTCGGCGCCGACGACCCGGAGCTGCCGCACTACCAGCACGTCGCCGCGCTGGCGTTCGCCCACCCCGGCGGCGCCGCCGACGTGCACGAGGTCCCACTGGAGTCGTCGGCGGAGGCGCAGCGGCGGACCGCCGTCCTGCGCGAGCGGATCGCCGACGGCCGGACGGTGATGATGGTCGCCATCGAGCACGGCCAGCCGGTCGCGGTCGGCTCCCACCAGCCCGTCGACGTCGACGGCACCGAGGTCAGCGAGATCGTCGGGGTCGCGACGCTGCCGCGGCTGCGCGGCCGCGGGCTGGGCGCCGGCGTCGCCTCGGCGCTGGCCGCGCACGCCCGGGAGACCGCCGACCTGGTCTTCCTGGCTGCCGGTGACGACGACGTGGCGCGGGTGTACGAGCGCATCGGGTTCGCCCGCGTCGCGACCACGGCCGTGGCCGAGCTCCCGCAGGACTGAGCCCGGAGGTCAGGAGTCCCGGGCCGAGGGCAGCTCGGCCGCCGCGGCGTCCAGGGCGGCGCGGGCCTCGTCGTAGCCCACCGACGCCGGGACCTCGCTGAGCAGGACCACCACCCTGCGCCCGATCACCCCGACCGAGTGCAGGTGGCGGTTGTCGTCGACGCAGCACATCCAGCCCTGCTTGACCGCGGGGCGCCCGGGAACGGCCCCGAAGACGCCGAACTCCTGGTCGAAGCCGTCGGCCGCCGTGGGTGTCGCCAGCCGCATCCACGCCAACAGCGCCGACGCGTCCGCGGGGTGTGCGAGCGCGGGGAGCAGCGTCAGGAACCGGGCCAGGTCCCGGGCGCTGGTCAGCGTCCGGCCCCACTGCCCGGCCTCGGCCGGCGGATGGGTGCTCGAGAGCCCGTACCGCTCGGCGACGTCGACCACCATCCGTGGCCCGCCGTACCGCACCCACAGCTGCGAGGCGGCGGGATCGTCGGACCGCCGGATCATGGCCTGCAGCAGGGCGAAGTCCTCGCGGTCCAGCGCGAGGCGACCCGCCCGTGCGCGGTGCAGGATGTCCGCGGCCATGAAGAGCTTCACCATCGACGCCCCGGGGATCGGGCGCTGCGCCGCCTCCCCGTTGTCCGCGCGGTAGGCGGCCATCCGCGCCGCGGCCGCCTCGGCCGACCGGGGGGAGTGGTCGCCCGGTGGCTCCGGTTGCCGGGCCACCGCCACGGCGAGCGTCCCGGCCACCTCGTAGGCGTCCACCACGGCGGAGACGACCTCCTCCGGTGACGGACCCCGAGCCCCGGCGGGGGCCGGGGCGAGCACGGCGGCCACGAGCACGGCGACCAGCAGCGCCGGGAGCGAGGTGACCAGCCGCCCGGCGCGGTGCCGGTGGGGCTCGCGCGCCGGGCCGGTCGCGCCCGGGGGACCGCAGGACGTCGTCGCCATGCCCGCGCGGTACCCACCGCGCGCGGATCGGTTCAACGTTGGATCACATCTGGTCGGTGGGTCGTCGCAGCGCGGAGGTGCCCGGCTGCGGACCGGTCAGGCCTGCTCGTAGGTGACGACCAGGGTGGCCCGCGCCAGCGTGTGGAAGAAGAGGTTGAACCCGAGTACCGCCGGCGTGGTGCTCGCGTCGACGTCGAGCCGGTCGGTGTCGACGGCGTGCACCACCACGAAGTAGCGGTGCGGCCCGTGCCCGGCCGGGGGAGCCGCACCGACGTACCCGGCGAAGCCGCCGTCGTTGCGCAGCTGCACCGCGCCGTCGGGGAGCTGCGGGGCGTCCTTGTCACCGGCGCCCGAGGGCAGCTCGGTCACCGACGCCGGGATGTTCGCCACCGCCCAGTGCCAGAAGCCGCTGGCCGTCGGGGCGTCGGGGTCGAAGACCGTGACGGCGAAGCTGCGGGTGCCGTCGGGAAAGCCCGACCAGGACAGCTGCGGGGAGCGGTCCTCGCCGCCGGCACCCATGACTCCGCTGACGTGGGGCGTCGGCATCGTCTGCCCGTCGGACACGTCGCTGCTGGTCACGGTGAAGCCCGGTACCCGCGGCAGGAAGTCGTAGGGGTTGGGCGGGGTGGGCCGGTCGGCCATGGTGGTCCTCTCCCTCGGTAGCGGTACGACGGCTGGCGGGTCCGCCGGAGCGTCCCCCCGTCGGACCCTAGGCAGCGACGCCTCACGGCGCCCGTCGGACCGGTGCCGGCACGCAGCCGTCGCCGTCCCGACACGTGCGCGTCCCCGGTCGCCGGTAGCGTCGCCGGCGTGTTCACCTCCCGATCGGTCGGTCTCCCGAATGGCGTCCGGGCCTGCCTGTTCGACCTCGACGGGGTCCTCACCCGGACCGCGACGGTGCACATGGCGGCCTGGAAGCGGACCTTCGACGACTTCCTGCGGTCGCGCGACCCCGCGGCCCCGGAGTTCACGCAGGACGACTACAACCGGTACGTCGACGGAAAGCCCCGGGCCGACGGAGTCCGCGACTTCCTCGCCAGCCGCGGCATCGTGCTGCCGGAGGGCGAGCGGGGAGACCCCCTGGAAGCGGCGACCGTGCAGGGGGTGGCCGGGCGCAAGAACGAGCTGGTCCTGGCGGAGTTGGCCGAGCACGGTGTCGAGGTCTACGAGGGATCGGTGCGGTACCTGCGCGCGGTGAAGGAGGCGGGCCTGGCCACCGCGGTGGTCACCGCCTCGGCCAACGGCGAGCAGGTGGTGGCCGCCGGCGGGTTCGCCGACCTGATCGACGCCCGCATCGACGGCGTCGTCGCTCGGGAGCGGGGGCTGGCGGGCAAGCCCGCCCCGGACACCTTCCTCGCCGGCGCCCACGCCCTGGGCGTGCCGCCGCAGGAGGCCGTCGTCTTCGAGGACGCCCTGGCGGGGGTGGCCGCCGGCCGGGCGGGCGGGTTCGCCCACGTCGTCGGTGTCGACCGGGTCGGGCACGCCGACGGTCTCCGGGACGCCGGCGCCGACGTGGTCGTGGCCGACCTCGTCGAGCTGCTGGAGAAGCCGTGACCGAGGGGCGGGCGGTCTTCCCGGTCGAACCCTGGGCGCTCACCGAGGTCGGGCTGGACCGCGACAGCCTCGGCGTGCACGAGTCGGTGTTCGCCCTGGCGAACGGTCACCTCGGGATGCGCGGGTCGCTGGAGGAGGGGGAGCCGGTCGTCGTCCCGGGCACCTACCTCAACGGCTTCTTCGAGGAGCGGCCGCTGCCCTACGCCGAGGCCGGCTACGGCTTCCCGGAGATGGGGCAGACCGTGGTCAACGTGACCGACGGCAAGCTGATCCGGCTCCTGGTGAGGGACTCACCACTGGACCTGACCTACGGCGAGGTCATCGACCACCGGCGCACCCTCGACCTGCGCGCCGGGGTGCTCCGGCGGTCGACCGAGTGGCGTTCGCCCAGCGGCCGGACCGTGCGCGTCACCAGCACCCGCCTGGTCTCCCTGGCCCGGCGCTCGATCGCCGCGATCGAGTACCAGGTGGAGGTCACCGACGACCTCGGGGACCTCTACGTCGCGCTGCAGTCCGACCTGCTGGCCAACGATGACGGCGCCCCCGACGGCGACCGCGATCCGCGCGCCGCCGCCGCCCTCGCCCACCCGCTGGAGTGCGAGCTCGCCGCCGGTCGCGGCCGCCGCGCCGTGCTCGTGCACCGCACCCGCCGCAGCCGGCTGCGCATGGCCGCCGGCATGGACCACGTCATCGAGGTCCCCGACAGCTGCACCGAGGACATCGAGGCCGCCGGGGACCTCGCCCGCTACACCCTGGCCGCCCGCATCCCGCCCGGCGGGTCGCTGAAGCTGGTCAAGTTCCTCGCCTACGGCTGGTCGTCGCGCCGCTCCAGCGCAGCGCTGCGCGACCAGGTGGAGGCCGCGCTCGCGACGGCGAAGCTGGCCGGCTTCGAGCGCCTGCTGCGGGAACAGCGCGAACTGCTGGCCCAGCACTGGGACGAGGCCGATGTCGAGATCGAGGGGGACGACGAGCTGCAGCAGGCCGTGCGGGTGGGCATGTTCCACGTCCTGCAGGCCGGGCTGCGCGGCGAGCGGCAGGCCATCCCGGCCAAGGGGCTGACCGGTCCGGGCTACGACGGGCACACTTTCTGGGACACCGAGACCTACGTCCTGCCGGTGCTCACCTACACCGCACCGCACGCTGCCCGGGACGCGCTCATCTGGCGGCACACCACGCTGGGCCTCGCCCGGGAGCGGGCCCGGGTGCTCGGTCTGCGCGGTGCCGCGTTCCCATGGCGGACGATCAGGGGCGAGGAGACGTCGGGCTACTGGCCGGCCGGCACCGCCGCCTTCCACATCAACGCCGACATCGCCGACGCCGTCGTCCGCTACTACGACGCCACCCTCGACGACGCCTTCGACCGGGACTACGGCACGGAGCTGCTCGTCGAGACCGCCCGGCTCTGGGCGTCGCTGGGGCACTTCGACCCCGAGCACGGTTTCCGGATCGACGGGGTGACCGGGCCCGACGAGTACACCGCCGTCGTGGACAACAACGTCTACACGAACCTCATGGCGCAGCGGAACCTGCGTGAGGCCGCCGCCGCGGTGCGCCGTCAGTCGGCGGTGGCCGGCCGGCTCTCGGTGACGGAGGACGAGGTGGCGGAGTGGCTGCGGGCGGCGTCGTTGATGGCGGTGCCCTACGACACCCAGCGCGGCGTCCACATGCAGTCCGACGGGTTCACCCACCACGAGGAGTGGAACTTCGAGGCGACGCCGCGGGAGCACTACCCGCTGCTGCTGCACTACCCCTACTTCGAGCTGTACCGGAAGCAGGTGGTCAAGCAGGCCGACCTGGTGATGGCCCTGCACCTGCGGGGGGACGCGTTCACCCTCGAGGAGAAGATCGCCGACTTCGCCTACTACGAAGCGCGCACCACCCGCGACTCGTCGTTGTCGGCCACCCAGCAGGCCGTCGTCGCCGCCGAGACCGGCCACCTCGACCTCGCCCACCAGTACTGGGCCGAGGCGGCGCTCACCGACATCCAGAACCTGCACCACAACTCCGGCCACGGGCTGCACATCGCCTCGCTGGCCGGAGGGTGGACCGTCGCCGTCGCCGGGTTCGGCGGACTGCGTGATCACGGCGGTCAGCTGTCCTTCGCGCCACGGCTGCCGGAGCGGATCAGCCGGCTGCGGTTCCGCGTGGTCTACCGCGGACGCAAGCTCACCGTCACGGTGGAACGCGAGCGGGCCACCTACCGGCTGGTCGACGGGGACCCGCTGGACATCAGGCACCACGGGCGGCAGGTCCGCGTCGACCACGACGACGTCGTGCTCGAGGTTCCGCCCGCCCCTGCGGTCGCCCCGGTGCACCAGCCGCCGGGCTGCGAGCCACGCCGCCGCGCCCGCGGCTGAGCCCCTCCCGCCGGCCGCGGGTCGGTGCTCGCGAGCTCTGTCACCGCAGCCGCAGCCGAGTGCGGTCCGGGGCGCCTCCCAGGGCCCCGGGTGGCGTCGCGCTCGGCGCGACGGCGACGCACTTCCGTTATCCCCAACAACAGATCAGCTGTCGCCGTGGTTCAGATGAGCAACCACCTCGCGCCCAGAACGAGCGCTCCAACATCGACGAGCAGGAAGACGCCCACCCAGACGATCGCGGGGAACGGGGTCAGCCGGGCCAGCTGGTCGGCGTCGGAGTCCCGTGCACCTCGACGGCGCCGGGCGCGCTGGAGTTCGAGCACGGCGCGGGGCGCGGCCAGCAGGAGGAACCACGTGGCGACCGCCGCGAACCCCGCCTGACCCGCCGGCGGCAGCCACCAGGTCGCGCCGAAGACCACCGCACCGGTGGCGAGCACGGACCACAGCCCGAACCAGTTGCGGATCTGCACCAGCAGGAGCGCGAGCAGCACGAGGAGCGCCCAGAGCAGTCCGATGGCGTGCCCGGCGGAGAGCAGCGCCGCGGCGCCGAGCCCGAACAGCGCCGGCCCGGTGTAGCCGGCCGCGCAGGTGAGCACCATGCCCAGGCCCGTCGGCCGACCCGCGGAGACGGTCAGGCCCGAGGTGTCCGAGTGCAGCCGGATGCCGGCCAGCCGCCGCCCGGCCGCGAGCGCCACGAGCCCGTGGGCCCCCTCGTGGGCGATCGTCACCACGTTGCGGGCGGGCCGCCACAGCGCGGGGGAGAGGACGAGCAGCGCAGCGATCGCGGCCGTGGCGAGCAGCACCGTCGTCGATTGGTCCGGCACCGTCGCCGTCACACGGCTCCAGAAGCGGGCGAGGACCTCCACGGACGGCAGTCAACCCCACCGACCTGGCCGTGACGGGGGAGTGGCCGGGGTGTCGGCCGAGGCAGGGCTCACACCGCTGCGGGGCTCCCGCCGGCCCGCGTCGCGAGCGATGCTGGTGGCATGACGACGACCAGCACCGTCACGCGGGACGACCTCCCGGTCACGGTGTCCTTCACGCGGCGCGCCGACCCGGCGCACGCGCGCGAGATGACGGCGTGGATCCGTGCCGGTCTCAGCATGGCGGAGGGCTTCTCCGGCTTCCTCGGTGGCGGCTGGGTCCGCTCCCGGCGGGACGCCGACGAGTGGCACATGCTCGTGAGGTTCGCCGACCAGGCCACGTTGGCCGCCTGGGAGGCTTCCTCGGAACGCCAGTGGTGGTTGCGGTCCGCGCAGGGGCTGGCCGAGGTCACCCGCACCGAGCGGCGCACCGGCATCGAGGGCTGGTTCGACTCACCGGTCGCGGAGGAGGTGCGCCCTGCACCCGCGCCGGCTGCTCCACCGCGGTGGAAGCAGGCGGTGACCATCTGGCTGGTCTTCTTCCCGGTGAACCTGCTGGCCACCGTGACGCTGGGAGCGGCGCTGGCGGAGGTCCACGTGGTGCTGCGCGTGCTTGCCGTGACCCTCGCGCTGACGCCGGTCATGACCTACCTGCTGCTGCCCTGGATCACCGCCCGGCTGCAGTGGTGGCTGCAGGGCCGTCGCTGGCGGGAGCGCTAGGAGCCGGCACCGCATGCGCCGGCGCCGGGACCGCCGAGGTCAATTGCCCGGCTTGACCGCCTTGCCGCGTTCCTGCTCCGCCTCGTCGGCCTCGTAGGCGCCGGGGATCGCCTGCGCTCCGCCCCCGTCACCCGTCCCGGGCGTGAGCGGCCGCCGGGTCAGGTCGTGCGGGCCGGAGGAAGGCGTGCCACCCGGCTCGCGCCTCTCGTCGGTGTCGGGTCGTCCCTCGGTCACGGCATCCTCCAGGGGCTCGGGTTACACGGTCCGCGGACGCCTACCCCGGTGGGGCCCCGGAGAACCCGGCCCCTGACCGTCAGGAATCGAGAAGCCCGGGCCGCGGTGTCGTCACCAGCGTCATCGGGGCGGGCAGGTCGCCCGCCGCGATGATGGGGAGGGAGCCGGCCATGGCCTGGCTGTCCACGGAGGAGCGCGAGGCGATCAAGCAGCGCGCGGCAGAGATGGAGACCGCCGGACGGCGCGGTCGCGGTGCAGGGAAGGCGGCCGCCGAGGCGCAGGACGTGCTGGACAAGATCGCCGAGATGCCCGCGCCCCACCGCGCGCTCGCCGAGCGGGTGCACGCCGTCGTCACCGTGGCCGCGCCGGAGCTGGCTGCCAAGCTCTGGTACGGCATGCCCGCGTACGCCCGGGGCGGGAAGGTGGTGTGCTTCTTCCGCAGCGGGCAGATGGACGGATCCGGTACTCGGTGTTCGGCTTCAATGACACCGCGACGCTCGACGACGGCGGCATGTGGGCGACCTCCTGGGCGCTGACGGAGCTGGACGAGGCCGCCGAGGCGGAGATCACCGCGCTCGTCGAGCGGGCAGTGGGCTGATCGTCGCCGGTGACGGCGCTCAGAGCAGCCCGGCGTCATGCACCACGAGCGCGACCTGGACCCGGTTGGCCACCTCCAACTTGGTCAGCAGCCGGGAGACGTGCGCCTTGACCGTCGCCACGCTCATGTAGAGCTCCGCAGCGATGTCGGCGTTGGAGAGCCCTCGCCCGACCGCGAGGGCGACCTCGTGCTCGCGCTCGCTCAGCGCGGTCAGCAGCGCACGGGCGCGCTCGCCGGCCACGTCGGGGGGCGCCACCGCCGCAGCGACGTGCGCCATCAGCTGCCGCGTGACGGTGGGGGAGAGCATCGGCTCACCGTCGGCGACCCGGCGGACGGCGTCGACGATCGCCGCCGGGGGTGTGTCCTTGAGCAGGAAGCCGCTGGCCCCGGCCCGCAGCGCACGCAGCACGTGGTCGTCGGCGTCGAAGGTGGTCAGCACGATCACCTGCGGCCGGTCGGTGCGCAGCTGCAATTGCTCCGTGGCGGCCAGCCCGTCGACGCGTGGCATCCGGATGTCCATGAGCACCACGTCGGGCGCCCCCGACGTCACCGCTGCCGGCACCTCGTCGCCGTCGGCCGCCTCACCGACCAGCGTCAGGCCCGGTGCGCCGCCGAGGACCATCGCCAGCGCGGCGCGCACCAGCGGGTCGTCGTCGACGACCAGGACCCGGACGTCGGCCCCCGCGGCTCCGGCCACCCCCGTCACGCGGACCCGGCCGGCGGGGCCCAGGGCAGCCAGGCGCGCAGGCGGAACTGCCCGTCGGCGCTCCAGCCGTGCTCGAGCGTGCCCCCGGCCAGGCTGACCCGCTCGAGCAGGCCCACCAGGCCGGTCCCGCTGCCCGGCAGCGGTGCGGGCGCGTCGCCGCCGATCGACGGCGGGTTGCGCACCTCGACGGCGAGCCCTGAGCCCTCGGCTCCCTCGACCAGCACGTCGGCGATGGTGCCGGGCGAGTGCTTGCGGACGTTGGTCAGCGCCTCCTGCACGACGCGGTAGGCCGCGCGCCCCGCCGACGACGGAACGCGCGCCGGGTCCGGGAGGCGGTAGCGGGCCCGCACCCGCAGACCCGCCTGCCGACACTCCTCGAGCAGGGCCGGCAGGTCCCCCAGCGTCGGCTGAGGCCGCTCCACGGCGCCCGGTTCGGCCGACTCGCGCAGCACCCCGATCACCTCCCGCAGGTCCTCCAGGGCCTGGCGGGCGCTGGCCCGGACGACCCCGGCCGCCGCGGCGACGTCAGCCGGTGGCGCATCGGGCCGGAACTCCAGAGCGCCGGCGTGCATGCTCAGCAGCGAGAGCCGGTGGGCCAGGACGTCGTGCATCTCGCGGGCGATGCGGGTGCGCTCCAGCTGCTGCGCCTGCTCGACGCGCAGCCGCTGCTCGGTCTCGGCGCGGACGGCACGGTCGCGCAGCGACACCACGAGCTGGCGCCGCGCCCGCACGAACATGCCCCAGGCCACCACCGCGGCGGTGGCCACGACGACGAGACCGGCGAGCACCAGCGGGGAGAGGTCGGGATCCGGGCGGAGCCGTACGTAGACGGCGAGCGACGCGAGGTTCACCGCCGCGACCCCGAGCACGCTCGGCCAGGCACGGTGCACGGCCACCGTGAACAAGGAGATGAGGATCGCGACCCCGGCCATGTCGGAGAACGTCCCGAGGAGCGCCAGCACGAGTGCGACCGCCACGGGCCACCGGCGACGGCCCCAGAGGAGGGCGCAGCCGAGCGATCCGGCTACCAGGTCGGCGAGCAGCAGCCCGTCCGGCGGTGGTGACGGGCGGCTCAGGGCCTCGCCGACGAAGACCAACCCCAGGCCCACCGACAGCACGAAGAGCGAGAGGTCGACGACCCAGTCCCGCAGCGAGCGGCGCACCCGGCCACGCGGACGCTCCGGACCCGCGTCGGGGGAGAGGGAGTCGGCGAGCAGCCGAGCCGGGACGAACGACGGGTGGTCCACGCCCGCGGGTCCGCTCCGTGCCTGCCCGATCGCCGTGCTCACCGGGTCAGGCTACGGGCGGGGAGCGCCTCGTGGCACCGACGAAGGTCGGTGCCACCCCCGCCGAGGGGCGACGGAAGTCGGCCGGTTCCCGACCCGTGGCCGATGTGGCCGCAGGGCCCGGCGCGCGAGGGTGAGCGCGTGATCGAGATCGAGAACCTGACCCGGAGGTACGGCACGCAGCTGGCCGTCTCCGACGTGTCCTTCAGCTGCCCGCCCGGAACCGTGACCGGCTTCCTCGGGCCGAACGGGGCCGGCAAGAGCACCACGCTGCGGGCGCTGTGCGGGTTGGCCGAGCCGACCGCCGGTTCGGCCACGATCGCCGGCCGTCGCTACCGCGACCTGCCCAACGCCGGACGGCAGGTCGGTGTGCTGCTCGACGCCGGGGCACAGCACTCCGGGCGGACGGGCCACGAGGTGCTCACCCTCTCGGCCATGGTCCTCGGCGTCCCGCGCACCCGGGTCGCCGAGGTGCTGGAGCTGGTGGGGCTGGCGGGCCCGGCGGCAGGCAAGCGGGTGGGCAAGTACTCCCTCGGCATGCGGCAGCGTCTGGGGATAGCCGCAGCCCTGCTGGGTGACCCGCGGGTGCTCGTGCTCGACGAGCCGGCCAACGGGCTGGACCCGGAGGGCATCTTCTGGATGCGCGGCCTGCTGCGCGGGTTCGCCGACCGCGGCGGCACGGTGCTGCTGTCCTCGCACCTGCTGCGCGAGGTGGAGGCCGTCGCCGACCGGTTGGTCGTCATCGCCGGCGGCCGGCTCGTCGCTGCGGGCGCGAAGGAGCAGCTGCTGGCCGGCGCGGGCACCGTCGTCCGGGCCCGTGAGCGCGAGGCGCTGCAGCGAGCGCTGACCACGGCCGGGGTCCGGGTCGAGACGGATGATGACGGCGCCCTGCTGGCCGGCGCCGACGCGGAGGCAGTGGGGATCGCGGCAGCCCGGGCCGGCATTCCCCTCCTGGAGCTGCGGGCCGCCTCGGGCGCGGGGTTGGAGGAGCTCTTCCGCTCGCTCACCCACGCGGGCGACGGCGGAGCCGCCGTCCCGACCGATGCTCCGGTGCAGGAGGCCCGCTCGTGACCGCGACCCTCCCCGTCGTCGAGGTGCCGCCCCCCTCGCTGCCCACGCTCGTCGCCGTCGAGCTGCGCAAGGCTCGCGACACCCGCGCCGGCGCGTGGCTGCTCCTGGTCGTGGCGCTGCTCGCCCTCGTCGTCCCCGGCCTCATCCTGTTCTTCGGGGAGGCGCCGGAGAAGACGTTCGCCGAGTACCTGGGTGCCGCCCAGCTGCCGGTGGCGCTGCTGCTGCCGGTGGTCGGCATCCTGCTGGTCACCAGTGAGTGGTCGCAGCGCACGGCCCTGACCACCTTCGCCCTCGTGCCGCAGCGCTCCCGCGTGATCGTCGCCAAGCTCGGGGCGGCGGTGCTCCTGGGCGTGCTCGGCGTCCTGGCCAGCGCGGCGGCCGCGGCCCTCGCGGCAGCCCTCACCCCGGTGCTGACCGACGACCCGACCTCGTGGTCGGTCGACGTCGACCAGGTCGTCCAGGTGCTGCTCGTGCAGGTGCTCAACGTCCTCGTCGGCGTCGCCTTCGGCCTGCTGCTGCTGAGCTCGCCGCTGGCGATCGTCCTGTACTTCGCCCTCCCGACCGCGTTCACCGTGCTGGTGAGCACTGTCGCGGCGCTGGACTGGGTGCGCGACTGGCTGGACCTGACGACGACCACCGGCCCGATGTACCTCGGCGAGCTCGACGGTCAGGGGTGGTTGCAGGTCGGCACGTCGACGGCGCTGTGGTTGCTCGCGCCCCTGGTGGCCGGCTGGGTCCGAGTGCAGCGCAGCGCGATCGCCTGACGCGGGGGGGGGGGGGGGGGGGGGGGGGGGGGGGGGGGGGGGGGGGGGGGGGGGGGGGGGGGGGGGGGGGGGGGGGGGGGGGGGGGGGGGGGGGGGGGGGGGGGGGGGGGGGGGGGGGGGGGGGGGG